>DULU01000118.1 GCA_012840225.1 Bacillota bacterium
GAGCTTCCGACTCCTCCCGCCTTGCTTGTCATCTTATCATGCAGATGGACGGTACTGCCGGATAAGGTTTCTACCTGGTGTATTCCGCCAGAACCAGCACCGCGTTATGACCGCCGAAACCGAAGGAATTGGACATGGCCACTTTGACCCTCTTGTGTCGGGCTTGATTGGGCACATAGTCCAAATCGCACACGGGATCGGGCACTTCATAATTGATGGTGGGCGGAATGATGCCGGTCTTGATGGTCATGGCGGCGATCACCGCTTCCACCCCTCCGGCGGCACCCAACAGATGCCCGGTCATCGACTTGGTGGAACTGATAGGCAGATTATAGGCTGAGGCGCCGAAGACTTTTTTGATGGCCACCGTCTCGTTGGCATCGTTGGCTGGCGTGGAGGTGCCGTGCGCATTGATGTAGTCGACATCCTCCGGTGTGATGCCGGCGTCGGCCAAAGCCAGACGCATAGCCCGCGCCGCGCCCTCATGCTCAGGAGCGGGATCCGTGATGTGATAGGCATCGCCGGTGGCGCTATAGCCGATAATTTCGGCATGAATGGGAGCGCCGCGCCGCAGGGCGTGCGACAGCTCTTCAAGCACCAGGATGCCGGCCCCTTCTCCCATCACAAATCCGTCCCGCATCTTTTCAAAGGGTCGTGAAGCTTTCTCAGGGTCGCTGTTACGGGTGGATAAGGTACGGGCGGCACAAAAACCGGCCATGGCCAGCTCTGTGATGGCGGCTTCGGAACCACCGGTAATCATGCAGTCAGCCACACCGAACTTGATGATCCGGTAGGCATCGCCGATGGAATGCGTCCCTGAAGCGCAGGCCGTCACCGAACAGGCATTGTGTCCCCGCAAACCGAAGACGATGGCCACCAAGCCCGCCGCCATGTCCGAGATCATCATCGGTACAGTGAAGGGGCTGACCCGCTTCGGGCCCTTTTCTACTAACTTGCGGCACTCTTCCTCCAAGGTGTGAATGCCGCCGATCCCCGAGCCTATCAACACTCCAATCCGGTCACGGTCGACCGAGTTGATATCCAGGCGCGCATCTTCCAATGCCAGCTTGGCTGCAGCCACTGCGAACTGGGCAAAACGGTCGGCCCGCTTGGCATCCTTGCGGTCCATATAGTCCAAAGGATCAAAATCATCGATCTCTCCGGCTATCTGGGAGCTCAGTTCTCCGGCATTGAATTGTTTGATGGGCTTGATACCCGATTTACCGGCGATGAGAGAAGCCCACATTTCAGACACGCCGATCCCGACGGGTGTGACCACTCCCATTCCCGTTACTACAACCCGCTTCATTAACCGCGCTCCACCTCCAGAGGACAACCTGTTGGCTAGATCATCCTTCTATTTTAGACTTCAGATAAGATACCGCCGATCCTACCGTGGTGATCTTTTCGGCATCCTCATCGGGAATCTCCAAATCGAAGGCCTCTTCGAAAGCCATCACCAACTCCACGATATCCAGGGAATCAGCACCGAGATCGTCCACGAACGAAGCCTCCATGGTCACTTCATCAGCTTCCACACCCAATTGCTCGACTACCAGGTCCCGCACTTTTTCGAAAATGTCCATACCTCACACCCCCTTTTGTTGCTTCGCTCAGCATATTGATTCGGGTCGGTTCCGGGCCTTCCTGGCCCATTGTTTCCACTCCTGGATTACATAGCCAACCCGCCGTCCACTACAATCACCTGACCGGTAATATAAGAAGCTTCATCCCCGGCCAGAAAACAAACTGCGGCGGCCACTTCCTCCGGCTTACCGGTGCGCCCGAGGGGGATGCGGGCCGCCAAGGCCTTCTGCTGCTCCTCGGATAAACTCCCGGTCATGTCCGTGTCGATGAAACCCGGTGCCACCGCATTCACTCTGATCTGCCGGGAAGCCACTTCCCGGGCCAGGCTTTTGGTAAAACCGATCACCCCGGCTTTGGCCGCCGCATAATTGACCTGCCCGGGGTTGCCGATCAGGCCCACAATGGAACTAATATTGATGATCACCCCGGAGCGGGCCTTAAGCATCGGCCGCAGGGCGGCGCGACTACACCGGTAGACCCCTTTCAGATTGGTGTCCAGGACCTGATCCCAATCCTCTTCGCTCAGGCGCAGGAGGACACTGTCCCTGGTGATACCGGCGTTGTTGACCAGGATATCCAGGCGTCCGGTTCGCCCGACCACCTGATCCACCGCCTCGCTGCACGAGGCGGTGCTGCCGACATCCAACGCCACGACGAAAGCCTGCCCACCGCGCTTCTCAATTTCTTCCCTGACCGTTTCTGCCGCTTCCGGCCGCCGGCTGCCGAGGGCGACCAGAGCACCTTTTTCTGCCATCGCCAGAGCCACAGCCCGGCCGATGCCCCGATTGGCTCCGGTAATAAGGGCGGTTTTACCTGCCAGACTCATATTACATCATTCCTTTTTGCCCATTCAAGAAGGTTATTCCAGCTTTCGCCGTCCTCGACGTGCAAGCACTGGGCTTCTTTCCTGATGCGGCGCACCAGGCCGCTCAGCACTGTTCCCGGGCCGATCTCCACAAAAACGCGCACGCCGTCCCGCCACATGGCTTCCACACAATCCTCCCAGAGCACGGCCGAGCACACCTGCCTGGTCAACGCCCGGCGTATCTCATCGGGAGCGAGCACCGGGCATGCCGTGGCATTGGCATATATCGGACAGCGCGGAGGAGCGATTCTCACATTTTGCAGCACTTTTTCCAACCCGGCGGCGGCCGTCTGCAAGAGGCCGGAATGAAAAGGCCCGCTCACGTTCAACGGTACGGCCCGCTTGGCTCCGCTTTGCAGCGCCAGCTCCATCAGTTTCCGCACCGCCGGCACCAACCCGGCCACCACCACCTGGCCACCTCCATTATATGTAGCCGGCTCTACCAATCCTTCGCTTTCGGCTACTTCCCGACACAGCTCCAACACCTTCATTTTCTCCAAGCCGATGATGGCCGCCATGGTCCCCGTGCCGGGAGGTACGGCCTCCTCCATCAGGCGGCCCCGCTCTCGCACCAGCCTGACCGCCTCCGCAAGCTCCAGGCTCCCCGCCGCCACCAGGGCCGAATATTCGCCCAAGCTGTGCCCGGCCACACAATCGGGGGTGAAGTAGCCCGACACCAGCCGCCAAAAAGCCACGCTGGCGGTGAGAATGGCCGGCTGGGCATTGACCGTCTGCCGCAGCAACTCCTCCGGACCATGGAAGCAGAGCTCGCTCAGATTCTCTCCCAAAGCGGCATCGGCGGCGGCAAAAACCTCTCCGACCTCAGGAAAGGCCTTAGCCAACTCCAGGCCCATACCGATTCTCTGTGTCCCCTGGCCGGGGAAAATGAAAGCCAGCTTGGGTCGGCTCATAACAAGCGGTCCTCCCGTGAATTCCACTCCAACACGCAGGCGCCATAGGTCAGCCCGGCACCGAAGCCCACCAATACCACCCGTTTGCCCGGCAAAAGCCCACCCTGCGCCAAGGCTTCGTGCACGGCAATGGGGATGGATGCCGCCCCGGTATTCCCGTATCTGTCGACATTGACGAATACTTTCTCCGGCGACAGATCAAGCCGTTTGGCGGCGGCGTCAATGATGCGGATATTGGCTTGATGCGGAATCAGAAGATCGACGTCTTCCGGCTGCAAGCCGGCGCGCTGCAGCGCCTCCAGTGAGGCCTCGCCCATGATGCGCACGGCAAACTTGAAAACTTCTTTACCCACCATGTGTATATAATGCAAGCCCTGCTCCAAAACTTCGGCGCTCAGCGGCAGGCGCGAACCACCGGCCGGCACCGAGAGCTTATCGCCCCCGCTCCCGTCGGCACCCAGATAGGTGGAGATCACTCCCCCTCTTTTCACCGGAGCCACCACACAGGCGCCGGCACCGTCACCGAAGAGCACGCAGGTGGTCCTGTCGCGCCAGTTGGTGATTTTGGACAGGACATCGGCCCCGATCACCAGGACTCTTTTGTAGGCACCGGTCTCCACCGCCCTGACGGCCAGGTCCAAAGCATAGATAAACCCGGTGCAGCCGGCCAAAAGATCGAAGGCGGCGGCGTTTTTGGCGCCGATTTCCGCTTGCACCAGGCAGGCCGTGGCAGGAAAGACCATATCCGGAGTGGCGGTGGCGACGATGATCATGTCCAGCTCACCAACATCCACTTCAGCCGCCCGCAAAGCATCAAGAGCCGCCGCGGAAGCCAAATCCGATGAGGACTGTTCAGGGGAGGCAATGCGCCTTTCCACAATTCCGGTGCGCTCAATAATCCATTCATGGCTGGTGTCGACCATTTTTTCCAGATCGGCGTTCGTCAACACCTTTTCGGGAATAGCCTTACCTACACCCCAAATTCCCGCTCGTACCATCAAGTGTCCCCTCTTTTTGTAAATATACCTCGTTTATCGCCTTGACCACATTGTTCCGGACAGCCTCTTTGGCGGCTCCGATGGCATTCATAATCGCTTTTTCGTTGGATGAACCGTGAGCGATGATGCAGACGCCCTGTATGCCGAGGAGAGGCATACCGCCATATTCCGCATAATCCAGCCGGTTTTTCACCCGGCGCATCGCCTTCCTCATCAGCAATGCCCCGATTTTGGCCGAAATATCGTCGTCTATGGCATCATGCAACATATCGAGCATAAACTTAATGGCTCCCTCGACCGTCTTCAGGAAGATATTGCCTGTAAAACCGTCGCAAACCACCACATCCGCTTTGCCCGAGAAGACGTCGCGCCCCTCGATATTGCCGATAAAATGCAGATCGCTTTGGGCTGCAAGGCGTCTATATACTTCCACCGCCAACTCGGAACCTTTCGTCTCTTCCTCGCCTATATTTAACAGCCCCACCCGCGGCGAGGTGAGCCCCCACATTTTGTGGACATAGATGGAACCCACATAGGCATAATGCACCAGGTGAGAGGGACGGGAATCGACCTGGGCACCGGCATCCAAAAGGAGGACGCGCCGGCCGCTCGGCAAGGGGATGGCAAGAGCGATAGACGGCCGTTCCACTCCTTTCACCCGGCCCCAATAGAGGAGGGAAGCGGCCATCGCCGCCCCGGTGTTGCCGGCACTGACAAAGGCATCGGCTTGCCCTTCCTTAACTGCCAGTACTCCCTGCACAATGGAGGAGGCAGTTTGCCGGCGCACGGCGGCCAGCGGTTGAGCACCCATCGCCACCACTTCCGGCGCATGCCTGATGCTGATCTCCGGCACCTCTTCTTCACCCAAATGCTGCCTGATCCGAGGTTCGTCGCCTACCAACAGCACTTTAACACCAAAGCGGCGCACGGCCAGAAGGGCTCCTTTTACGGTTACCGCCGGTGCCTGATCACCGCCCATAGCATCCACTGCAATGATCAAACCAGGTTCCTGCCTTCCTCTGTCGGCTTCCAGGTCCGGCGGCTCCGTTCATGCTCTTTCAGCACCCCGGCCCAGACGACGAAATGCCCGTCGAAGACCGTCTCTTCATCCACGGAGCTGACGACATGCACATGACGGCGCAGACCTTCGCCCGATTCCACTTCTGCTTTGGCCAGTACGTTTTCTCCAACATATACCGGATGCAGGAAGCGCATCCTCGCTGCAGCCGTGAGAGCACCAGGGGAGTCGATCACCGCTACCGCCAGGGAATTGGCCTGGGCAAACAGGTGATGCCCGCGCACTATGCCTTTCTCGGCAAAACCCATCTTGGGCCCGGTGCGCAAGAGCGATATGCCCCATTTTCCCACCTCGATCTCCAGCACTTCACCGATGATCTCATCGTGGCGCATGCTGATCACTTGCGAGGACACTTTCTCAGCCAGATGGCGGGCCCGCTCCCGCATTTCGGGAACGCCCATCTCCAGGCGGTCGAGTCTGATGGTAGCAACGCTGACATTAAGGCGGGAGGCCAGCTCATCATCGGTTAAAAAAGGTTCCGCCCGCAGGATGGCCAAAAGCTCTTTTTGGCGTTCGCTTTTGCTTTTCCGCCTCACGGCTGCACTCCTTGGCACCTGATGCTAACACCTGGTCATAATCATACCTGGCCTGCAGCCGTTTGACAAGCCCCGGGAGACCTACAGATAAAGAAAAAGTGCGCTGCCCGATCTGCAGTGCACTTTCCCTGAACCTACGGCTTGACCACCTGTCGCGCCAACATAAAGAAATCGGTTTCAGCTGGTCTTCTTCTTTTCTTTAATCTCCATCACCTGGCGCCCGTCATAATAACCGCAGTTGAGGCAAACCCGATGAGGCAATTTGGGTTGGCGGCAGCGCCCGCAAGTATTGGTGTCGATCACCTCTGGTTTCCAGTTGGCCCGATGACTGCTGGTGCGAGCTTTGGACCAGCGTCTTTTGGGATTAGCCATGAAATCATTCCCCTTTCCCCTGTATCAACAATAGCCACGGTTCATTTCTCTCGCTCCGGATCCGGCTCCGGGGCCTCCGATGCGGAGGCCAGCAGATCCCTCAACACAGCCAGGCGGGGGTCGCCGTTGCCCTCCGCCCGGCAGCGGCAGGATCCCTCGGCTTTAACAGCACCGCATACCGGACACAACCCGGGACAATCCTCGCGGCACAGCACCTTCATCGGCAGTCCGAGCATGACGTGATCGCGATAGGTCGCCGTCAGGTCGATAACATCGCCGGTGATGGTGCTCTTCTCGGCCAGCCACTCATCCTGGTCGTCCTGGACGGCGCGGGTGTCGGGGTGCTGCTGCTGATGCTTCTCGCGCTGCCGGCTGTTTTTCTCGGGGAAAAACTCCTCAAAAAGCGGCACCGTGAGCAACTTGGTAAAGGTGCGCAAACAGCGGTGACAACTGAGTTCCAGAAGCACCTCAATTTGGCCCTGCAGCAGGTAGCAGCTGCCGGTGTTGGTTATGCTTGCCTTTACGGCAAACGGGGATTTGACCAGCACATCCCCGCCCAGGTTTATTCCGGGCAGCTCACCCAGGGTTTCATTAACCTCGATCCGGGATCCCGGTGTTTCTTTGATGGCTTTAATATTTATCTGCACAACATCACCCCGCCATTATAGACAGCGGAATCAGAACCTGTCAAGCATCACAGCCTCGATTTGGTATTCCGCAGCTTTTTTTACCGCCGCTTGATGAGCGCTGTCTATCAGCCCGGTCTTGTGGATGCGGCTGTTGCGGAAGTGCAGGCAGAAATGGCCGGGGAAATTGTTGTTTTTGATTGAATAGTTGCCGTGCGGCATGCCGTTGATCGAACCGGCGATATACCGCTCGCCGATCACGACTATCACCGCCCTGCGCTCCCAGCTGTAATTGCCGTAGATTCTCTTCATGATCTCGGTGTCCTGAGCGGTCAGCGGTTCGACATCGGCATGAAGATGCCCGTAATAACGCTTCACTCTGAACGATAGACCTGTATCCACATCAATCAGGCGCGCTATTGACGCGTGAGGAAAAAGCAGATTGGCTTCCCGCCAATCCAAATATTCCGGCCGGATATAGCCCTCTCCCCCGCCGGCACTCAATTTGATCAAGCTGCCGGCTTCGCCACCGACAGCGACCACCGCTTCGGCTTGACCGGCAGCACCTGCAGGGCTGCTCGTGCTGCTGCCGGAGGTGGGAATCAAAAGTTTCGTGCCGGACATCAAGCGATGCGGGTCGGTGATTTTATTCACCGCCGCCAGATGCTCCACATCGACCTGGAAGGTATGGGCCAGCGCCCAGAGCGTCTCTCCGGGCTTGACCACATATTCGATCATGCTCTTCTGCGCCAGATAGAGCTGAGCCCATGTCTCCCGGCCGATCACCCCGTCGACCTTCAACCCAAAGTCCGCCTGAAACCGCTTCACGGCCGTCTTGGTCAATGACCCGAAGTAACCTGTCGGACTGCACTCCAGGTAACCGAGCGCAAACAAAATCTCCTGGGCATGCCAGACATAACCGTTTTTATCGCCTTCAGAGATGACAGGTGATGAAGCTTCACCAGATGAAGCAACAAAAACAAAGGAAATGAGAATAGACGCTATTACAAGACGAATAAAGCGTAATCTCATGACAATGACCTCGCTTCGTTATTATTCAGGCAGACTGTTGGCTATCCTGCAACTCCTCCCGTCCTTTACGCACGACAAGCAGGGTTTTTTCCAGTTGCTTTTCCAGGTTGTTCAGCACGGCATCGGCGTAAGCTCCGGCCTCTTTTTCCATTTCGGCGCTGCGCCTCCTGGCTTCCTCAATGATCTCCTGGGCTTGAGCCTGCGCCTGTTTTATAATTTCCGACTCACTTATCATTTTAGCCACATACTGCTCGGCCTGTGCTACTATTCTTTCGGCCTCGCTTTGGCCTTCCTGCAGCACTCTGTCCTTTTCCGAAGTCAGCCACTCCGCCCGTTTCACTTCCTCGGGGATGGCATTGCGCAACTTATCGATCAGGTCCAGCGCTGCTTCGGTATCGACCAGACTCTTGCCTGTAAACGGGATTTCCGGTGCCGATTCAATGAGCTGGTTCAAGCGGTCCAGTAAAATCAAGAGATTCATCCTATTCATCATTATTCCCCGCCTCTCCAGACCTTCGGAAACGTTCCTCCAGCCGCCTGGCCACCCCTATAGGCACCCAACCGCGCACCGGACCGCCCAGATCGGCCACTTCCTTGACGATGGATGAGCTTAAGAAAGAATATTCATGGCTCGTCATCATAAAAATCGTTTCGATTTCGGGCGCCAGATGACGGTTGGCCGCCGCCAGCTTGAATTCGAACTCGAAATCGGAAACCGCCCGCAACCCCCTCACAACGGCCACGGCCTTATGCTTCCTGGCAAAATCCACCGTCAAGCCCTTGAAGCTTTCGCAGACAACATTAGGCAGATGCGCGGTGGCCTCCTGCAACATTTCCACCCGCTCTTCGCAAGGAAACAGCACCTTTTTACCGGAATTCTCCAGCACACCCACCACCAGTTGATCGAACAGACCGGCGCTGCGGGTGATGATATCAAGATGCCCGAACGTGAGCGGGTCGAAACTTCCCGGATAAACAGCTACTCTCAACATCATTGCTCCTCAGCCAAATCAGCTTTAAGGAATGATACGGATGTGTCACCGAAGCGGACCTGACGGAATGTGGTAAACTTCTCCATTTTTGCAGGGATTTCCTCTCTCCGGCTGTGTTCTATCACACAAATCGCTCCCGGCCGCACCACCCCGGCCTTCTGCAAATCGTCCAGGGTTTTCCCGACCAGTGCCCGCTCATATGGGGGATCCATAAACACCAGATCGAAGGTTTCCCCGTGCTTGCTCAACAAAAGCAAAGCTCTGGCCACCGGCATATTCAACACGGTAGCCAAAGCCGCCACGCCGGCCGTCTCCAGGTTTTCCCGCAGGCAGGAGACGGCTAAGGTACTTTTCTCCACAAACACCGCCCGCCCGGCGCCTCTGCTCAGCGCTTCGATGCCCAGGGCGCCGGAGCCGGCAAAGAGATCAAGCACCACGGCTTGTCTCAGCACAGGCATCAGTATGGCAAATACAGATTCTTTCACCCGGTCGGTGGTAGGCCTGACCAGCATACCTTTTGGCACCTTCAACAGCCTGCCGCGGGCCGTTCCGGCAATCACCCGCACCCAAAAGCCGCCTCCCGCCTTCCCGCCAATGCCGCAAAAAATGTATGGGCGTTATATTATATCTTCAGGAATAGCGTTGATCATTAATCCTATGGTGCCGGGGCCGGCATGGATGCCGATGGTCGGTCCCAGCATAGCCCGCAATATCTCGGCGTTGGGAAAATATTCCTGCATCTGGGCCGCCATCTTGTCGGCAGTCTCCCGCACATTGGCATCTACCACACCGGCGATATAGCTCCGGGCTGCGGGCGTTTTTTCTCTGAGCAATTCCATCGCCCTGGCTAAGGCCCGCGCCTCGCCTCTCACTTTTTCTGCCGGGCTGACCATGCCGTCTTCTATGGTGAGCACAGGTTTAATATTTAGCAAGCTGCCCATCAAATGCTGGGCTTTGCCTATGCGGCCGTGCCGGTGCAGGTATTCCAAGGTGCCTACGACAAAGTACAATACCTGGTTTTCAATCATGTATTGCACCCGCCGCTCGATGGTATCGGGAGCCACCCCGGCTTTGGCCCAGCGGGCCGCCATGACGACAGGAATGGCTTCACCGAGGGAAGCCGATTTGCTGTCGATCAACCGCACTTCCCGGTCGGTCAACTGCTTGGCCGCCAAGGTCGCCGATTGAAATGTGCCGCTCATTTTGCTCGACAGATGAATGGAAAAAATGATATCCCCAGGTTCACTGTTTTGCTGGTAAGCGGTGAGGAAATCTCCAGGGGAAGGTTGTGAGGTATTAGGCAACTCCTGGCTGGTGACCAAGAGCCGGTAGAATTCATCGGGCAAGAGATCGACACCGTCTTTGTACACCGCCTCACCGAAGTGAGCGCTCAACGGCACCACGGTGACACCGAGTTCCCTGGCAAAATCCGGCCTGATATCCGCACCCGAATCGGAAAAAATCCTTATAGCCACTGATTACCTCCTAACAATGATTAAGTTCCCGAGTTTCCGAAAGGGTTATGATTAATCCCCGCGGTCAGGCTATTCCACAGAAATCAAGTATGAATAAACCGGCTGCAGGCCCTGGTAGATCTCTACCTCCACGCCGTAGGCGGCGGTAAGTTCGGCCGCTATGGCGGCGGCTTCCTCTTCCGGAGTATCGGCGCCGATGTAAAAAGTGACCAGCGTGCCGCCTTTCTCCTTCATCATGGCGGCCACCAGTTCTTTGATCACCTGGGTGCGGTCATCGCCGCTGCTGATGATCCGTCCCCGGCTGATGCCGAGATGGGAACCTTTCACTATGTTGTGACCATCCACCCTGGCATCGCGCACCGCCACCGTCACCTCGCCGCTCGCGATGGTGCTGAGCGCCTCTTCCATACGCTTGACGTTATCCGCCAGGGGCTCTTTGGGAGAGAACTGCAGCATGGCTGCCACCCCTTCGCAAAACGAACGGGAGGGAATCACGGTCACAGGAATGCTGGCCAGATGGGCGGCTTGCCTGGCCGTCATAAGGACATTACCGTTGTTCGGCAGCACAATCACCGCTTTGGCGTTGGCTTTTTCAATGGCGCTCAGGATCTGTTCGGTGCTGGGATTCATGGTCTGTCCGCCTTGCACGACTTCCGCCACACCCAGATTTTTCAGAAGTTCAATGCAGCCGCTGCCGCTGGTGACGCTGACCACCGCTAACTCCACCGGTTCTTTCGGTTTGTCGTCCGCTCCGGTGCCGGCGCCCACTCTTCCGGTCTCCTCCGTCCGGTTTTCTGCCGGCCCGGCGGCTGGGGCTTCGGACGGGCGGGCTTTCCGGGCGGCTTCTATATTTTGCTCGGCCATATTGTTGATATGAATGGCGGACAATTCTCCCCGAGAGCCGCACAGTTCCAGCACCAATCCGGGATGATTGGTATGAATGTGTATTTTGAGCAGTGTGGGTTCACCCACCACCAGCATGCTGTCGCCCAGATCGGCCAAGGCTTTTTCTATGGCCGGCTTGTCCAATTGCTCGCCTTTCAGCAGGAATTCGGTGCAATAGCGATATTGCGGCGTCGCCTCGCTGATGCCTCCCGCCACCGATTCCGCCTTAGCCTGGGCTTCCCGTCCGGGCGGGGCAGGCTCCGTTTCCGGTTCCGGCTCCGGACCAAGATCCGGCTCCTTTATCTCCCGTAAAGCCGCATCGTCCATCTTGCCGTTAATGGCTGAGAGAGCGCCTGTGGCTGCCACCACCAAACCCTCACCTCCAGCATCAACCACGCCGGCTTCTTTTAACGCCGCCAACAGTTCCGGAGTCTGCGCCAGGGTTTTCATCGCCGCCGCCAGGGAACCATCCAGCACTTCAAGCAAATTGCCGCCTGCTTCGGCAATTTTCATGGCCTGCCGGGCCGCTTCCTTGCCCACTGTCAGCACAGTGCCCTCCACGGGGCGCACCACCGCACCATACGCCGCATCGGCCGCCTGTTTCAAAGCCTTGGCCAATTGCCCGGCATCAATTTCGTCATAACCTTTTACAGCATCAGCAAAACCGCGCAAAAACTGCGACAGGATGACGCCGGAATTGCCGCGGGCCCCCATCAAAGCTCCCTTGGCGGCAACCTCCGCCAACTCTCCCAATCCCCCGCCCTCATGCTTCAAAACAGCATTGGCTGCCGCCCAAAGGGTTAGAGCCATATTCGTACCCGTGTCGCCATCGGGGACGGGAAAAACATTCAAAGCATCAACCCTGGCTTTTTCCGCTTCCAGCCTGGCGGCGGAGGCCCGGGCCATCATACGAAACGCGTCTGCAGTAAGTTTATCCATTCCTAACCACCTAAAAAGTTCATGCAACGACAACTCCGCTCATATTCGATGAACAACGTACCGATTCCTACCTGGATCGTCCAATCCGGCGGCAATCGTGAGCAAAACCGTCTCCATTGCTTAATGTAGCAAATAAGTTCCTCTATGGACAACTAAATCATCATATGCTAAGATAGCGCGGAATGCCGGAGGCATAGATTCCCTGGTGGAGATTATTGAATGTCCGGCGTGAATATGCCTCCTGGTTAGGTAGCCTATCGGCCTTTAGTCAGTTTTGCGGTGTTTTGCGGAGGTGTCTATAGCTTTGGCAAAAATTTGTTTCTCCTGCGGCAAAGGAACAGTAGCCGGCAATGCGGTGAGCCATTCGCATGTAAAAGTGAAGCGGACATGGGAACCGAACCTGCACCGGGTCAGGATTGTGGTCGAAGGAGCGCCCAGGCGGGCTTATGTGTGCTCCAAGTGCTTAAAATCGGGCAAAGTGGAGCGGGCGGTCTGACGCCGCCGGTCTGCATCATTATTACTCCTACCGGCAACAATGCAGGGAAGGCAGCCCTCTATCGCTGCCTTCCCTTTGTTTCGCCCGTGGGGAATACTCACCCGTGGGGAATACTCGCAGGACGTTTTATTTTTTAAGTTATGCGGTTTTTCTCTGCTCCTGTCATTTCCAGCCATGCCCGTGAGGGATTTTATTTTTTATTTTCTAATGAAGGTTTAAGGATGTTGGGATCAAGGATGAATTGTCGGCGCTGCACTCCCCCTCTAGCCCTGCAAGTATCTTTCGCCGGCCGGCAAGTAAAGAATAACATGGACAGGCCATGCTGTCAAGTATTACTATCGTCATATTTTGACTATCGAGAGTATAGGACCAGGCTACTATAACTAACCCTTACCTGCAGGTCAAGAGGCTATCGCGCCGTCAGAAACCGGCATCTCCAGGAGCATTGCCAATTGCGGCCGCATAAAGCCGGCGCACGGCCGCATCGGGATCGCTTTGACCGAAAACCGCCGTGCCGGCGACGAAGACATCGGCGCCGGCCAGCGCCACCTGTCTGATGTTGGTGTGATCTATACCGCCATCCACCTCCAGCCGGCAATCATACCCGCCCTGGTCGATCATTTCCCGCACGGCTTTAACCTTTTTCAGCATGCCGGGGATAAAGCTCTGCCCGCCGAAACCGGGGTTGACCGTCATCACCAGGATCAGGTCGATCTCCGGAAGAATCCACTCCAGGGAGTGATGGCTGGTGGCGGGATTCAGGGAGATGCCGGCTTTCAGCCCTTCCGCCTTAATCCGCTGCACCACCCGGTGCAGATGGCGGCAGGCTTCCACATGCACGGTAAGGCCGTCGGCCCCGGCGGCGGCAAAAGCGGCGATGTAGCGCTCCGGCTCTTCAATCATCAGGTGCACGTCGAGGTACTTTTCTGTCACCCGGCGCAAAGCCGCCACCACCGGCGGTCCGATGGTTATGTTGGGGACAAAACGCCCGTCCATCACATCCACATGCAGCCAGGAAGCCGAGGCCACCTTCTCTGCGGCCTCTGCCAGGCGGGCAAAATCCGCCGCCAGGATGGACGGGGCCACCAGCAGAGTTAGCTCGTCTTTCGTCGCTTTCTCATTATTGGTAACGCCGTTGGGCATTATATTCCACCTCTTTTAAGTAGGACAGGTAACGCTGGTAGCGCCCCCTATCGATCTTGCCTTCGGCCAAAGCCTGCTTGACGGCACAATCTGGTTCCTCGGCATGGCGGCAGTCGGCATAACGGCACCTCTGGGCCGGCACGCGCCACTCCGGATATAAATGCGGCAGCTCATAAACTTCGATATCGAGCAAATCCAGTTTGGAAAAACCGGGTGCATCGGCCAGCCAGCCGCCGCCCGGCAAGGGCAAAAGCTCCACATGGCGGGTGGTCTGCCGGCCACGCTGCAGTTTCCGGCTGATTTGTCCCGTGGTTTGAGCGGCCGTGGGACACAGGGCATTGAGCAGGCTCGATTTACCGGCCCCTGAAGGACCGGCCAGGATGCTGGTCTGCCCGCCCAGCAAGGCTGCCAATTCCTCCAGCCCGGCTCCGGTGACCACCGAGGTGAGACAGGCAGGATAGCCGGCGGCGCTGTAGCACTCGATCATCCCAGCCACAGAGGGCGACACGCCCAAATCCACCTTGGTCCAGCAAATGACCACGGCAATGCCCCGGTGCGTGGCCAATAAGAGCACCCGGTCGATCAAATCCAACACCGGCTCCGGCTGGGTCACCGACTGCACCAGCACACAGGTGCCTACGTTGGCTATCATCGGCCTGACCAGCTCGTTCCGCCGCTCCTCCACCCCGGAGATCACCCAGCTGTCCTCGATTTTCGCCACTGTGACGACATCGCCGACAATCACCGGGCCGGTGCTCCTCTGGCCATCCTGCAGCTTCAGCTTGCCGGCCAGTCGGCATTCCACCACTTCACCGCGCTCCGGAAGATGCACCCGGTAAAATCCACCGAGCACCCGCAAGACAATGCCTCTCAGACGCATGCGGACCGCCCTTTTATAGGATTCTCTCCGGGCATCAGCCAAGTGACTGATGCTTTTTCCGCGTTATGGATCAAAAAGGCGCCATTGATCAAAAAGGCTTCTCCTCCACCAATTCCTGATCAAAATAGATGCGATATCTAGGTGATGCTGAATCCCGGCGCACCGTAACCTGAACGGTAAAGCTCGATCCGCCCGGGCTCTTTCTATTATAAAACAATCTTTCGCCGAACTCGTCGACCACCGCCACTTTGACCAGGCGCTCCGGCCCCTCCGGCACCCTGACCGAGACATTATAAG
Source organism: Bacillota bacterium (assembly GCA_012840225.1). Lineage (GTDB taxonomy): Bacteria > Bacillota > Limnochordia > DTU080 > DTU080 > DULU01. The sequence goes on from DULU01000118.1 coordinate 15,113, forward strand.
AGCGCACATTCAAAGGTTTAGCATAAATAACGTCGATCACCGTACCGGCAGCCACTTCGGTGTCGGCCGGTATGCTCTGATCGATGATCACCCCGGCCGCCACGTCGTCGCGCATTTCCTCATGAGCCTGCCCCAGCTGCAGACCGATTTCCGCCAGACGGGCCCTGGCCATATCCACATTCATGCCTCTCAGGTCCGGCACCGGAACGCTCAGGGAGATCTCCACGCTTTTCCGGATCACCAGGTCGACTGTCCCGTATTTCGCCAGGCGACTGCCGCCGGCAGGCGTCTGCCGCAGCACCAGACCCGGCTCGCCCTCCTGCTCCTCCTCACGCACCTCGCCCACTTTCAGGTCGGCGGCTTCCAGGCTGATTTGCGCCTCCCGCAAAGTCAGGCCGATCACATCGGGCACGGTCACCAACTCCGCGCCCCGGCTGATGGTCACCAGCACCGGTCGGGTTTTGCGAATGCGCATGCCGGCCGGCGGATCCTGATCGATGACCCGGTTCACCGGCACGGTGGGATGATAACTCTCCCGCCACTCCATGCGCAAGCCGCTCTCTTTCAGGATACTCTCGGCCTCACTCATAGTGGTCCCGACCACCGAGGGTACCGACACTTCCTCCCCCAGCAAGAGTTCCGGCAAGCCTTTGCCGGCCCAAACCAGACCGGCTATGAAGGAACAAGCGATCAAAAGCCACACCCAGACCTGGCCCCTACGCCGTTTTTTGCTCTTGGCTGCCGGTCGCCTGCGCACCAGTTGCGTCTCCTCTCCCATAATAGGCGCCAGAGGCTGGGTAGCCTCATCGCCGATATTCTCGTCGGCAGCTTCATTGATCAAAAGGCGCAACTCCCGCCCCATGGCGGCGGCCGAAGGATAACGGTTGGCCTCCCATTTATCCATGGCTTTCATGATGATCTGCGACAATTCCAAAGGCACCGCCGGATTCACCTTGTGCGGCGGCTCCGGTTTATCATGCAGGTGCTTCAAAGCGATGGAAACCGGATTCTCCCCGGCAAACGGCACTTTGCCCGTCACCATCTCATAGAGAACCACCCCGAGGGAATAGATGTCGGCAGCGGTTCCCACCACGCCGCCCCGAGCCTGTTCGGGAGAAATATAATGAACCGAGCCGATCACGGTGCCGGTCTGGGTGAGCGAAGTGGTGGCCGCCGCCCGGGCGATGCCGAAATCGGTCACTTTCACACTGCCGTCCTGGCGGGTGATGAGGATGTTGTGCGGTTTTACATCACGATGGGTCAGATGATGCTTATGGGCGACATCCAGCGCCCGGCAGATCTCGGCGGCGATGAAAGCCGCCGTCTTCCAGGGCAGGGCCCCTTCTTCCTTGATGATCTCCTTCAGATTGCGGCCTTCGACGAATTCCATGACGATATAATGCGTATCGTCTTCCCGGCCGACATCATAGATGTTCACTACATTGGGATGAGACAAGCTGGCTGCGGTTTGAGCTTCACGCTGGAAGCGCTCGATGAATTCGGCGTCGTCGGCAAATTGCGGGCGCAGCACCTTGACGGCTACCGTTCTTCCCAGGAGAATATCCCGCGCCCGGTAAACCACGGCCATCCCGCCGTCGCCCACCCGCGCCAGTATTTCATATCTACCAGCCAGTATTTTGCCAATCAATAGAACCGTCACCTACTTAAAGAGCGGTTATTGGTTATCATCAATCAATTTTGGTTCTTGCCACCCAAGGCGGCGGCAATCACCTGAGCTGCTACCGGAGCCGCCTGCACGCCGCCTGTCCCCCCGGAATTCTCCAGCACGACGGCTATAGCCACGCTAGGATCCTCAGCCGGAGCAAAAGCGATAAACCAGGCATGGGCTGCCCCGCCGGGATTCTGCGCCGTCCCGGTCTTGCCGGCTACAGATATGCCGGCTACGGCAGCTCTCCGCCCGGTACCCTCGGTCACGACAGCTACCATGGCTTCTTTGACAAACTCCGCCACCCAGGCGGGCATCACCCGCTCCTGCCTGGGCTCGGGAGCCACCACTTTGTCGCCTACTTTTTCCACCAGATATGGCCGCACCTTATAGCCTCCATTGCCGATAGCGGCCGCTATTGTGGCCATATGCAGCGGAGTGACCCAGACCTCACCCTGCCCGAAGCCGAATTGAGCTCTGGCCCCGGTCTGCTGCAGGGTGTTCAAAGTAGGCAGATGGCTGGCTGTAGCGGGAACAGGCAAATTCGGCGTGGAGACAATATCAAGACGTTTGGCTAAGTCCAGGAAGGCCTTACCTTCGGTGCGGATGCCGATCTGGACAAAGGCCACATTCGAGGAGTGCACCAGCGCTTCCTTCAAGCTGATCACTCCCAGAACTTCTTCCTCAAAATTGTGAAACGTATGATTACCTATGGTTATTGAACCGTTATCCTCAAACAACTCCTCCGGAGATAGGGATCTTGACTCCAGCGCCGCGCATAAAACAAAGGGTTTCCAGGCTGAGCCCGGCGGATAGCGGCCCTGCAGGGCGCGATTGAAGAGCGCTTCTCCCTGGTCGCCGGCAAAGAGGGCATCGTCCATGGCGGCCGGATCGAAGTAGGGAACACTGGCGGAGGCCAGAATGGCGCCGGTACGGGCATCAAGGACCACCACCGCCCCCCGCCGGCCGGCTAAAGCTTTTTCCGCCGCTTTCTGGATATTTATATCTATGGTGGTGGTGATGTTCAGACCTTTATCGCCGCCGGCCTGGCGCTCGAAGGAGGGGGCCGGCCGGATGGCTCTGCCGCTCAGTTCTTCGTCATAGGCTCTCTCCAAACCGCTTTTACCGTATCTGGAATGCATATAACCGATGGTGTGCACCGCCGACAGCGGGCCGGTAAAAATGCGTTTATACGAACTTTGCCGCCATTCGCTCACCACCAGCGGCTCGCCGTGGCGATCCAATATGGCGCCTCTGGCGATGCGCCCCTCGGCCAAGAGCGGCCGGGGGTTATATTTATGCGCCACCAAAGCCGGCCCCTGCCAGACCACCCAATACCCCATCCAGGCTTCCAATAGCAGGAAAGCCGTCAGAAAACCGATCAGTAAGCGGCGGGCGCTGACTTCCAACCTCTACACCCCTTCCGCCGCGCTCTGCGGGCTGCCGGCACCGGCAGCCGTCACCGACAGGCTGTAAATCAAGCCCATCTGCACAAAGGAGGCCAACATCGAACTGCCGCCATAGCTCAGAAACGGCAGGGTGACCCCGGTAACCGGGATCATGCGGGTCACCCCGCCGATGATGATGATGGCCTGCAGACCCAACAGAGTGGCCAGGCCCACCCCGGCGAGCGCCTCCACATCATCACCGTGTGCTACGGCCCAGGTGAGACTGCGGGCCACCAGGATCATATACATAGCCAGAATGAACGTGCCGCCCAGGAGGCCCAACTCTTCCACCAAAGCGTTGAAGATAAAATCGTTTTCCGCCGCCGGGATCAAATAGGGAAATCCCATTCCCAACCCGGTACCCGTCAGGCCGCCTTGCGCCATGGCAAACAAACCCTGAATGATCTGGTATCCTATATTCTGATAATACTGCCAGGGATTCAACCACACGATGAACCTGGTGCGCACATGGTTGAACACAGTGTAGGCCAACGACCCGCCAACGAGCACCAGAAGGCTGCCGAGGGTGATGTAGATGAGGCGATTGCTGGCCGTGTAGACCATCAGGACAAAAACACCGAAAAGGAGCAGCGCTCCCCCTAAATCCCGCTGGAAGACGAACATGACCATGAAGAGAAACCACATCAGGAGCAGCGGCCCCAGATGGCGGGCAGGCGGCATTTTGATGAACCAGAGAATCCGCCTGGGAGCGGCCAAGAACTCCTTGGTGTCGGCCAGGTAGGCCGCGAGATAGGCCACTACCATCAGTTTGGCCAACTCCGATGCCTGGAAGCTGAAACGGCCGAAGCGCAGCCAAGCCCGGGCTCCGCCGATTTCATTACCGAAGATGATAGTCACCACCAAAAGCAGCGCCGCCGCTACCGCCCAGACGTATTTCAGGTCGGCCACCAGATGCCAGTTGCGAAAGCGGCTGGCGACGGCGAAACACACTGTCCCCAGCGCTACCCACCAGGTTTGCTGCCAGCCTCGTGCCGAATCAAGCCGCCAGATTTCCGCCAAACCCAGGCCAACCAGACAGGCGATCACCGGCAGGATAACCGGATCCCCTCTTCCTCTCAACCAGAGATACAAGGCCAAAAAGGAGGCCACATAGAGACCTAAGCCGGTCGCCGCCCGGTTATCCAGCTGACCATTTTGTGCCAGATGCACCAGCACCTGGGCCAATGCGCCTGAGGCCAGTGCCAGCAGCATTAAACCCGGATAGTATCTTTTCATACAAGGTCCTCTCCGGTGATAAAGGCCACTATGACCGTTATGTTATCTAGGCCTCCCTCAACATTGGCCGCCGCCGTCAAATTGACGGCGATCTGCTTGGCAGTCGCTTTGCTGAGCAGCATGGTCTGTATCCTGTTCTCCGCCACCATGTTATAGAGGCCGTCGGTACATAAAAGCAGCCGGTCGCCGGCTTGTAAATCGATCCGGTAGCAATCGACAGGAACCTCCGGTCCCATGCCCAGGGCGCGGGTCAGGATATTCCTCTGCGGGTGAAACTGGGCTTCCGCCTCGGTCAGGTCTCCCCCTTTGATCAGCTCGTTGACGATAGAATGGTCCTCCGTCAGGCTCTTCAGCCTGCCGTTGCGGCAGAGATAGAGCCGGCTGTCGCCGACATGGGCCACGAACAGCATGCCGCTTTTGATATAAGCCGCGGTCAGCGTGGTACCCATGCCGGCACATTTTTCGTCGGTCGTCGCTCGCTGCCAGACAGTATGATTGGCTTTCTGAAATGCATATAGCAACGCCTTTTGAGGATCATCCCAGTCCTGCCAACCGGCCAGGGTTTCAATGGCCAGGCTGCTGGCTACCTCGCCGGCAGCATATCCCCCGAGGCCGTCGGCCACCGCTAATAAGCTTCGACCGGCATGAAAGGCATCTTCATTCACTTTGCGCACTCGTCCAGGGTGGGACTCAGTTCCGACCTGCATGCTGTCTCCTGCTCCTCGCTATAAAATCAAGTCTGTTTCAGCTGGTTTTTTCCAACAGAAAGCTGGCTCCGCCGATATCTATCATGTCGCCGGGAGCCAAGCGCACCGGCTTTTTGATGCGCACCCCATTTACCCTGGTGCCGTTGGTGGTGTCCAGATCTTCGATGACCAGGCTTTGGCGCCGCCTTATCAACCGGGCATGATAGGCTGAGGTAAAAGGATCTTCCAGTCTGACATGATTGCCGGCCGCCCGCCCGATATGGACATCGCCGGTAATGTCGATGGCCTCATTCACTTCCATCTTGTGTTCCACATCGGCCGCATTCACCCACACGGCCGCATTGCTGCGCAAAAGGCGCAAGGCATAGTCGGCCGCGGCGGTGCCGCGCCGCCCGGTGCGTTTGGTAGTCCGGACGGCGGCTGCCGATGCCGCCGCTGATGATCTTGTATATCCGCTCTCGGTGGACCAGCGCTGGGAGGGGTATGCTTCCTTGGGCACGCTGATGGATTTGCTCAGCACATATGATAGCCGCAATAAAAACAGGTAAAGCAAGGCCAGCAAACCCAGACGGCCTGCCCACATCAGTTCTTCGATCACCGGTTACCCTCCAATTTCCCTATAAAGCCCGGACTGCCACCACTATTCCCTTCCCACCGGACGGATGCTGAGCACCGTGGATCCCATCTCAATAATATCACCAGGCCTGACGATCTCTTTTTTGATCGCCACTCCATTGACTTTTGTGCCGTTCATACTCCCGACATCGACCACTACCACACCCTGATCGGACAGTTCCAGGCGGGCATGCAGACGGGACACTTTCTGATCATGCAGCTGGACATCGCAATCGGGACGCCTGCCGATGCTGGCGGGCAGCTGGATGGTGAAAGAAGCACCGCTGTCGGGCCCTTTACTCACTTCTACCTGCCAGAAGGGGCGGGTGCCCGTCAACTGCTCGGCGCGATAGAGCCGGGTCTCGCCAATATCCGGAACCCGCTCCGCCTCCGCGACACCGGTACCAACACCGGCACCGGCTTCCGCCTCTGCAGGTGCGGAGACCACCTCCCCTTCCAGAAAGCGGGCGTCGATTTTCACTTCCCCTTTTTTCACCGCTTCATCTTTTATAAAGCTCACTTCGATGGGACCAATGAAGGCAAAAGATTGACGTCTAGCTGCCGCCCGGACATGATTGGCCAGATCCTCGCTCAAAGTATGAGTGATGCTCTCCAATCCGGCCATATCGTCCGGACTCAGGTGCACCGCAAACACATTAGGCACATAAATATGGCGCACGCTGATGCGCCGCTGCTCCTCCATGGCGCGCACCATGCGGCGGGCAATCTCTACCGGTTGCACGCTTTCCCGGGGTCCGAATAACCTCTCCATTCCGGCTTCAAGCCATTTCTCGAAGCGAATAAGCAGGCTGATCAATCATCCATCCCCTCTGATGCCTGAAATGTTGAGATACGGCAGTAACTGGGTCCTGAACTCTCTTTGGATCCCTGTTTCAGCTGACCGCAGGCTGCCCGGATGTCGGTACCTCTTTCACGGCGTATTGTGGTTTTCACGCCATATTGTAGTAGAATTCGGGCAAAAGTGCCTGTGTCCTCTTCCGCCGGTCTGAGGTATCCACCGTTCTGGCCGGTAGGATTGACAGGAATTAAGTTAACATGGCAAAGCAAATCAGACAATAGCTGCCCCAACTGGTGTGCATATTTAACAGAATCGTTAACTCCCCGTAACAATATATATTGAAAGGTGATCCGCCGCCGGGTCTTCTCTATATATTCACGGCAGGCGGCCAACAGCTGTTTCAGGGGATAACGGCGATTAACCGGCACCAGCCGGTTGCGCAGTTCGTCATTGGGCGCATGCAAAGAGACAGCCAGATTGAGTTGCAGATCCTCTCCGGCCAGTTGTCTGATGCCCGGCGCCAAACCGGCAGTGGAGATCGTCAGCCTTCTGGCCCCCAGAGCCATTCCATCAGCATGATTCATCAAGCGCAAAGCTTTCATGACGTTTCGATAATTAGCCAGCGGCTCACCCATTCCCATCATGACAACGTTGGTGATAGGTTCGGCGAATTCCTGCTGGATCACCAGCATCTGACCGACAATTTCCGCAGTCAGGAGATGGCGGAGGAAACCTTCCTGACCGGTGGCGCAAAACGGGCAGCCGATAGCGCATCCCACCTGAGAGGAAAGGCAGACGGTCAGGCGCTTCCCCTCAGGTATGGCCACTGCTTCTATAGTGTGCTCGCTGCTTTGTTCCGGGTCGCCGTCCAAGGCCAAAAGGTATTTGCGCGTGCCGTCCTGCGATAAAGCCACCTTTCTTATCTCCGGCAGACGTACCGCCATCTCCTCTTCCAACCGCCGGCGTAAAGCCTGAGGCAAGTCGGTCATTTCCCCAAAGGACAAAGCCCGCTTTTTATATAACCAATGCATGATCTGCCGGGCCCGATATCCAGGCTCTCCCATCTGCAGCAATTTTTGTTGCAATTCCTCAAGGCTCATGCCTATAACATTTTCCGGCACCGGGTCATTATTAGGCACTGATTTGCCCTCCTCGTTATTTAGCCTGCCCATGCGTCTGCCGGCAAGTCCACCCGCCCGGGGTGGTTTGATTTGCGGCCGAACCGGCTATCTTAATTATGACGACCTAAGGAAGGTGACCGGCTGTGGGCAAAGCTCCCCGTGTGCATTTCTTGACCACATATTTCGAGTATTTACTGGATAGCGGCATCAGAACCGAAAACGATTATCTGGGCGATGCCAGCCGCTTCCTCCGCTACCTGGCCGACCGGGCCACTGCTGAAGACATCGACCGCTTCATCAGCACCCGCACGACCAATCCCGCCTATCGCCGCCGGCTGAAAGCCAGGTTGCGCAAGTTTTATCAATTCGCCTCCGAACAGCTTGATTTTACACATAACCCGGCCTTATGACAAATGAAAAGCCGCAAACACTTGCCGCCGAATATACCGGCGAATATGGGAATACGGCTTGACACTCAATCATGCTGCAGCTTATAATTAGCTAGTGCTCTGTTCAATAAGCTAGTTGCCGGGGTGTGGCTCAGCTTGGCTAGAGCGCTGCGTTCGGGACGCAGAGGTCGGAGGTTCAAATCCTCTCACCCCGACCA
>DULU01000119.1 GCA_012840225.1 Bacillota bacterium
AATGGCATTCAAGAGGTCGTGAGTTCGATCCTCATCGGCTCCACCAAACAAAGCATGATAGGGCCTGTGAAAGCAGGCCCTATCGTTTTTCCGCCTTATCGGTTTTTCGCCCTATCGCTTTTCCGCATCACAACACTGGTATGTGTCGCACTACTCTTGAGCATGTGTACAGCAGGTCGCATACAATAAAAGAGCGGGTCTATTTTCGCAGGCCTATTTTACCGTACTTGAGAGGTAACCGGAATATGCATCCTATCGAAGAGCAGTTAATACTGCATGAGGGATTGCGCACCACCGTCTATCGGTGCCCTGCCGGATACTTATCCATCGGGGTCGGACGCAATTTGGAGAAGAAAGGGATCTCCGTAGAGGAGGCTCTTCTTCTGCTCAGGAATGATATCACCGAAATAACGAGTCGGCTGGAGGTTTACGATTGGTTCGTCTCTCTCGATCCAATACGGCAAAAAGTGATCATTGATATGGTCTTCAACCTGGACATAAGTGGTTTCCTCGCCTTCCGGAGGATGATTGCGGCGCTACAGGCTGGAGACTATGAACGGGCGGCAAATGAGATGGCCAACTCCCGTTGGTACAGGCAGGTAGGGCAACGGGGGATACGTTTGGAAAGGATGATGAGGACAGGCAAGGACTATGAGGTATAGATGACCTGTTTGAAGTATAGATGACCTGTTCGGGTGGTCGTATCATTTGGTCTATTAGGGATACGGTGGGATAGAGCACCGGTGAGGCAGGAGAGGACAGCCCGGCACTCGAATTTCTGGCGGAATACCTGGTAATCGATACACCTCAGTTATGGTGGGGGAGCTGCAATTGACTTTACTGGCTTTGGCTGTGCTTTTGGTGGCTGCCTTCCTGCATGCTATCTGGAATTACCTTTCGAAGCAGGCAGGCGGGGGAGCCGTTTTTGTCTGGCTTTTTGCCGCCTTGGCTGCCGTGATATTCTCCCCCCTGGTAGTAGGCTTCATCCTCTGGCAAGAGCCACAGATAGGCTGGCCCCAGTTGGTGATGATGGTCACCAGCGCCGCCCTGCATACCTGTTATTTTCTCCTGCTGCAGCGGGCTTATAGCCGCAGTGACCTTTCCCTGGTCTACCCGATTGCCCGCGGCACCGGCCCGCTATTGACCACTATCGTGGCCATAGCCTTCCTGGGCGAGCGGCCGTCGTTATTGGCCTTGCTGGGCACCTTCGGCATCTTAAGCGGCGTTTATATCCTCTCAGGGATGCCGGGACTAAATCGTCGCCAAACGGCCCGGCTGGCTGGCTCTACCTGCACAGGGGTGGGGCAAGCCCTGCTCATCGGGGTATTCATCGCTTTTTATACAATTTGGGACAAGCAGGCGGTAAGTGCTTTTCTCGTGCCGCCGCTGGTGCTGGACTGGGCGGCGAATGTGGGCCGTGCTTTGTTCCTTTCACCCTATGCCCTGCGCCACTGGGAAGAGGTGAGACAGACCTGGAGCCGCCATGCCGGTAAAGCACTTTTGGTGGCCTTCCTTTCGCCGGTGTCCTATATCCTGGTACTGATGGCCATGGTGATCACCCCGGTGAGCTATGTGGCACCAACCCGTGAAGTAAGCATACTGATCGGCGTCGCTCTGGGCAGCAGATTTCTGGGAGAAGGGGACACCAAGCGCCGCCTGGCCGGTGCGGCGGCTATCCTGGGCGGCGTGGCGGCGCTGGCGCTGGGGTGATGACGGCGTTGGGATGATACCTCCGCCTATATGGTTTTCAGCCAGTCGGCAGTGATGATCTGCACCCCGGCTTCCTTGAGGAGGGCGACGGCTTTGTCCATCTGGTCGAAGCGAAAGACCAGCACGGCGTGCTCGTCGCACTTCACCGTAAAAGCATACATATATTCCACGCTGATGCCGGCGCTTTCGATTATAGAGAGGATGGAGGCCAGGCCGCCGGGACGGTCGGCTACGGCCACGGCCACCACGTCGCTCACCGTGACGGTATATCCGCCGTCTTCGAGCACCTTTTTGGCTTCCTGCCAGTTTTGGACGATCAGGCGCAAGATGCCGAACTGATGCGTATCGGCTAATGTCAATGTGGAGAGGTTGATGCCGGCAGCAGCCAAGGCGTTGCATACCGAGCTGAGGCGACCAGGTTTATTCTCCAGGAACACCGAGAGCTGTTGAATTTTCATCAGGTCGACTCCTTCTTTACAGATTGCGCTTATCAATGACTCGCTTGGCTTTTCCTTCACTGCGGGCGATGCTGTGCGGCTCCACCAAGGTGACCTGCACCCGCAGGCCAATCACATCTTCGATAGCCTTGGTGAGGCGTTCCTGCAGGCGTTCCAGTTCGCTGATGCGGTCGTCCAGCATCTCCCGGGTCACTTCCACCTGCACTTCCATCTGATCGAGGCCGGAGCGGCGGGTGAGCACAATTAGATAGTGAGGCAGATGACGCTCGGCGCGCATCAGGGCGGCTTCCACCTGGGAAGGATAGACGTTCACGCCGCGGATGATAAACATGTCGTCGCTGCGGCGGCTGATGCGGTTGATCCGCCTGATGGTCCGCCCGCACGGGCAAGGCTCTGTGATGATGCTGGTGATATCATGGGTGCGGTAGCGCAATATGGGCATGGCTTCCTTGCTCAGGGTGCTCAGGACCAGTTCGCCTTCCTCGCCGTCGGGCAGGGGCTTTCCAGTGACCGGATCGACGATTTCCGGAATGAAGTGATCCTCGAATATATGCAAGCCGTTTTGGTGCGCGCATTCGGCGCCTACGCCGGGGCCGATGATTTCCGAAAGGCCGTATATATCATACGCTTTAATACCGGTCTTGTCTTCGATGTAGCGGCGCATCTGCTCGCTCCAGGGTTCGGCGCCAAAGATGCCGGTACGCAGGGGAAGCTGCCGGAAGTCGATGCCCAGGCCTTCGGCCACTTCGATCAGGTGCACAAAATAGCTGGGGGTGGCGCAGATGGCCGTCACGCCGAAGTCGCGCAGCACCATGATTTGCCGCTCGCTGTTCCCGCCGGAGATGGGGATCACGGTGGCACCTAGCGCTTCGGCGCCATAGTGGGCGCCGAGGCCGCCGGTGAAGAGGCCGTACCCGAAGGCATTCTGGATGATATCCCCTCTGTGCAGTCCGGCGGCTACAAAGGTCCTTTTCATCACCTGGCGCCAGACTTCCATATCCTGCGCCGTATAGCCGACCACGATGGGCTTGCCGGTGGTACCGCTGGAGGCGTGCAGCCTGACCACTTCGCTCATCGGGCTGGCAAATAAGCCGTATGGGTAGGTATCCCGCAGATCTGACTTCTCGCTGAAAGGCAAGAGGGCAATGTCTTCCAAGGTGCGGATATCGTCCGGGGTGAGTTGGCGTTCCTCCATGCGGTGCCGGAATAGTTCCACCCGTTCATATGCCCGGCACACGGTGGCTTGCAGGCGCTGCAGCTGCAGGGTGCGCAGCTGGGGCTGCGGCAGGTAGTCCAGGGAGCTGTCCGGATGAAAATGACCGGCTAAATCATTCCATAATGCGATCACAGGTTCGGCCTCCTTTTCCTATACAAAAAGCCTCTTGATTGACAGCATAAAGATGCGCCGGAAAGCGCCGTTTTAGTGCGGCGAACCATTCTTCGGTGCTGAACGGCAGGTGGCGGCTGAGAGCACCGAGTATGGCCACGTTGGCCGCCTTTTTGTTGGGCAGCGCCGTCAGGTCCAGATCGGCGATGTTGATGAGGATACCGTCCGGCTTGAGCCGTTCGGCCATGACGGCGGCTTGGTCCGGAGCCATCACCACCAGGTAATCCACTTCGCCGTCGGGTATCATCGGGCTCATGACGGTCTCGCCGAAGCGCACCTCCGAGGCGACAAAGCCGCCGCGCTGGCTCATGCCGTGCACTTCCGCCTTTTTGACGTCGCAGCCGTGCTGAAAGGCAATATCGGCGAGAATGTCCGAGGCGGTGATCACGCCCTGACCGCCCAGTCCGGCGAAACAGACATTGATCACTCCGGTGAGGCGGGGCCAGTGGGGCTCCGACGCCGGTGCTGGCGGGGGAGCGGCAGGTGGCTCTGCAGGGGCGGCTACCGGCAGGCTGTTTTCGCTTTCCCGGCGCTGCCGGCGGGCTTCCTTGGCGGCGTGCAGCAGGCAAGGCTGGCGGGCGACGATCAGCGTCAGCTCCTCTTTGGCCAGAGCTTCCCGCAACAGGGCTTCGAAGCGCTCCGCCTCCCGCACCGGGTTTACCACATGCACATTGGGAATACCTATAGCTTTGGCCACCGCCTCATATGAGAGTTGCGCCGTGGGGGATAGATCCAGCCGGCGGCCGGTGCCGGGATGCTCCTGCAAGCCGGTCATGGCTGTGGTGCCGTTGTCCAGTATGATCACCACATGTCCGGTGGGCGGGGGGTTGTAGACCATTTCCACCAGCCCGGTGAGGCCGCTGTGCACGAAAGTGCTGTCACCGATGACGCTCACCACCCGGCGGGCTTCCTCAGGCGGCAGAACGTGACGCATACCCAGGCCGACGCCGATGGCTGCGCCCATATCGATCATGGTATCCATGGCTTGCAGCGGGGGCAGAGCCCCCAGGGTATAGCAGCCGATATCGCCGGCGACGATCAGATCAAGTTTTTTCAGCACGGTAAAGGAGGCGCGGTGGGGGCAGCCGGGACACAATTCGGGCGGCTTGGCGCCCTTGACCGGTGCTTCCTCCGGCGTCTTCACCCCGGCGATGATGCGGCGCACCCGGCCGACATTCAGCTCGCCGAAGCGGTAGACGGCATCCTCCTTGCCTTCCACCTCTCCACCGGCGGCCCGGATGGCCGTGATGAGCCAGGGATCGTTTTCTTCCACCACCAGGCATCTTTTGACCGAACGGGAGAAGTCCAGGATGGGTTTTATGGGCAGAGGGTAGGTCATACCCAGCTTGAGAAAACTGGCCTGGGGAGCGGCTTCGCGGCTGTGCAGATAGCTGATGCCGGCGCTGATGATGCCTAAATCGGACTGACCATTGATAAGCCGCCATGGGCCTTCCTTCTCGTTCCAAGCCTGTATCTCCGCCAATTTGGCCCGCAGGCGGCGGTGCGCCGGACGGGCATGGGCGGGGATCATCACCCGGCTGGGGATATCCCGGCGAAAGACCGGTGCGGGCGGTGGTATGGCCGGGGTCAGGCTCAAGCCTGAGGCGGCAGGCGGATCGGGGGCTGCAGATGCATCAGGGACTGCAAGCGCATCAGAGGCAGCAGATGCATCAGGGGCTGCAAGCCCATCAGGGGCGGTGTTATTGATAAGCACCACGCTTTTGGAGTGACACACCCTGGTGGAAAGTCGATAGATCACTGGGATTTGCCAGCGCTCCGATACGGCATAGGCCAGATACAGCAAATCATATGCTTCCTGGGCATCGGAGGGCTCAAGCATGGGTACACCGGCGGCTTCGGCATATCGCCTGGTATCCTGCTCGTTTTGGCTGGAAGCCATACCCGGATCATCGGCTACCGCCAAGACCAGGCCGCCGCTCACTCCGGAATAAGCGGCGGTGAAGAGGACGTCGGCGGCCACATTCAGCCCCACATGCTTCATGGTGACCAGGGAGCGGGCGTTGGCGAAAGATGCTCCCAAAGCCACTTCGGCAGCCACTTTCTCGTTGGGGGCCCATTGTGCCGCTCCCCCCAGGGCGGAAAAGTTCTCCAGAATCTCTGTGGAAGGTGTCCCGGGATATCCGGTACCAAGCGCCACCCCGAGGTGCGCTGCCGCCAGGGCGACTGCTTCATTACCCGATAAAAGCCTGCGCATTGCCATCAGATGCATGTCTCCTACCTGGATAAAGTAACCGCAAAAAAACCACGGCGGTTGAGGGTTTGCGGTTTGAGGTTTGTCCGGCTGCAGTTTTAGGCATAGGGCTTTTGCCTCTATATGTTGAATAATGTACCATATACCTTGTGCTATGGAAAGGTTGATCAGCTTGGCGGCCGATGTTTATTTCGCAAAACTGCATTCCGGGAAGACGCAATCACCTCTGGATAAAATTCGGAAGCTCTTGCAAAGATGCGAGGTAAAGAAGCTTTACCGCAAAGATGAACTGGTGGCGGTGAAGATTCATATGGGGGAAATGGGGAACACGGCTTTTATCAGGCCTATTTACCTCCGTCCGGTGCTGGAGGCCCTGCGGGAGGTGGGCGCCAAACCTTATCTGACCGATACCAATACCCTTTATACCGGCATGCGCTGGAATTCCGTCGATCACTTGCATAATGCCGCGCTGCACGGCTTCAACTACGGCACCTTGCAGGTGCCGGTGATCATCGCCGACGGCTTGCGCGGGGAGAACACCGTCCCGGTGCCTGTGGCGGGAGAGTTGGTGAAGGAGGCCAAGTTGGCTGCCGACATCATTCATGCCGATGCGCTGTTGGTGGTCTCGCATTTCAAAGGCCACAGCCTGGTCGGCTTCGGCGGGGCGCTGAAAAATCTGGCCATGGGCTGCGCCAGCCGGGCCGGGAAGCTCGATATGCATGCCGTGATGCGGCCGCGGGTGGAAAGCAGCTTGTGCACAGCCTGCCGCCTCTGCGCCCGGCATTGCCAGGCAGGAGCTTTTGAATTTGCGCCTAAAGCGGCGATCACAGACAAATGCGTCGGCTGCGCTCATTGTATCGGCGTCTGCCCGCACCAGGCAATTAAGCATGACTGGAACCAGTCGGCCGCCAATGTGCAGAAGAAGATCGTGGAATATGCCAAGGCCGTGGTGGAATCATTTGAGCGGCCGGCTATTTACATAAACTTCCTATTGTCCATGAGCCCGGACTGCGACTGCTGGGACGGCAACGACGGCCCGGTGACGGGGGATATTGGCTTTTTGGCCGCGACGGATCCGGTGGCGATAGACAAAGCCGCCTTCGACCTGGTGGTGGCGGCTTGCGGTGGAAAAGATCCCTTCCGGAGCCATTATCCCGAGGTCGACGGGCAGTTGGTTTTTGCACATGCGGTCAGAATGAACGTAGGCACCGCCGATTATAAGCTGCACGAAATAAAATGAGGCCATAGCTCGGCGTTGCTGCCGGGCTATGGCCTTAGCCTTTCTCACGACCCGCTCGCCGGCCCTTCTCCCGGGGAGCTGGGCCGGCTTATTTCATTCATCGAAAAGCACGCTTTGCAGGCGGTTCATCACCGCCGAAGCCAGGAGATGCAAAGAGTACCCCGACCAGGAGGTTTCTCCGTATATAGACTCCAGGACGTTGTATATTTCCGGGTTAAACTCGGCCAGAAAGCCCCAGCGGGCGGCCGATTGGTCGTAAAGCGAGGTCTCCCCGGTGCCGTTGACAAATTCCTTGAGCGAGGCTTTCCCGTTGCTCCAGCTTACCATGCGGTAGAGGAAGGTGTTGGCGAACCGCATCATATCCGTGTCGTCGAAAACCATGCCGTTTTTGTATGCCAGGTAGGCAAAATGGGCATCGATGGAGCCGTGGCTGGTGTCCTCGATGGTGGTGCGCCCACTCAGGGCCGGCGTATTGTCGGAGACATCGTCCGACTGAGTCCAGCCTTTATAGCCGTAACCTTTGCTCCACCAATAGGGCCAGATATAAGTTTCGACGGACTCGGCATCGCCCTTTTGGGCCATGAGCGTCAAGTCGTCAAACCAGGCCTGGCCCATCTTTTGCACTCCGGTCCTGGCTGCCGGATAGATAGTCAGGCGCAGGAAGGCCGTCTGTGGGGCCGGGATGATTTCGATGCGGTTGTGCTCCCAATCGAGCGAACGCTTCTGGTTGAACCATTGCACCTGCACGCGGGATTTGGCGGCGGAGAGTTCATCGACGAGAATGGTGATGTACCCGCCGTCACCGATAGGGTCGTCGGTCTTGCACCATACCGAGAGGGAGTAAGTAATCCCCGGCTCGACGGGTATATCAACTATACGGACAGCGGCATAGCGAGTGGGATCGTTGTCGACAATCAAGAGGCTGCCCTGACCAGCGGCGGCGGTGGTGGTATCGAGGACGACGTCGCCGCTGATCTCCGGATCTTCCGCCTCGAAATCCTTATATAACAGCACCTCTCCCTCGTCTTTCAGAGCCAGGGGAGCCAGGCGCAGGTCGTTTTTAAAAGTGCGGGCCATCTTTTCCGCCCGCTCCCGCCATTTGGTCTTACCCGTCACGGCGGCGAGCTCCACCATGGTGCGCCCCACGGCGAGAAAGTGGTTGAAAGGTTCGTCGATGCCGTCCATCCACACCGGCGCGCCGCGGGGCACGGCATACCAGCCTTCGCCGGCCTCGTTCTCCCGCCAGTCGGCTTCCAGGATTTCCATCAGCTCTTCCACAGCCTGGATATATGCCGCGGCTTTCGGTTTATAGGCCTCCAGTTTGGGGTCTGCCTGCACCAGGCGGGCGAAAGCGATCATGGGATAGGTGATCATGCCCTGGTGCACCGGCCAGAGGTAACGGGAGGCTGATAAAGTGGTATAGACCGGCACCGGATGGCGCTTTTCTCCCTGGCTGGGCGAGTTCAGATCGCGCACCTTCAACCGGGCGGCGTGAGTGGGGGCGGCCAGCGGTGAGGCGGAGATCACCTTGACGGCATAACGGGGGTGCTCAGGATCCATTGTAAGATCAGTAAAATAGTCGCTCCATCCCAGTTCGGCATTGTTAATGCGCAGGTTGAAGGTGTCAGGGGTCTGGCCGGCAGTGACCACCACCTGCGTCTGGTGGTTATAACCTGTCGCTGCCGTGCTGAGATAGAGGGTGGGATGGCCGCCGGCGTCAAGAAGCTCAATTTCACCGATGCTGTAGTGCGCCCCGGCGGTCCATCCGGGCAGGGAGCGACCCAGGTAGTCGGTGGTCCCGAGGATACTGTCCCGGTGGGCGAGAACGGCATCAGCCAGGTAGACCAGCCGGTCGAGGTATTTGGTCTCGCCGGTCGCCTCATACATGGTCACATAGGCTTCCATCACATATGAGGCTCCCCAGGCCAGGTCGCCGGCCCAGTTGTCTGTGTAGACATACCTGTTGCCATGCAAGCCGTCCATGGCGTCGAAGGCTGCCGTGGTGGCGAAGGTGCTGCGCAGTGACGGTGGAGCGGCAGCCATGGCCGGCATATTGCTTATTGTCCAGGAAAAAGTAAAGATAGCTGCAACAATGGTAACGACAAGGGCGACGTTGAGCTTCAAACTAGCCGGCTTTGTGCACCGAACTGTCATTTATTGATTCACCTTCCCTTACCTTATAATTATTTCATTATTTACGGTAAATCCAATCCCGGCTTGTCAAAGCTTTGTCCCTGAGCCAGCAGCTCACGCTGTATCTCCAGTACAGGCAGGTTACGGGGGAGGACGTTCCCTCGCACGCTTAAGCCGGCAGCCACGCCGGCTGCCTGACCGATGGCCATGACAATGGGCATCACCCTGATGGCAGAGTGGGCTTCATGTGTGGCTGATATACAGCGGCTGCCTATCAGGAGATTGCCCGGTCCTTTCGGCAGCAAAGAGCGGTAGGGAATCTCATACCATTCGCCGGGCGGAATGCGCTTGATGACGGTGCCCTCTCCCGTGGGACTGTGAATGTCGATATTGTAACAACCCCTGGCGATGGCGTCGGCGAATTTGCGCGTCTCCAGGCAATCCTCGGCCGTGAGGACATATTTTCCTAAGACGCGCCGACTCTCCCGCACACCGATCTGCGGAGCCGTCATCTGCAGGTAGGCGTTTTCAAATCCGGGCACCTGTTTGATGAAAAATTCTGCCAACTGCCAAACCTGCCTGCGAGCTTCTATTTCCGCCGCCGTCAGCTGCCAGGAATCGGTGGCGTCCAGTTTGACCACCCGGGTGGTATTGAAATGGATCACTCCCGGCTGGGTACTGAAGAAGAAGAGGATATTCTCCCTGGGGCAGGAGATTTCACCCCTTTCTTTGGCGGCTATATACATGGCGGTGAATTCCTGGCGGGAGGGCATGCGTTCGACATCCACTCCGGCCATGCGGAAATTCAGGGTCATCGGCTGGCAAAGGCCGTCCTCGGGGCGGCCTGTTTCCACCTGGCAGCCGGTCATGGCCGCCAGGTCGCCGTCACCTGTGGCGTCCACGAAGATATCGGCAGTGAGGGTGAGGAGACCGCCTTTGGTAGCCAGATGTATCCGGGAGATGCGCCCCTCGGCATCGGTATCGGCAGAGGCGAGATAAGCATGATATAGCAGGTCCACCCCTGCCTCCAGGCACATGCGCTCGGCCACAATTTTAAAAGCTTCCGGATCGAAGGCGGTCGGCTGATTTGGTGCGCCATATGCCCGGCGAGCGGCTAAAGCCTGGAGCAGGCGCTCGAATACCCCATGGATGATCTGCTTGTTACCGGTTATGTAAGGCATAAAAGGATTCACCAGCATGGCAGTGGCCCCGCCGCCAAGGTAGCCGTAGCGCTCGATAAGCAAAGTGCGCGCCCCTGTGGCCCGGGAGCCCAGGGCGGCACCAATACCTCCGGGCCCGCCACCGCAGACAATGACATCGAAGTGCGTTTGTGTTTTCATATGCAACTCCTTAGTATATTAGATAGTTTTTATATTCCATCACAATAAACAAGAACCTGCTTTGATGGGTTGGGAGTTATGCGCCGCCGGCGCTGCCGGTGTTGTTTAGCATGGTGGAGGTGTTCACCCAGATGGCGGCGATGGCTATGCCGGCGGCGGCGAGGCCGGCTGCACCAAGAAAGAGGAGCAGGCGGTGGATCTCTCCGGCCAGGGCGAAGGCCGGTGGTCCTATAGCTACCCCAAAAAAGCGCACCGTGCCGTATAGGCAGGTGACCAGGCCTCGCTCATTGGTGCTGGCGGAACTGGTGATCAAAGTGTTTAAGGGAGGTAAAAGGGCACCGATGCCCAGAGCGATCAAGGCTGAGATGGCGATGGCCGCTGGGGCTGATAAGTCGAACGCGAACACCGCCAGCCCCAGGGAAGTCAAAGCCAGGCCGGCTAAGATGACCGGTTTGAGCAGTTGGCGTTGGCCCTGGAGGAGAAGGCCGCCCAAGAAAGAGGCGGCTGCCATGGTGCCGACGGGAATAGCCAGCACACCACCCTTGGCGAATCCGGTGATGTGGTATTTGGCCTCGAGCTCGTCGGAGAAAAAAGAGAGGAGACCGAAGAGCAGAAACAAGCCTATGGCGCCGGCGGCATAACAGGCCAGGAGAGGTGCGGCTTTGCTTTGGTATATTTTCTTCAGCGATTGAAGGTAGGCGGCAGCGGTCTGTTTCCGGCTCCGGCCCTCCGGCTCTTTCACGAGAAAGAGGACCAGGAAAGCGATGGGGAGCGCCAGCAGGCCGTAGGCAAAAAACGGCGCATACCAAACGAGCAGAGCCAGGGCGGCACCAAGGAGAGGACTGCATACCTTGCCAAAGCCGTTGGCTGATTCCAGGTAGCCCAAAACCTTGGTGCGCTCCTCAGTGGTGAACACGTCACCGGCTAAAGCCATCGCCAACTGGTAGGTACCTCCGGCGCCTATGCCCTGCAGGATGCGCCCGGCGAGCAGCACCGGGTAGGGTTGTGATAATAATGCCGCTGCTGTCCCGGCCACCAGTCCACCCGTGCCATATATGATAAGCGCCGGCACCATCACTGTTTTGCGGCCGATGTGATCGGAAAGGATGCCGGCAAAGGGGATGAGGAGGCCGGCCGGCACCGAGAAAAGGGTGATAAATAAGCTCACCTGAAAGGGGGTCAGGTTCATCGCTTTTTCCATCTGGGGAAAGATGGGGATCAGCATGGAGTTGCCCAGCACCATGATGAAAGGCACGCCAGCCAGTATGATTAGGGGCAGAACCATTTTTTTCTCCAACGAGCCGCCACATCCTTAGAAAAAAATCAGGACCAACCTCGCTTTAGGTTGTCCTGATTGCAACAGGGAAGATACGCGACTCAAAATAGGGGAGAATAGAGCAAACGCTCAGGTTCAGGGCTGCTCAGGCGAGCTCAGGCGCCGCTGCCCTCGCCACCGGCGCCGCTGCCCTCGCCACCGGCACCGCTGCCCTTGCTACCTGCACTGCTGCCCTCGCTACCGGTGCCGCTATCCTCGCCGCCTGCACTGCCGCCTTCACCGGCGCTTTCGCTTTCTTCCTCGGCAGTATAAATGATCTCGGTGGGACCGGCAAAGATGAAGGTTTCGGCATTGGCATTAACCAACAGGGTACCGCTCTGGAACTCCAGCTCGGGAGTTTTGCCAGCCACATTACCCTCCAGGAAATAGATGAGATCGTCCTCCCCGGCTTGCTCCATCCAGGCAAACACTTCGGCGACGACCGCTTCTGCCATCCCGGCCATACTATTGGCTACGATATCTTTCATCCGCGAGGGGTGCCCGCCTTCCAGGTTATCCGCCTTTACATCCATGTCTGCGGTGGTGATCCACACATTGCCTGTCGCTGTCAGGCTCTCACCTTCTGAGGTCATCTCCAGCCAGTCGGCGATCAGCACCAACCGGTTGTCTTCGCCCTCCTCAGCGGGGGCTTGCACCACTTTGGCGGAACGGGTCACTTTCAATATTCTCTGGTTGAAATCAATCTCGCCGGCCAAACCGGTGATGGTATATTCTTCCCAGATGATTTCCGCATCGCCGGTCCAATAGGTGCGACCTTTTTCCTGGTTGACCGAACCTTTGAGTACGAAATCAGCGCCCCGGCCGATCAGTTTCGGTTTGCTCTGTTCGGCGGCGAGAGCGATCCCGCATGCGGCCACAAGCAAAATCATGATCCCCAACACGGTGATGAAGCGGTGCAAACGCATTTTTACCCTCCTAGACTATAATGCCGACCAATGCTGATGATGGCCAATCAGGGCCTGCCGATAATTTACCACCAATCCCTTTTAGTTCTTATTCTGCCCGTGCTATTCCTTCTTGCCCTCATCTTGGCCTGCTCTTTTTCTTCACCGGCATGCCTGTGGCAGCCGGTGCCAGCATAAACAGTATTTACATCAAGGGGAGCGACCGAAGAGGTAGAAGCATCAAGCGACGGCAGTCTCTTGCCGAAATAGAGAATAGGTGCTTATGGAGGGATCTAATTGGAACCTGCTTCCTTGTTTCACACTCCATGGCCTCCCTATGTCCAGGGTACCAGGCCCGACAACCTGCGCGTCCTGCTCAAAGCCAGACGCAATGATATAAGGGCGGCGTATGTTGTTTATGGCGACAGATACCAGCACGAGATGAACCTGCGCGCCACCATGACCAAGGTGGGCACCGATGAATACCACGATTACTTCATCGCTCCATTGCCCTTGACGACCGGGCGTTATAAATACCTTTTTTATATTGAAGACGTCGATGGGGGCGAAGCCTGGTTTTCCGACGCCGGTCTCAGCACAGATATGTGGAACACCCGGGTCTTTCAGATGCCGCATGTGGCTGCCCTGCAGCCCTGGAGCGGCCCAGACTGGGTGCAGGATGCCATCTGCTACCAGGTCTTTGTTGACCGTTTCAGAAACGGCAACAATGGCAACGATCCGCCGAAGATCCAGGCCTGGGACAGCCAGCCCACGCTGGATACCAGGCTGGGCGGGGATCTGGACGGGATCATCGAGGCTTTGCCTTACCTTAAAGACCTGGGAGTGGATTTGCTTTATCTCACGCCCATCTTTGCCGCCCCATCGGGGCATAAATACGACACCGTTGACTACTATAAAATCGATCCCGAATTCGGGGACCACCGGAGTCTCACCCGCCTGACGGGTGAAGCGCATAAGCTGGGCATCAGGATCATCCTGGACGGAGCTTTCAATCACTGCGGTCCCGGTTTCTTCGCCTTCCGGGATTGCCTGGAAAAGGGCGCGGCCTCACCCTATCGAGACTGGTTTTATATTCACAGTTTCCCGGTGACCATGAACCCGCCCAATTACGAAACCTTCGGCGCCGCTATCCCCGAGATGCCTAAGCTGCGACTTTCCAACCCGGAGACCAGGCAGTATTTCATAGATGTGGCGACTTATTGGATTAGGGAAGCCGACATAGACGGCTGGCGCCTGGACGTGGCCAATGAAATAGACCTCGATTTTCTGCGGGAGATGAGGAACGCCGTGAAAAAGATCAAGCCAGACGCTTATATTGTCGGCGAGATCTGGCATGGCGCCGAACCCTGGCTGCGGGGCGACACCCTGGACGGGGTGACGGCTTATCCTTGGCGTGATGCTGGCCTGGCCTTCTTCTCCGGCTGGCGTACGGATGCCGCCTGGATGAGCGGTCAGCTGACCAAGCATTATTGCAGTGCCCGGCCGGAAGCTCTACTTTCGTCCCTGAACCTGCTCGGCAGCCACGATACCCCTCGCTACCTGGAATTGATGGGTGGGGATTTCAACAAAGCCAGGTTGCTGGTGGCCTATCAGATGACCTCTCCCGGCGTGCCGCAGATTTATTACGGGGACGAGGTGGGGATGAGAGGTTGGAGCGATCCGGAATGCCGCCGGGGCATGGCATGGGATCCGGCCTGCCGCAATGAGGAGATGCTCGGGTACTATAAATATCTTATAAATTTGCGGCGCAAATATCCGGCCTTGCGCCGGGGGTATTATTGCAGCCTCTGGCAGCAGCCCGGCGATCCCATGTGGGGGATGTTGCGTCTGTATCCCAACGGCAATGTGGCGGTCTTGTTCAACACCGCCTGGCATGAGAGAAAGGTGGATTTACCCGGCGGTTGGCTGAAAGCGAGCGATGAGGTGGAGCTCGTCACCCTGACCGGCTGGGCGAGAGGGCATAATCTGGAACCGGAGCAGAGACAGGAGCATAATGAACAGATAGAGCAAGTAGAGCAGGGGCGGAAAGTGAGCCGAAGGAACGGATGGCGGCGGCCAAGGCGGCTGCCTGTTTCTCTCACCATCGGACCACAATCTGCAGTTTTGTTGGCACCAAAGCAGGTAAACGGCTAAAGATAGTAGAATTTCCCTCGGACTCTTAGTATGCTGGAGAAACGGGTGCATTGTCGGGATGGGATTCATCCGGTACAGGGTGGCGCTGAGCCTGAGGCTGATTCTTACTTTAGCAATAACTATATTAGCAATTATGCTGCCGCTGCCTACCTTTAACGCGGCGGCAGCTCGCTCGCAAGTGGAACTGCTGACGGGGCTGGGTTATAAAGACAGTATTTCCACCCCGTTTGTGCGCTTGGGAGCCAGCATTAAGACCATAGGCCGTAACACCGATTTTGGCTTTCATTTTTCCAATGTCTTGTGTCCCAAAGAAGAGCAAAGCACGGTCACCATGGGACTGGAGGGGGGAATCATGAAGATTTCCCCACCGGTAGCCTATATGTCGCTGCGCGGTTCGGCCTATATCAGGCAGCAGGCCGATGTGATCGGCAAAACCTTCACTTTCGACGGCAAGGGAAACATCGGCAGCTTCCGCGGCAGCCTCACCATCGGCTACACCGAGCGCAAGGTGGCTACCTTCCCATGGGAAGATGAGGATGCCATAAACGGCGTGCTGGAAGATAAGCCTTATTATTACGTTAAGGCCGGCACGGCGGCCTTGGTCTATCGCAACTGGGGACTGAGATGGAGCCAGGATGTCACTTTCCGGCGTCATATCGGGGAAAACGGCTACCGTCTGGGTCTGACCACCGGTCCAGAGTTCGGTATCGGTATGGGTTTGCTCAGCTTGCGCGGCGGCTTCGTCTTCGGCATTGACAGCTTGCGGCCCATGGCCGAGCTGGTCTTCAGCGTCGCCGATCCATATGAGGAGACCACCGAATTGCGCATCTCGGCCGCCACCACCTCTCTCGGCCGGGACGTACCGATCTACCAAGCCTGGTATTCACTGAATGGCGAAAGCGTACGCTTCCAGGCTCTCCTGCGCCTGGAGCACCCCATTAACGGGCAAGCCACCAATCCAACCATCTATATAGCCGTTCAGCCTAAATTTTAAATTGCCTGCGACGATATATTGACAAGCAAAGCCCGCGTGTATAATGTGTATATACGATATACACAGTCATACAGGCGGGTGATGCGCGCTGCTACCCATCTCTCTCAGCTCCTCAAGCGACCAACCTTATTACCGGCAAATAGTGGAACAGATACGTCATCTGATTCTCAGCGGGCGCCTGAAGCCAGGAACCCAGCTTCCGTCCGTACGTCAGTTGGCGAGCGATCTGACAGTGAGCGTGATCACTACCCGCCGGGCCTATGAGGAACTGGAAAGGGAAGAGTTGATCGTGACCAGGCCGGGTACCGGCAGCATCGTGGCGGAAGGCGGCACTGGCGGCCACGATGC
>DULU01000151.1 GCA_012840225.1 Bacillota bacterium
GCACCGGTACCGGCACCGCCGCCGGCTCCGGCACTACCGCCGCCACGAAACTGATACAATACCTTAGCCGCAACAGGCTCCATAAATAAACTACCAATAAACAATAAATTGACGTATCATCACCAGCTAGGTAAGCTGCAGCCCCCGGCTGGGCCGGCGGGGCGGGGAGATGAGCAGTCCTGCCGGGTAGCCATACCCACTTCTGATGCGGAAACCGTAGACATAAACCATGGCGGGCTGATCGGCTGTGACGACATGCTCACCTGCATCCACCTGCAAGGTATTCCATATATGTGTACCTCCGGGCATAGGAGAAAAGCCGACCACCGGCACTCCATCTAATGCCACATTGGTTCCGGTTGGCGCCACGATGTTGATGAAGCTCAGGAAATAACCAGACAAACTATAAAAGCGAAATTCCTTTAGAAAACGATTGGTGGGTATGATCTGCACAAAGAATGGGTCACGGTTTTGGTTTATGGGAGTACGCTCCAGGCCGGCGCCATACTGCCCGACATATATTGGCTTGTTGCTGGTGATTTGCACCGGGACACTATAGAACTGATCGAATTTCTGGCCGGCGTCGAGGTTAACCACTACCGGCAAAGTGCCGTCGTCTATAATTACCTCGGTATTATCCTGCCCGGCCAGGATGCGGATCAAATTGGAGGTATCATTGTTTATAGGCGGGATCAGGTAATCCGTACCCCAGTAAACTTCGGAAACCAGTTGTTCCACCAGATAGTCGCACGCTGCCGTATTCGGGGGCACATCCGAACAGCGTGATCCGCCGATCACGGTCACCGGCTTGTTGGCAGTTATAACGGTGCCGGTAACATCACCAAGGTTGCCGCAGGCATATTGCCAGATTTCCCCTTCATTCAACACAAAATTGATCGGTACGCCGATGGGACTGCCCATGAGGCTTACACAGCTGGGAATGACGGTGACATTTGTATCGTCTTCCGTACCCACTATCGTTACCTGGCTGGGGGCAAACTCCGGATCGAAACCTCTGACACTTAGATCTTCCTGGTAACCCATTACCATATGCAATTGTGTTCCCAACGATGCTACCGGTAAGGCCAGATAGGCATCATTTGAGGTCTGCGGCGGCGATGTGGCGCTGAAGATCACTGTGACCGGATGGGTGGCGGTCACCCTGATACCTTTTTTCTCAATCAACTCATTAGAGCTTATTTCGGCCGCCATCGGGATGGTAACCAGGGCCGGAGTTCCGGGAGATACTGTTCCCATCACCGAAAAACCCAAGCCGGGAATGGCTACCTCGAATTCAGTATCATCTATGTCCGCCAGAATAATGATAAGGGCATCGCGTTCAGTAATGTCGGTAATGGTCGTTGGGTAGGCCAACCAGAACAAAGTGCCTTTATTTGTAGTGCCGTCAGCCATGTATTCGATCACCTACTGTCGGTCCTGACCATCCCATCCGGAAATGCGTCAAGATTTATTTAATACTGTCAAGATATGTCCAGCCCGTGTCCGCCGGCATATGCATCATTTCCGCTTTTTGATCCAGCCCAGAGAGGTGGCCAGGTTTTCGATAGCATCATCCGAAAGGGTGGGGTTGTAGACGGCCAAATTGGCCAATAGGAGGGAGAACGGCACCCGCACCCGCACCCTGGCGGGTGGCGGTTGAATATGGTGAGGGTTTGGATCTGCTGCCCGGCAGATCGCCAACCTTTTATACCACGGTAAATAAGCGGCCAGTTTCCGAGATTCCTCCGGAATCCAGATGGTAAGCAAGGGGTAATCGCCATGCGCTGCCAGGACCAGTTCGTGTGCGGTCTCAAGCACAGGCTGGGCCAGGTCGGGCAAGGGAGGACCGTCATTTCCATTCAACAAAGCCATCACAAACGGGCGGGCGGCGTGCTTCAGGCGCTCAAGAACAGCACCATCCATAGCGATGGCCACAATTCCTGATTCCTTTTTCACCATCCCAGGCCCGATAACAGCCACAAGGTCCCGTGCCGCCTCCGCCGTGCCGCACTCCAGCCGGCCGCAGCCGCATTCAGGCCGGCCGCAGCCGCACTCAGGCCGGCCGCAGCCAAGCCGGCCTGAAAGCCTTTGCAGCAGGGGCGCATAGGGCAGCCCCTCCAGCGGCAAGGTCAAAGTGGGCATGATCACCGCCCGGCACACCGGAATTCCATACGCTCCGCATTCATATATAAATTCGATGCTGTTCAGGTAGCATAGGTCTGCCACCAGCAGATCGATGTTATGCCCCACCACCCTGCCGGCCGCCCGCAAAGCCTGGCATAACTCCGGCAAGGGCATCAGGGAGGGGTAGGTGTCGCTATAATCCACCAGTGCGCCCAGGAAACCGGCTGAATGACCGGCCAGGATAAGCATATACAGTTGCGCAGGCCGGAATGTCATTCCCCAAATCAGGAACTCCTGCAGCAGGCCTGGATCGGCCATGTTGACCATACCCAGATCGGCATGTAACTTGGGCGGCAGTCCTTTCCTGATCTCATATCTCCTTACTCCCACCCATCCCTCCTGCCGGAGCACCTCCCCGGCACCGGCAGGGCGGATGGTTTGCACCACTTGCACGGGCGCCAGGCCCAATTGGATGAGGACGGTTAGATCACTATCCAGGGAGAGTTTCTTCAGCTCCTGAAAGGTCTCAGCCAACTCGGGCGCCAGCTCATTTTGTCCATTGGCGTAGATCAGAACAGTCCAGGGGCGCATCAGCCACTCCGCCTCAACACTACCTCGAATTCGAAATATCTCCTCAGGCCGGCTTGAACGCTTTGAGCAAATTCATTGTCACCGTAAGTCTATGTCCGTCCTGAAGGGATGGCATGAGAGTGTGTTCCACATTGCCCAGCCCAGGTGGCAGACGCAGATCGTAGCGTTTCAGCGTTTATTTATGCTCGCCGGAAACGGGGGCTTTTACAGGAATATCTACGAATTATATCGAAAATCTTGTCGACCGTGGCAGACGCTTTCTATCAAGGAGGATGCTTGCAAGGGGGATGTTTACTTGGAAGTCTCGACAGAAAGAGCGCTTAATGCGGTCGATAAACTGCTCGGCAGTATAGACGCCTTCTTTACCTCCTTCCATGTAAAAAGGTTCGATCTGCTGGAAAATGGCCTAATCCAGCACAGCGAAGCCATACCTGCCGCTATGCGCCAATTGCGCCGGGCCCGCCAGGAGTTCGATGCCCACCTCTTTATAGTCACAGCTTTCGGCCCGCTGAAATCCGGCAAATCGACATTTATTAATTCCGTGGCCCGGGCCAAGGTCAGCCCGACACAATATGGTCGGGAATGTACTCTGAACCCCTCTATAATCATCCAGGACGACCATCCGGGGATCGAACAATACTTCAGCAAGCTGCCCTATGATGATGATAACGAACTGTTCAACCTGGTCATAGATTATCTGCGCGGCATGGCCACCATTGCCGACCTCGAGGCAAAGATCAGGGTGGAGCACACACCGTTGACTGAAGATGAAGTATATAACAAACTGTCCCGCCACTATGTTCAGGCCGAACGCCCCATCATCACCGTCATCAAAGCTCCCGGCGGGAACCTATTGCGCAAAGGCGTAGCTTTTCTAGATATGCCCGGGCTTGACGGCAGCATATCCAACTGGCGTGATGATCCGCTGCATGAATGGGTGGCCGAGCGGACCGATTTCGTGCTCTTCATCCAGAGCTCGATGGCGGCTGTAAATATGGAGAGTATCGAATTCTTGAGACACCTGGTGGCCAAACGTCCGCAACTTCCCGTCTGGCTGGTGCAAAACATCATAGAAGCCCGCAACTGGCGCCCACCTGAAGAGATAGACCGGGAAACGCAAATGCAGATGGAATATACCGCCCGGCATATCCGGGAGTGCCTGGGACGCAACAGAGATTTGCCGCAGATGGTGGTAAATCTGGGCAAAGCCGGCGACAGCATATTTGACCGGAACTATGCCCACATGTTTGAGGAATCCGGTTTAGACAGGTTGGAGACGAGGCTTAAGGAGATCTTCGAGCAAAGCAAAAACAGCATCAAGCTGAAAAACAATATGGAAGGCGTATGCCGGAGATTGCAGGAAATCGCCAAAATATGCCGCCTGGCTTTATCCACCCTGCGAGAGAGCGAAGGTTTATATAACGAGAATCTGAAGAATTTCGACGATTGCCAAAGGAAAATAGCGCAAATCAAATATGCGGCCGAGATCAAAAATCTGAACGAATCCGTCGCTAGATATGCTCATGAACAAGCCGCTGCCTGGATAAAACGACTGGGGCTGGAGATCGAAAAGAAAATAGAGCAGCTGAACCATGCCATACCCAGAAAGGAAGCCAACGAACATCTCGCCAAGCTGGCCGCAACCATCGGCAGTCTCGGACAACAGCTTTTCTTTGCCCCCAGAGGCATTTTCGGGCAAAGGATCGGCGAACTGACCGCCTCCAGCCTGGAAGCCGGCGAGAAAGCTGCCGCTCTTTCCGAGGTAGACAAGTTTCTGGAAAGCATCGAGCTGGAGAGTTTGCCTTCCGTCATGTCGACTGTCAGAAAAACTCCTCTGCCCGGGATAGTCGACACCCCTCTCTCCTATGACCAGGTCAAGCTGTCCTTTTTGGATAACATCATTACCCGGCGCCTCGACGGGGCCGAGATGCAAACATATCTGCTCGATGCGCACAAATCGTTCACCATCGACATCGAAACCAGGGCCGGTCAATGGGTGGTTTATTATACAGAAGTTTATCTGAACGACGTGCTGGACCGGCGAGCCAAGGACTTAAGTGCTCACATCGAGCGGCAGAAGCGGGTATATATGGATCGGCTGGCCGAAGAAATGCAGCGCATTCAAGAGGCGAAGCACCTGATCAATTCCCTTATGGAAGACTTGGCCGGGCTGGATCCATTAGTCCAGGAAGCCATGGCTTCACTGAGGAGGGGGGACTAAATGCCATGCCGGCGCCGACCAGACCACGTGGAGGGGAGGGTGACTAATGCCACGCCGGCCACACTATGCCTTTTGGATATTCTTAGGTATAAATGCCGCCATCTATCTCTGCATCCTGGCAGTCGGCAGCATCCTGACCATCGGCGATAAGCTCGCCCGGGTGCACCCTTACTTTGCATATGGATTTTACTTTTTCACCGCCGTCGGAGCCTTCTTTTTCCTGCTGCTCCCCACCCTTAGGATATGGCGTGCGCCTACCCTGCACCCCAGCGATTATCGTGTGGCGCAAGGGAGCGGAGACAAGATAGCCGTTGAGCAAAACCGGAAAGTAGCCCAGCGGCTGCTGCGGTCAGGGAATCTATCCGATGAGCAGCGGGCCCGTCTCAGTGTAGCCTTAAGACAGGGGCAAAATCTGGCGCCGATCCTGACAGCGATCATCGCCGAAAGGACTAAATTGCTGGAGGAAACGACCCGGAAATACGCCACCATCACCTTCGTCGCCACCGCTTTATCGCAAAATGGCAGGCTGGATGGGCTGTTCGTCGTCATCAACAGCATCCGTATGGTGAATGAGATGGTGGATGCCTTTGGCTACAGGCCGACGATGGTGCAGTTATTGCGCTTATATTCCAGCATCTTCCTCGCCGCCGTCATGGCCGGTTCCATTGAGGATCTTGATCTCGAATCGTTCATTGCCGGAATCGGCGTCAATGTCCTCTCTAAGCCGATTTCGGCCATATTGGCGGCATCGCTTGCTCAAGGGGCCGGCAATGCTTTTATTACATTGCGTATAGGTTATCTAACCGCCGCCTACCTCACCATGCCGGCGCAGGAATTCCATACCAGGGAAACACGGCGGAAAGC
>DULU01000135.1 GCA_012840225.1 Bacillota bacterium
ACTCTTTCCGGCAAGGCAGCACTCCCACGACCACATCCAACTGCTGCTCGGCGAAGGTGCGCAGCAACTCCCTCACTGCATCGGCTTCGATCAGCTTATCACCCATGGTGACCAAAATGTGGCCGTCATAACCAATGGCTTCCAGCGGCGCCACCCCAATGCGAGTGGCATTGCCGGTGCCCAACTGTTGCGGCTGAAAAACAAAGGTCGCTCCAGGATAATCCTGCCCGACGGTCTCCACCACTTGTCCGGCCATAGCGCCAACGACGATGCTGAAATTTTTTATGCCGGCAGCAGTAAAGGCATCGAGGCTGCGCAAAATCGCTGGCCTCCCGGCAATGGGAAAGCAGACTTTGTGCGTGGTAGTGGACCGCATACGCGTCCCCCGGCCACCGGCGAGGATGATGCAGGTGATGGAGGTATGGTTTAGAGTGGCGCCGCTCACTGGTAAAACCTCTTTCATTTGGGTAATTTTATATTAATTTAATATTGATAAGTCGACCGGATATTAACTTTAAGCTTTTTAACCTGTAACCTGCCTATGACACTTAACAATGGTTTCCACCACCCGGCTCAATTCCGCCTCCGTCAGATTTGAACCCGATGGTAGACACAAACCTCGCTCAAAGAGATCTTCGGCAACGAGCCCGCCAACAGATTCATACCCCTGAAACACTGGCTGTAGGTGCATCGGTTTCCAAACCGGACGGGCTTCGATGTTGGCCGCTTCAAGAGCCAAGCGGACAGTTTCACGATCGACACCGAACTCATCCGGATCGATGGTAATACAAGTCAACCAGCGAGTGTGTCTTCCCCAAGGAGCTTCTGGTTGGAACTCAATGCCGGGTAAATCAGACAAGGCTTGCCGGTAAAACTCAAAATTCCGCCTTCGGGCTTGCACGCGTTCCTCCAGCACAGCCAACTGGCCACGACCAATGCCGGCTAATACATTG
The DNA here is from genome assembly GCA_012840225.1 of Bacillota bacterium. Classification (GTDB taxonomy): domain Bacteria; phylum Bacillota; class Limnochordia; order DTU080; family DTU080; genus DULU01. The sequence goes on from DULU01000135.1 coordinate 954, forward strand.
CTGAGGCGATAGTTATAACCGATTTCGGAATGTTGGTAATGGGGAGCATCGTCCCGGGCTTGGGTTGCCAGCTTGCGGGCATGGGCGGCCAATTCGCCATTAGCCGTTACCAACATTCCTCCGCCTGAGGTGGTGATAATCTTGTTCCCGTTGAAGGAATAGATGCCGAATAGCCCAAAGGTGCCAGGCGTTTTGCCTTTATAGGTCGCACCAAGAGCTTCCGCAGCATCTTCGATGATGGGGATGTTATATCGACCACACAACTCCATGATGGGATCCAAATTGGCGCTTTGCCCATAAAGTTGCACCACTACCACTGCTTTTGGCGGACGACCTGCTTTAACTCGTTTTTCAATGGCCTCTGCCAGCAGGTTTGGATCCATATTCCAAGAAGTGCGTTCGCTATCAATAAAAACGGGTCGGGCACCAACGTAAATGATAGGATTGACACTAGCGGCAAAGGTTAAAGTTGAAACCAATACCTCATCTCCAGGCCCGACCCCGGTAAGGATCATGCTAAGATGTAATGCTGCTGTGCCGGAACTGACGGCAACAGCAAAAGGAGCACCCGTAACTTGGCAAAACTCTTGCTCGAAAGCGGTTACATGAGGTCCGACAGGCGCAATCCAGTTGGAGTCGAAGGCTTCTCGGACATATAGTTGCTCTTGTCCAGACATGTGGGGGGGAGAAAGGTGAATGCGTTGCGAGGTCATTATTAAAATTCCTTTCTTTAGCAATACCAGCTAAAAAACAAAAAATAATTCGTCTAAAAAACAATTCAATTAATTGGTCTTACAATACTCGTTGTACCTTTGCTGGCACACCATAGGCTACTACTCGCTCCGGTATGTCCCGCGTAACCACACTTCCTGCTCCAATAACACTCCATTTACCAATTTGCACACCAGGCAATACACATGCACCAATTCCCACATGCGCATCTTCTCCCACCTGAACCCCCCCAGCTAAATGTACGCCTGGCGATATATGGGCAAAGTCACCTATTATACAGTCATGATCTACCGAGCTTGAAGTATTTATAATTGCATGGTTACCTATTACCGCATTAGTGTTTATAGCGGCCTGGGGAATAATAACGGTTCCTTCACCCAACGATACTGAAGAAGAAACGCTAGCAGATGGATGCTTAACTGTTAAAAAACGGGCATTATACCGCACAAGTACTGATGTTATTTGAGATACTATATGGTTACGCATTGAATTGTCACCAATACCGACAATTAATGCACTTGTTTCACCATTTAATGAGTTTATTATCCGACCAAGCTCAGCAATCTTACCTAAAATTGGCAAATCATCGATTACGCTGCTTTTCGGAGAGTCATCAATAAATCCTTTAATCCTGGCACAACAACAAGCATTTAATAAATCTGCAATGACTCTTCCATGACCTCCAGCACCGATGATAATTACACTTAACTTTTGTTGTTTTGCGTTATTCTGCACAAAGCTCACTCTCCAAATGTAAACGTCAAACAAGGCTCGTCTGGAAAAGCCTGGGTTGGCGCGGTACAATAAGTTCTCCTAATACTTGATTGTCCGAGTGTTTAGCCGACAGGATTCCGGTAAAGATGGTGACCAAGGGAGTAGC
>DULU01000007.1 GCA_012840225.1 Bacillota bacterium
CTTGCCCGCGCCAATCCATTATTGCAACCTACAGATCATAAACCTGTATTGCATGTACCCGAAAAAACGCGAAAATGTAAGAGAAACGGGGTTCACGCGACTAGCAAAGCTCTCTGGACGGTACACTTAACGACGATGGTTTTACCTCTTATTGGTTGTAGGTTGAGCATTATGGAAGAACTGTTCAGCATCTCAACGGATCAGGTTAAGCTCGAATGGAAAGGTCCGCCCGGAAAACTTGGCAAAACCGGCATTCCGGAACTGAACGGTACTTTGCGGGTTATTTCCAGGCGTACCGGTGTTGCGCCAAAAGTTATCTGTCCCCACCTCGCAGCATCTATGTTGGATGCCGGAGTGGGACCTTGCATATATGAGGAAACGTTGTATCATGTAGCCGCACAATCCCGCCATGGTCAACCAATCGCCATCATGCACCGTGATCCGCTCATTCTGCAATCTTTGACTCACTTCATGGGTCAGGGGCATATTATCTCCGGCTCGATCAACTTCGGCAGCCAGGTCGGACTATCCCGGTTTACCGTTTTGGTAGGCGGCCTGCCCGAATTCGATTTCGAGGTAGAAGTATTTCCATCCAAAATGGATTATAAATTGGATTACGCCGATATGATGGCAGAGATCTCGAGCTTTCTCACCGCTTTGGCGTTGGAGTATCTGCGTTCAACCTACCATTTGGGACGGGCAGTGAAAGCGCCGGAGCCATACGACATAGAATGGTTGATCCTGTTGCGCCATGTTTTCCGGCAACTGGAGAATGCGCTGGTGCGGATCAGCCGGCGGCCGCGGCGCCGTCTCCATCGTGAAGAACGATTTGTCGGACCAGAACGGATCCACAGAGTGGACAGCGCCGTGCGGCGGGCTGTATTGCAGGGAAAGGGAAGGGGTGCTTACCAGCCGACCTTCTGGGGATATATCCATGCACAAGTACCCGAACGCCGGGCGGTAGAGACACTGGATACTCCGGAGCATCGCTGGCTGCGCAACCAACTGCTCGACATTCGCACTCATATTGCCTCCTTGACACAAGCGGAAAAGCTGCTCAGCCGGAACCCGTCAGCCCCCTTAGCCAGGCAAAAGGCCGTATTGGACGAGTTGGCGATGATGGAACAACGCCTGGTCCGGCTATTGAAGCTGGAGCCTCTGGCGCAGGCTACCGGCGACCCTCCGGTAGGCTTTGCCTCTTTGGTATTGCAAAATGACGATGGGTACCGGCAGGCCTATCGCGCCTGTATGGCGCTTCGCCTAGGCTTGCGCATGGAAGGAGGGCCGCTGCAGTTATCGACCAAGGACATCTCGCAGCTCTATGAGTACTGGTGTTACCTGGCCGTCGTACAACTGGTGGGAGAGCTGTTGGAAAGCCACGTTGATCCCAAAGATCTGTTTAGGGTATCTGCCAAGGGGCTGCGGGTAGATCTGGAGCGGGGCCGAACCAAGAAGATCACGCTGGCATCCGGATCATCCGGACAACCTAATACAGAAAAACGGCGCATCACCATCACCTATAACCCTGTTCATCAATCCGCAACCGGCAGCCAAAAGCCCGACGTGGGGCTGTCGCTCTACATCGAAGGTTGGGAAACACCGTTTGAACTGATCCTGGATGCCAAGTACCGGCTGGACGATTCGCCGGCATATATCGCCGATAACGGCACACCGGGACCGCCGGTGGATGCGGTCAACGCCTTGCACCGTTATCGCGATGCCATCCTCTCCGGCAAACCGCCTCACGACAGGCGGGTGATTTTTGGTGCCGCCTTGTTTCCGTGGCGAGATACCGCCAGCACCACTTCCTACATGACCAACCGGTTTTACCGGTCACTGACCAGTATCGGCATCGGCGCCCTGCCATTTTTACCGGGACAGAAAGATTATGTAATTGGTTGGCTGCGGGAGATAATCGATCAAAGCGGCTGGTTGCTGGCGGATAAGATACAGGATCATGTTATTTTGCGGGAAAGACACCTGCGCAGTATGGCCGCTCAGCCGGTATTGATATTGCCGCTGCGGGGCGGTGAGAAAGAGCTGCACCTGCTAGAGTCGCTGCGATCCATCAGCCTGCCACTGCGCCGGTTGGGGCCGCGCCGCCTGGCCGTATCGCAGATTGCTTTCTACCTCCCCGGAAACGGCGACAGGCCGGGGGCCATTACCCATGAGGCTAAAGTGCTCGATATCAAGATCGACGCATCCGACCAGATGACCGGTGCTATATCCGGCAATGTGAAAATCCAGCACCAGCACCAGGAGCCGACGCCAGGACCTTTGGTCAGCTATATATTGGACAGCATCAGACCGCTTGCCCGGCCGCTTCCCCTCTCCGGCGGGTTGGGCAGTTTCAGGTGGGCATCGACCGTATCGCTGAAGCGGGCGGCCACGGCGGAAGAGCTGTGGTTAGAGACCGAACAGGAGTGGGCCCTATATGACGAACTCAAAAAAGCCGGTGCCACCGTTGACCTCAAACCACTGCAGGCGTCTGTCATAAACCCGTACGATATAAAAGGCAGAGCCGAACTTATTGTAGCTGATAGACGAGTGCGCTATGAAGGGCTGGCCGGCTTCCGCATCGCTGATGGCACAGGTGCCGGTGTGGTGTATAAAGGAAACGTATCTGCAGTATTGCGAGAGTTGGGATTGTAGTTATCTACTGCGCCGGCACGTAGCCGGTGATTATGTCTTCCCTCATTCTCCATCATCTTCCTTCGTCTTCCCTTTCAATGGGAGCTCTACTTCAATAACAACGCCAAGAAATCATGGTCCGAAAAGTAGCTTTTATCTCCCGGCGACTGCCTCACTACCACAGCATTCAGAGACGGTATGATATACATCCGATTGGTACCCGCTCCCATACAGGCGATAATATCGGTATAGCCGTCATGGAAGATGAAGCCGCCCGCCGCATTCTCCGGCGCCTTTCTGGCCGCTTGCCCTGCCGGCGGCTCCCCACCCGGGCGATTGAGCCACAGAAACACACCATGGCCGGCATTCACTCCTTGGGGCACAAACAGAGCCTCCATCAAATCCCTGGCCACGATTTGTTTGCCGTTCCAGGCCCCTTTTTGCAGGAGCAACTGGCCGAACTTCACCCAGTTTCGGGGGGTTATATAGCAGCCATTGGGTATATGGGGATTTCCGGCTTCATCATATATCCATTTTTGATACTCAAGGCCTATGGGCTTGAATATTCGCTCTTCCAAATACTCCAGGGGATCCTGATCTATTCCCTGCTGCCGGAGTTTCCTGCGCAGGAACTCACCAAAGGTATAGTAGTGACTGGGACCATATACAAACCGGGTGCCCGGCATAAAGTTAAGCCGCAGATTGTTCACCACATATCTGTAGATGTTTCTGGCCAAAGGTTTCTCTCCCTGAATAAAGGCAATATCCTGGGAAAGTCCCGAGGTGAGCGAGACCAGATGACTCAAGGTGATCTGTTTCTTGCCCGGATGAAGAGTGATATTTTTCCACTCGGTGATCGTGTCCGCAATCACCTCGTTGTAACCGGTGATGATCCCATCTTCTATTGCAGCAGCTGTTGCCACCGCCCAAAAACCTTTCGTGGCGCTGTGAATTTGCGTTGCCGTATTCTCATCGGCGCCATTATGGTAATCTTCAAAGATTATTTCGCCATTCTGCATAACCAGCACGGCACTGCCGCCCCTTTGTGCTGAATATTGCGCCGCCTTCTGCAGCCCTTCCGGCGTAAAAGTTAAAGTCACATTCTCCGTAACTTCATTTTCCGCAAGTGCCTTACCGCTAACAATGGTCAGGGCTACGGCAACGCATAATGCCATCAAAAGGAATATGTTTTTCATATTGACCATCACTCACTTGTCAATTAGGCTTATTCACCAGGTCCATGTATATTAGACGACGATGCCGCAGTGAAATAGTTCATTCAGCGGAAAAATGACAAGGGAGTATAGTGCCGGCAACGAAACAACAAACAAACACATACCTTATACCTATTGAGAATAAATTAGCAATTACCAAGCTACCGGTGAACAAAAAGGAGTGACGCATACAGATCTATGCGCTACCTGATTAAGCTCTTCCTATACGCCCGGCCGTATTGGGGTTATCTGGCAGGTGCCACCTTTTCCGTGCTGGCGGTAACGGCGCTCAATTTGACTGCGCCGCTGATCATCCGCGAACTGATCAACTGTATTCAGTCACCTGCCGGGAATGCGCTGCAGCAGCTCAACGTCCTCGGTCTATTGTTGATATTGATCTACATCTTCCGCTCGGTCTTCCAGTTTTTCTCCCGTCACCTGAACCATGTCGCCGCCTGGCTGTTGGTGCGGGATATGCGCAGCCGGGTCTATGATCACCTGCAGCGCTTGTCCCTGCGCTACTTTCAGGACCGGCAGACCGGCGATTTGATGTCCAGGAACATCAACGACACCGGCAACTTCGAAGTGATGATCGCTCACGCCATCCCCGACAGCCTGGCGAATATATTGATGCTGCTCGGCGTGACCGCTATACTCATGTGGTTAAACTTCCGCTTGGCGCTCCTTACCATGCTGCCCATGCCGCTATTGGTCTACCTGGTGGCGGTCTATGCCCGGAAAGTGCGCCCGGCCTTCCGGAGACAGCAGGAAAAGCTGGGCGAGCTCAACGCCACGCTCCAGGACAATCTGTCCGGCATGCGGGAGATCCAGGCCTTTACCCAAGAGAAGCGGGAAAGCCGCACCATCTATGAGCGGGCGCACGGTCATGCCACCGCCACCATCACCGCCGTGCGCATGATGGCCGTGTATCATCCCGGAGTGGAGCTGTTGGCGGCCTCCGGCAACGTGATCGTCGTCTGGCTGGGCGGCCGGCTGGTGCTGGGCGAAAGCATGCAACTTGCCGATCTGATGGCCTTCCTGCTCTACCTGGGCATGTTTTACCAACCTATTCAAACCCTGAGCCGGGTGAGCGAGGATATCCAGAATGCGCTGGCCGGCGCCGATCGGGTCTTTGCCTTGCTCGAACAGGAACCGGAGGTAAAAGAGAAACCGGGGGCAAAACCGTTGCGCATCACCAAAGGGCGCATCACCTTTGCCGGCGTCGGTTTTTCCTATGTTGACGGGCAGCCGGTGCTGCAGGATATTGATTTGGAAATCAAGGGCGGCGAGACGATTGCCATCGTGGGGCCTACCGGTGTGGGAAAAACCACTCTGGTGTCGCTTTTGCCACGTTTTTACGATCCTACGGAGGGCACCATCTTCATCGACGGCGTGGATATCCGCACCGTCACCCTAGCGTCCCTGCGCTCGCAAATCAGTCTGGTGCTGCAGGATGTGTTTCTGTTCAACGGCACCGTGATGGAGAACATTCTATACGGCAGACCCGACGCCACCGTCGATCAGGTCATAGCCGCCGCCCGGGCGGCCTGCGCCCATGAGTTTATCGAACGTTTGCCTCAAGGTTATGATACGCAAATCGGCGAGCGCGGCGTTAAGCTCTCAGGCGGGCAAAAGCAACGCCTGGCCATTGCCCGGGCTCTTCTCCGCGACACACCGATCCTCATCCTCGACGAAGCTACCTCTTCCGTCGACACGCAAACCGAAAAGCAAATCCAGACCGCCCTGGCCAATGTGATCCGGGGACGCACCACTCTCATTATCGCCCATAGGCTGTCGACGGTGAAGAAAGCCGACCGCATCGTGGTGTTGGCTAACGGCAGGATCAGGGAAATAGGCACTCACGATGAGCTGCTGGCCGCCGGCGGCTTATACAGCCAACTCTGTGCGGCGCAGTTTGCCGAAGACGACCATATGCTGCCTGAAGAGCTGGTTTCATCTTAGAAAAATAAATTCATTCTCCTGTTAGGCAGATATGTTCCCCACCACCACTCAGTTTCCGCCTGCGTGCTTGGCTTCGTAAAGGGCCGCATCGGCCGCCACCAGCAGTTCGTTCAGATTGACCTTAGTATCTCCAGGCGTCGTCACTACGCCCAGGCTGCCGGTTACACCATACGTATCATTGACCTTCTTAAAGGTATCCAGGTCCAGCACGATGGCGGACAGGTTGTGCCCATTACGGTAGGCATGCTCAAGAAGGATCTCGCCTTCGCTTGCCAGGTAACGTCGGTTATAGGCGCCTGTGAGGGCGTCGTGATTGGCCATTTCCCTTATTTGCTCTCGGGCCACCAATGGAGAAGATAGTATACAGGTTAGAGGGGGTGTGGCAATAAAACTGCCTGCAGAAGTCAGCGCACAAGCAATTGCGGCAGATGATTGCGCAGTCGGCCTACAGTAGCTACACATGTATAATCTATGCGCAACATACCGTTTGCATATCAGTGCCGGCCCTGTCTTCCAATATTGAATTCGTCGCCTTCGACCGGCAACCTTGCCATCTCCACTATTGTTGTATCTGATTCCGCTACCCACAGACCTGTTGCGTTCCATACAATTCTATCCGCAGGAACATACCGCTTCACCGGGAATACTACTGGAAATCATATTTAAATAAATCGGCGGTGATAGGTATTGGCAATCCGCGGACTTGGTCATGTGGCAATCCGGGTAAAGAATTTTGATCGCAGCTTGCAATGGTATACCAATGTGTTAGGTCTGCAGGAGTCGGCCATGTCTTGTCAAGTGGTGTAAAAATGTGACTCCAAATATTGATCGAGCTACGCTACATGCTCCAATTTCAATGAGTTTGTATTCATAATGTCCAGCCTCCTCATGGATTCCTCGCTAAAATAGCGCTTGCCCGTTATCCATTCATCGTTCTGTTCCATCAGTATAGCCCCAGTTAGACGAATCGTCGCTTCACGATTAGGGAAGATGCCTACCACGTTGATACGACGTTTAATCTCCCTCATGAGCCGTTCAAGCGGATTGGTGGAACGAAGTCTTTGCCAGTGAGATTTTGGAAAGTGCATATGAGCCAGGAGATCTTCACTAGCTTCTTCGAGTAGATCGGCCACTTTAGGGTAGCGTTGACGCAAATCGGCCACCACTCGCTGGAGCTGCTGCTTAGCATACTCGTAGCTGGGTTGGGTGAATATGGTCTTGATCTTTTCGAGTACAGCATCCACTGCTGAATTGGGCAAATGAGACATAATATCACGCATAAAATGAACATAACAGCGTTGCCAACTAGCACCGCCAAAAACAGCCTGTATCGCTTTATAGAGGCCTTTATGTGCATCGCTGATGATTAAGCGCACTTCCTCAAGCCCTCGTTCCCTCAGCTTGCGGAGAAATTCCAGCCAGAATGCTTCTGTTTCGGCAGAACCCACATTAAAACCCAATATCTCTCGATAGCCATCATCTCTTACACCCATTGCCACCACCAAGGCAACGCTCTGTACTCTGCCGTCTTCCCGCACTTTGGTGTATGTTGCATCCAACCAGAGATAGCTATATCTTGCTTGTAATGGCCGCTGTAGGAAACTGTTCACTCTGATGTCTAGCCCCTTGTTTATGCGTGATACTGCCGACTTATCCATCCCGTCTAATCCCAATTCCTTGACTAGACGATCAACTTTGCGTGTGCTGACACCGGTTACGTACGCCTCCATAACGACGCTAATGATGGCTTGTTCTGCCGGCTTCTGCCGCTCCAATAACCAATCAGGATAATAGCTGCCGTTACGTAACTTAGGAATCTCCAGATCAAGGTTGCCCAGCCGTGTGCTAAACTGGCGGGGGCGTGACCCGTTACGATATGTTTTTCTCTGTTCATTCCGTTCGTAGCGGCCGGCGCCGATCTGTTCAGTCGCATCAGCTTCTATCAGCTGTTGAATTATCCATTCTACAGCTTCTTTAAGCACATCAACGTCTTGCGTCGCTTTTACCGACTCCAACAGGTTTTTTAGTAGGTCATGCGGAATAATTTCATGAGCCATTGTGTGATTACTCCTTTCGGTTTTTCTCGTTAATTAACCATTTGGAGTCACACAATGGCTTTTCCTTCCAGGGCTTGGCGCCTACTGGCTCGCCCCGCCCCCCTAGGGGGGCGCCCTTGGGAAACGCCTATGATGTTTTTACACCACTACTTGATACTCTAACCTTCCAGAGGAACTGAAATGCCATGGTGCGTCAAAAAGTAGTGTTAGCCGGCGTTTCACCCAAGCCGCGCAAGGTGAGTTGAATCGATTAATGAGTCGTCGGTTTGATTCGCTGGGTATTACCGCCC
>DULU01000120.1 GCA_012840225.1 Bacillota bacterium
ATGGCGGCATCAATGCTGCTCGAACTATTGTTATAACGGGGTGGCCGGGCGGTCAGGACAAGGCTGCCGTCGGGACCTTGCCAATTAAAGAGATTGGCAGGCAGCTGCCCATGACCTACCATCGTCAATTGCATTTTCCGATCTTCCATCAGGTATACCCCGTTTCATTTATCCACTTGTGCAACGCACTTCTTCTAACTGTTAGAATTTCCTTCCGGCTTGATATAAAATTATCCGGGCTATTAGTGGCAATCAAGGTAGCTTACAAACATTCCCTGCCGTAGAGGAATCCTACACAGGATGTCTAATAAGCATGTTAATATGGGATTTAGAATAAGTGGGTTTTCTGGCGGGGATGAAAATTGGCCCAAATAATAACCGGTAACAGCGACCTGATCAAGCAGGTCAACCGCTCGTTGGTTCTCGATCTGATCCGGCAGCGCGGTCCCATTTCCAAAGCGGATGTAAAGCAAATCACCGGGCTAAACTTCACCACCGTCACCAACGCCGTCAAAGACTTAATCAGCCAGGGTTTGGTGCAGGAAATTGGTTACGGCACATCTTCCGGCGGCCGCAGACCGATGCTGCTGACCTTGAATCCGGAGGCCCGCTATGTGATCGGCTGCCATCTGCAAAGCACCGAGTTGATCGTCGGCTTATACGATTTGGTTGGCCGGTTGCTTTACAGCGAATCGCACTCCAAACTGCCGGCGGATACCCCTGAGATGGTTGTGGACCGGATCCGGACCGGAATGTACAATCTGTTGGCCAAAGCAGAGGTAGATATAAAAAAGGTGGAAGGAATGGGAGTAGCCGCCCCTGGTCCTTTAGATGCGGAAAACGGTGTTCTTTATACACCGCCAAACATGCTGGGCTGGCATAATGTACCTCTCAAACAAATGCTTGAACAAGCCACAGGGGTTCCGGTATTTGTAGATAAGGATGGCAATGCCGCGGCAGTGGGTGAAGTGTGGTTTGGCAAGGGCAAAGGGGTGCGCAACCTCATTTTCATCATCGTAGACGACGGTATCGGAGCCGGCATTGTCGTACACGGGCAATTATATAGGGGAAGCAATACCGGTGCAGGCGAAATTGGTCACATCACCATAGATCTTGATGGCCCACGCTGCAGTTGCGGGAACTATGGCTGCCTGGAGGCTATCGCTTCGGGTTTTGCCCTGGTGCGTAAAGCCGGGGAAGCGATACGGCGTGGAGCCACCAGCCAGTTAACCCCACATTTAAATAATATTACTTTATCTCAACTGCTGACAGCAGCGGACGCCGGCGATAAGTTAGCCTGTGACTTATTGGAGGAATGCGGTCGCCTTCTGGGTATTGCCATAGCCAATGTGGTAAACATGTATAATCCGGAACTGATCGTATTGGGTGGTAAGCTGATACAGCACAGCCCGCTTGTGTTTCATCGGGCTCAGGAGTTGGCTCACAACCGGGCCTTTTCTGTCCTGGCGGAAAAGGTGCGCATTATTCCTGCCACATTAGGTGATAAATACCTGCTGGCGGGAGCGGCAGCTTTGGTTTTCACTCATCTTTTTCGGGGTCCGATGAACGATTTACCTGCGTAACGAACTTTTGAAAAGAGGGATTGTCCGTGGAATCCGGCCCTGGAGACGTCATGAAAAGGGCATTCACAGATAGCGACCAGTTAGTGCTGGGTGTAGACATTGGTGGCACCAAGCTGGCCGTTGGCCTGGTCACAATGAGCGGGCAAGTGGTAGCCCAAGAGCGGACGCCTACGCAGGTGAAAGATGGACCTGAAGTGATCCTGACCCGCTTGGTCACCTTATGCCGCCAGGTCACAGCGAAGGCTGGGGTGGGATGGAACAGGATTGTGGCCACTGGTATTGGGTGTGGCGGGCCGCTGGAAAACGGCGTAGTAAAAAGCCCACCGAACCTGCCGGGCTGGGATGATATTCCGGTGGCTGAATTTTTTAGCCATGAATTGGGGATGCCGGCATATTTAGAGAACGATGCCAATGCCGCCGCCTTGGGAGAATACTTCTTTGGTGCCGGCCGTGGTGTGGCAAATATGGTTTACCTGACCATTTCTACCGGAATAGGCGGAGGCGTGATTACCAACGGCCGGCTATATCGGGGCGAAAACGGCAATGCTGCCGAAATAGGTCATATGGTGGTGGTACACGGCGGCCGGGAATGCTATTGCGGCAATCGCGGCTGCCTGGAAGCCTATGCTTCCGGAAGCAGCCTGGCCAGGCGGGCCCGGGAAAAGGTGCTGGCGGCCGGCCAGGCGTCACTCCTGCCTGGTTTGGCGGGATCGGTAGAAGCGATCACCGCAGAGACTTTATTGCAGGCGCTGGAATTGCAAGATCCTCTGGCGCACGACATCTGGAATGAAACAGTTAACATATTGGGAAGCGGGTTGGCCAGCGTCATCAATCTTTTCAATCCTCGCTTGGTCATTCTGGGCGGCGGCATTATCAATTTTGGGGAACGGCTTTTTGGCCCCGTAAGGCGCATCGCCCTCCAGCGGGCGATGAAACCACTGGCTAAGGTGGCCGATATCGTGCCGGCACAGCTTGGTGCGGAAGTGGGCATTGTCGGGGCAGCAGCTGTTGTCCTGGATAAGCTGCAGCTCCTTCGTACAGTTAGGGAGGGTACATATGGCAGTTTCTATGCATGATTGCCTTGCTGAGCATATCGCTGCAGCACAACAAATGTCTAAAATTCTACCGGCAGTGGAGAAAGCGTCAAGTGCTATATGCACGGCGCTGGCTGCCGGTGGGCGGGTGTTCACCTTTGGTAACGGCGGCAGCGCCGCAGATGCGCAGCACTTCGCTGCGGAAATGATCGGGCATTATCGGGCTGACCGGCAGCCATTGCCGGCGATAGCCCTCACCACCAACTCATCAGTGCTCACCTGCATCGGTAACGATTACGACTTTACCGAGATCTTCGCTCGTCAGGTGCAAGGGCTGGCCCGTGCCGGCGATATTGTCGTCGGTTTTTCGACATCCGGCAATTCCCTCAATGTCTGCAAGGGCCTTTTGGCAGCACAGGCGTTAGGTGCCTGCACCATCGCCTTCACCGGCATCTCCGGCGGGAGGGCTGCGGAAATTGCCGACATAGCATTGCTGGCTCCGGCAGCCGGCACGGCCAGAATCCAAGAGCTGCATGTGCTGATGATACATATGATCTGCGACCAAATAGAGGCCTGGGCTGTGCGGACAGCTACCGGTTAGGACCTTGACCTGCGCAACAGCCTATTCCTGGCAGCCATATATGACCGGTTTGTCACGCCGCACCGGGCTACCATCGGACAAAAATATGCTCTCCAGTTGTTGGATATTTTCTCCCATGATACCACGCTGTACCAACAGGAACTAGATGCCGGCGCCATGACAAATGATTAGGCCGCAGAACGGCAAAGAAAGAAGGTTCTTAACTGGCGGTGCAATCGTCTTCCTCGTCATCTTCGTCTTCCTCGAATATACCAATCATTGATTTGTCTGAAGAAACAGGGCGCCATGTCATTGTGGCCCAAGGTACGCCAGAAACATACCATGGACATCCGTCAACAGTCCTTTTACCCGACGGCAAAACGATGTATGCAGCCTGGACATATGGACACGGCGGCTCATGCGGGCCGTTGAAAAGAAGCACTGACGGCGGAAAAACCTGGAGCGACCTTTTGCCGGTTCCAGCCAACTGGTCATCCGTTAAAAATTGTCCGGTCCTTTATCGTCTGGTAGATGCCCACGATAAAGCTCGCCTGTTCGTCTTCGCCGGCGGTAGCGAATACAATGGGGCCATGTTTCAATCATTATCGGAAGACGATGGTGAGACGTGGACTCCTTTTACTCCGACGGGAATTTTAAATAAGGTTATGCCATGGTGCAGCATAGTTGATATCGGAAAGGGGGTATACCTGGCCCAAACGAATGCCAGGAGGAGCGGTGATCCGGATAAATGGTCCAATAACATCATCCAAAGTATCTCGCATGATGGGGGATTAACCTGGACAAAACCCCGGGTAGTTCTAGACATGCCTGGTTATAAACCTTGTGAGCCGGCCCTTGTCCGCTCTCCGGATGGCAGCCTTTTGGTTTCCGTATTGAGAGAGAACAGCAGAAAGTTGAATTCCTTGATCATTAGATCGAGCGACAATGGTGAAACATGGTCGGAACCGGAGGAATTACCTTCCGCTTTAACGGGAGATCGTCATGTGTTTCGCTATAGCCCCGATGGCCGTCTGGTGGGAGTGTTTCGCGACCGTGATAAAAACAGCTCAACATATGGTCATTTTGTGGCGTGGGTCGGGACATGCGACGATTTGCTCAAGCGGAAGGAAGGGGAATACAAAATCAAGTTGCTTCACTCATATGCCGGACCGGATTGCGGCTATGCGGGTTTGGAATTACTGCCGGATGGAACGTTTGTTGCTACTACATATATCAAATACCGGCCTGGAGTGGAGAAGCATTCTATTGTCAGCACCCGCTTTATATTGGCAGAGTGCGATGCTAAAGCCAAAAATAAGCGATAATTAGGGCTATTACAGCCCTTCTCCCCCACCCTCGGGCAGGAACAGCTAATGCCCCAGCGCCTCATGCTCAAGCGACTCGCGACTCACATCCCGCCGCTCCGAAATACTCTGCTCAGGAAGGATTTGTTAACTCCTGCCAAAACATCATATCTTGGCAAATATAAACTGTTTCCTAACAGGCTGCTCTTTTGCCACACCATTTCAATGGAGATTTACAAAAATGGAAGGAGGAGAAAAAGAAAATGAGGAGCCAAAAATGCTTTGATGTCCGTTGTGGAGTGCTGTTAGGCCTGCTGTTGCTCTTGGTTGTCGGCTTGGCTTATGCGGAGACTTTACTCGTGAGGGAAACCTTCTGCGAGCCGGAGGGCGGGATACCGGCCGGCTGGAAGCCTACCATGGATGAGGAAGGTACGGTAGCCATTCGCCAGGTACCGGCTTTGGCGGCGCCGACTTGCGGGGCCGCGCTTGAGTTGGTCGACCAGAGTCCAGCCATCTCCCCTATGCTGGAGCGGAGCTTGGAAGGGTCGGTGAGGAAGGGCGCGTTTGAATACGTCGTGCTCAATTCCACCGATCTGCCGGGAGAGATATATGGAGAGATCCGGGCGCCCGGGGTCGGTACCGTGATCGACTGCCATATCAGCACCGGACGGGCTCTTAAGTGCCGGGACGGCTCGGCGCTGGTGACGTTGGTATCGTCGGGCGTGGAGCGTGGGGTGTGGCATACGGTCCGCATCGAGTGGGACACTGCCACCTGGACCTACAGAGTCAAGCTGAACGGCGCCGATGTCACGCCGGAGGCCGGCCTCCGCTTTACGGCTCAGGCCGCCCCCACCTCCGTCCGCTTCAAGCTCGGCAGCGGACCCAAGGTGGATCAGAAGGCCTACATCGATCAGGCCACGGTGGTAGCGTATTAGTAATAGTTAAACAAAGAGAGGAATAGTGCAAGTAATGAGGACCAGGAATTATCGTAATGTCGGTGTCGGAATGCTGTTGGGCTTTCTTTTACTCCTGCTTGTCGGCATGGCTTTTGCGGAAACTTTGCTCGTGAGGGAAACCTTCTGCGAGCCGGAGGGTGGGATCCCGGACGGCTGGAAGGCTACCATGAACGAGCAAGCTACCGTGGCCATTCGGCAGGTGCCTGCTTTGGCGGCACCTACTTGCGGGGCGGCGCTTGAGTTGGCCGACCAGAGTGCCTCCACCTTCCCTATGCTGGAGCGGAGTTTTGATGGAGGGATAAGAAAGGGTGCGTTTGAATACGTCGTGCTCAATTCCACCGATATGCCCGGGGAGATTTCCGGCGATATCCGGGCGGACGGGGTCGGCAACGTGATCGATTGTCGTATCGACACAGCGCGGTCGCTCAAGTGCCGGGACGGCTCGACGCTAAAGACCTTGGCGACCGGTGTGGAGTACGGCGTGTGGCATACGGTGCGCATCGAATGGGACACCACCACCTGGACATACAGAGTCAAACTGAACGGCGCCGATGTCACGCCGGAGGCAGGTTTTCGCTTCACGGCACAAGCCGTCCCCTCCTCCGTCCGCTTCAGACTCGGCAGCGCGGCCTCCAAGGTGAATCAGAAGGCCTATATCGATCAGGCCCTAGTGGTGGCGTATTAGATATTACTTATATATAGCTCTTAATGTAGTGCCAGAGATAAAACAGAGAGTGAGATAGCAGAAAGGCTGGAAAAGGCGTCCCAATTAATTGGTGACGCCTTTTCGGTTTAGAGCTGTTTAGAGCCGTTTAAAGCAGGGGACCGGTTTTGAGCATGATCGGATTATAGTCGGATCAACTTAGAGCCGCACCGGCTGTTGCTCCTTCACCGAACGAAAAGCACTGTCGATCACCGTGAGAGTGCGCAAGGCATCGTCACCGGCAGAAATGGCCGGCTTCCGGCCCAGGGCGGCATCCCTGAAATACTCCATTTGTCTATAAAAACAATCGCCCGGCAGCTCGGGTAGGGCGATCTCTTTTCCGTCCATAAGTAGTTGGTTGCGTTCAATGGCCAGAGTATGCTCGGCGCCGGCGATGGTGAGGACGGTGCGTTTCTGGCGGCAGTGGGCGGAGACACGCACCGTGGCGGGAATCTCCACGCCGCATTGATCCGCCAGAGCCATTACTATAGCTACCTCGTCTTCTCCTTCCCAGTTGGAGCTGAAATGGGCCATTTCGCAATAGACCCGACGGGGCTGGGTGTCGGATAGATAAAGCATCAGATCAATGCCGTGCGAGCCGATCAACGGCAGCATGAAACCGCCGGTCTCCTCCACCGAGCGGCGCCAGGTAGTGCTGGGTTCAATTACATGTACCATATAATCCATGCTCAAGTGATGTAACGGACCAATCTCCCCTGCTGCCAGCATCTCTTTCGCCACCAGCGCGCTCGCATCGAAACGCTGGTTGAATGCGATCATCAGGCAAACGCCGGCTTGATCCGCCGCCTCTTTCATCTTGCGCCCTTCATCAATGTTGCGGGCCATAGGTTTCTCGCAGAGGACGTGCACACCGGCTTCGCAGGCCGCGACGGTATATGGAGCATGAAGATGGTGGGGAAGCGAAAGGATGACAGCATCAATATCCCCGGCAGCCAACTCCTTCTCATAATCGGTCGACCAGCGCTCGGCGCCATACTTTTCCGCCGCCATACGAGCCCGCTCAGGATGAACATCAATTGTGGCGACCAACTTTATGGAAGGCTTTAGCGCCTCTATAGACCGGAAATGATGCTTGGCATGATTCCCGCAGCCGACCATGGCCACTCTCAGTACTTTATCCGCATGGTTATCGCCCATTTGCTAAATTCACATCCTTTTGTTTCACGAAGTTATGTTTAAATTGTATGACTACACACAGACTTTTTCAATGCAGTGCAGTACTATACAGAGCGGCACCTCACACTTGGCACCTCGCCGCCGGTAACTATATCTTAAAACTCATATTTACAGCATGTTTACAGCCTCAATTTTCAGCCCACAGTTGGTTATATAAGGTTGCCACTCGCCCTTTGCTTTTTTGCAATGCCTCTGCCGCCTGGTCGTCACCGGTTAAGTAAGCCAGCATTTGGTCGCCTTCGGCGGCGCAAATGACATCATGTAAGGGGAAAACCTCTCGCAGCAGGAAATAGGTATATTTCACCAGGCGGAAAGACCCGTGCACCCGGGGAGTTTCACCCGACATGGCTTCCACGGCGACGGAGCGGAAATCCTTTACCGCCGCCACAATGTCGTTCAGTTCCGGCGATGGAGCAAAGATTACGGTATAATACCAACCAAACAGATCTGCGGTGTCACAGCCGTGGGAATCGCTGGCGCCCACGAGGGGGATTTTCTTCCCATTGGCCTGTTCGGTGTGGTACCTGGCCACCTGAAGGCTATTAGATTCCGCTTCCCAGCGATGGAAGCCGCCGATCAGCTCCAAGGCGTCATATGGCTGGTGGGCCAAGAGGAGCGAGGTCAGCTCTTCCGATACATCGTAGCGGTTGTGGACGAACCAATATGGATGGCAAAAGATCCCTAATCCCCCACCCCGGCGAATCTGCTCAAAACACCAGACACAAGCGGCGTACTGGCGGCGATAAGCGACGGGAATATGAGATAGCTGCGCTGCGAGTTCGTCAATGGCGGCATTATATGACGGTGAGGTAAAGAGGGCGTTAACGCTAAAACTACCGCCGAAATTGACAATGTGTACTTTTACATCTGGTGGATGCACTTCTTCACCGGGGTAGAGGCGGAGGTCGATATCAACTCCGGAAAAGTCTTTAATAGCTTCCAGGGAAGGTTCATACCGCCTGTGGTCGGTTATCGCCATGAAATCCATCCCAATCCGCCGGCAGGACGCGGCCACATAGCCGGGGCATTCCCGCCCGTCGGAATAGTAGCTGTGCAGGTGGAAATCGCCTTTATAGGGGCGAAGGCAAAATAGATCGGCTTCCAGGGCATAGAAGCGAAATTCCAACCTCACCGGCTTCCCTTTGGCGGAGATCGTGTCCACCAAAATTACATACTCCTGCTCTTTCTCGCAGCAAACATCGATATGTAAAGCGCCTTCGTCGCCGACGGTTTGGCTTTGGCCTCCTCCGGAGGCGGCGGCAGGCAGCGACACCGGCTCCCACCATTGGGTAGGGATCACCGTCACCTTATGCTCCACCTCAGGAATAAACCGGCAATGATCGTATTTTGGCCGTATCGTGATCTTCGTCGGCCGACCTACCTGCACCAGCAATGGATATACATCGTAACCCAAATGCACTGATAAGCCCCTTTCTTGTTACAATTACGTCCGCCAGCTAAAACCTATCAATTTAAGCTGCCTGTCCACCGGTTATATCACCGCTTATTGTAATACTTAAATGATATAGGAATGAAGTGAGAATCCCTCCGACAACCGCTTGATTATATTTCCGAAATTGCAGGCCATATTTTCCGGTAATCGAAGAAGGTGACAGGCCAACTATGACGAAGTTCATTTATGCACGTATTCTGAAAGGTGGTGGACTGGTATAGAACAATTAAGGATGGTCGGGTAGGTAAGGACGGCAAGAAAGGTAAATATGACTTAGAAGGGGATGAACCAATGAGTAACGTTACAATTTCCCGGAAGCGTTTGGCACTTCCTGCTAAGGCACGTTTATTGGTATTGGTGTTGGGTATTGTTATGATAGCTACATATTCACTTCAGGCTGCCGGAGAAAAGGTCGAGCTAACTTATCTGCATGCTTTTGCGCACTGGAACACACCGCTGGAGCAACAAATCGTAGATGAATTCAACCGCACTCACCCGAATATCCATGTCACCATGGAGGCCGTCACCTGGAATAAGGCCCTTGAGGTTACCTTGGTGAGAACTGCTGCCGGTGTTTCACCTGATATCGTCAGCACCAGCCCCACAGACTTTTTCGGCTTTGCCGGGTATCAAAATTTGTTCCTGAACTTAACGGATTGGATTAAAGCACGACCGGATAACTTTAAGGACATCCCGCCCCCGGTCTGGGAAACAGTCAGCCTGAATGGGAACATATATGCCATTCCCCAGCGGTTGTCTACGCAGGTGTTTTTCATCAATCATGAATTATTCGCTCAAGCCGGCCTGTCGAGACCGCCATATGATTGGCTTGACAAATCGTGGAATTGGGATACATTGCGCCAGTATTGCCAGCGTTTATCCGTCGACCGGGACGGCGATGGCAAAAATGATGTATTTGGTTTGCAAAATGTGGTTCCCACTCGCTTTGGTTCCTTTGTCCGGCAAGCCGGTACGGACCAAGTGAGTGCCGATTATAGCGATTATACGCTTGATTCCCCTGAAGGTGTGATGGCGGCGGAATATATGCGTGATCTATTTGTCAGCGGTTATGTCGGTGGTAACTTTACTAGGAGTACAGCGGCTATATATATGGCCCCACCAACCGAGGTGTCGGGATTTGCTCAAGATTTTCCCTGGGATATAGCACCTCTGGCGCAAGGGCCGGCCGGGCCGGCAACCACCTTGGGACCGATAGCCGTCGGCATACCCAAAGCCGGCAAACATATAGAGGAAGCTTTGATCTTCCTGGAATACTACAGAAGTCATGCGGTGGCCATTCAGGAAAACAGAGGCGGTATTTTCCCTCAACCGTTCACCACAGTCTTGATGAGCAAAGAAAACTATCCTCCGGGAATGACCACCGAGCAAGCGTATGTAATCATGCAGGCTCTGGAAGTCGGCGTTCCGCATCGTGATAACCACCCCAATGCTGCTGAGATCAAGAACGTCATACATGAAGCTTGGACGAGCTCGATTGTGAAGGGAGAAAAAGCGCCCCGTGTGGCCTTGGAAGAAATCCGGCCTAAGATATTGCAACTGTTGCGCGGTGAATAGGGCGCAAAACCCGGACGTAACCACTCTGGTATACCGTATGGCTTGATCTGGTAAGTGAGGAAGGAAGTGAGGTTGAAGCTGCGGCAGCAATTCAGCATAATCCGCATCCGCCGCTGCCTGCGGCTTCAACTTCAACTTTGTTGCTTTGCATGGATAATAGATACTGAAGAGGGAGTAAGTTCTTGAGCAGTTTAGATGCTGATAATTATGTAACCACACTAGCCGGTGAAACACAGCCTAAGTATGCTTTTTCACCTTGTGACCTCGAAACTTTCGGCAAATGGCAAAGCGAATTGCGGGCCGCAGTCGCCGCTGCGCTGGGCCTTGATAAAATCAGAGAACGCCCGTCATTACCACTGGACCCGAAACTCCTGAGACGAGACGAACTGCCCGATCATATCCGTGAGGAGTATGAAATCACCACGGAACCAGGATTTCGTTTGTCCTTTTATGTGCTCAGGCCGAAAGGTAATCCGCAATCGCCGCAGCCGCTGGTCATCACGCCGCACGGCCATGGCAAAGATGGTAAGGATACCTATGCAGGCATATATCACGATGAAGCCGGCAGGCGAAATATGGAAAGCGGCGAACGTGACATCGCCTTACAGGCCGTCAGAGAAGGTTACCTGGCCATTGCCCCGGATATGCGCGGTTTTTGCCGAAATATGCTCAGCGCCGATATAAAAGCCGGTAAGGGCAGCTCCTGTCGCACCATGCACCTGCATGCCCTGTTGTTCGGCCGCACTCTCCTCGGCGAGCGGGTATGGGACATCATGAAAGTAGTGGACTTTGCCTTAGCCTACCTGGACATAGATCCGAAAAAGATAGCCATCACCGGGAACTCCGGTGGCGGCACCGCCTCATTATTTGCCGCAGCCGTCGATCCCCGCCTCACCATCTGTATTCCCAGTTGTTGTTACTGCAGTTATGAAGCTTCCTGGGGGGCGGTACATCACTGTGAGTGCGGTTACATTCCCGGTATTATGAATATCGCCAACATGTACGATATCGCCGGCCTGATCGCGCCTCGTCCTTTGCTCATCGTGGCCGGCAAAGACGACCATCTTGCCCCCATAGAGGAGACTAAAAAAGCCTATCAGCGCACCCGCCGCATTTATGAAACAGTCCATGCCGAACACTGGTGCCGCCTTTATATTGGTGACGGGGGCCATAGGTATTATAAAGCGCCGGTCTGGCCTTTTGTCCGTGAGGTAATCGCCAGCCAGGTTGGGTAGCTCCCGCTCGGCTCGGCAACCTCCGCCCCAGGCTCAGTAGCTCCCGCTGGACCATCTCGATTAACAGTTGGGTTTATTATTCCGAAATTTATTAAAATTATGTGCCGGTATAGCAGGAGTTATTGAGCATGTAACGAAATTATTTGTTGAATACACTTACAAGGAGCCAATTAGCATGCGCGTCACTCTTCAAGATATTGCGCAGGCGACCGGCTTGTCTGCGAGCACCGTCTCCCGTGCTTTGCGGGGTTACCATGATATTGCGGAAGAAACCCGAAACAAGGTTTTGGAGGCGTCCGCCCGTTTAGGCTACACCTTTCCTCCAGGGCGAGGAGCGGCATGGCGGGGCACTGAAGGACTGGGTCGGGAACGAGGACGGGGACGAGGTCGGGGCACTGCACCTTTAGAGCACCATAAATTGAGCCAACTTTTGGTCTTCTCCAGCAACAGCCATCAACTAGTTGTCACCCATGATCGGGTATTGTCCGGGGTTAGGGATTTTGTCTCCGAAATCGGTGCCGGTTTAAGCTTGCTCGACTTAGATCATGAACTGCCCGGTCATATGCTGGAAATGATGAAGGCGCAATACCTGGGGGCATTATTCATAATGCCCCTCATTGCTCATCCGCTGATAGCCCAATGCCGCAGCCACGGAATTCCGGTGGCGGTGGCCAACCGCTCGGCCGCCATGATGGCGCCACAGCCGGTGGACATTGCCGTATGCGCCGATGAGCGCAAGGTAGCAGATCTAATTGTCTCCCACCTTATAGACAAAGGGCACAAGGCCATTGCCTTTGTGGCGTCATATCCCGAAAATTGCATGATGAAAACCCGTGCCCTGATGCTGAAGACGGCGCTCACCGAGGCTGGATTGCCGGTGCGGGATGACTGGTTTTTGTTTGGAACCGATGCCCACAAAAAGAATGTTCCCCAAATTTTCCGCACCGCCGAACCACCCACAGCGTTGGTCTGCGCCAGCGATATTATCGCCCTCCGTTGCATCAAATCATTGTCGGAAGCAGGGTTTAGTGTTCCCGATGATGTGTCCGTAATAGGCGTCCATGATATACCTATAGCCACGATCATCAACCCAGCACTTACCACCGTACATATACCGCTGCGCCAGATTGGTTACGAGACCGCCAAGCAATTGTTCCACTGGAAACCCGGGGACCAAAACTGCCGCATAGATGTGGTGTACCAGCCTCACCTGGTGGAAAGAGATTCTGTGCGGCCGCTAACTACTTAATATAAATAAAGAAAGGATGGAGCAGCGCAAAAGCGGAACAGCAGGCAAATAATTACGAAGCTTTGAGGGTGAAGCTCTGATGGCGAGCCGGTGCTGCCCTGCCGGCTCGCATATCAATTTTCTAATATTTACTTCTTCTAATATTTACTTCTTGGAAAGAAAGGTGACCGTGTTGACTAACCTGGCCGGCAATTCTCATGATGGCGCCCACAAGGCATATGAGGATAATGATGTGATCAACATTAACAGCACTGACCACCCGCCTCTGGCTCCGCACCACCAGCCCAATGTGTTATCGCCCCACAGCCTGGGACCGATAGCCGAAGATGTATGGCCTACTCTCTTCTGGGGACCGGAGCGCCTGGAGGAGGTGCGGCGCAAAATAGAGCACCACTCCTGGGCCAAGGAGCTTTTCACCACCCTGTGCCGGGAGGCGAGAGAAGTAGCCGCCGCAGAGCCGCTCCTCCCCATCGAACCCATCGGCTGGCGCCACAGCTTCTACTCCCCCGTCACATCCGAGCATCTCATCTTCGACCTGCGCAGTCCTCATCAATATGTCGATCCGCACGATCAGACGGTCTATACGGGGGAAGAATATCGCAAAGCCTGGGTTTTGCTTGCCCATGAGCGAACCTACCGGCTCATGCGGACTTTAGCCTTGCTCTACAGGTTGACCGGAGACAAATCATTCGCCACCTGGGTGGTAAAGGGCTTGGAGAAAGCGGTAGTAATGTTCGCCCAGAACCAGTTTCGGAGAGGCAACAACACGGAAGCCCTTTACTTCCAACCCCTCTACGATGCACAAATTTTGTCCTTGCTCGCCAACACCTGTGCCCTGCTGCAGGGTACTCCCGCCTACCCCGAAACGCTGCACCAGCGGGTGGCAGAGGGTATTTTTCTCCCCGCCATGCCCTACCAGATCCGCTTTATCGAAAAGCAGCCTTATCCTCACAATATGACCTGTTACGTCGATGCCGCCCTGCTCTTTGCCGGTCGGCTCCTGGGGCGGGCTGATTGGGTGGAGCGAGCCCTGCATCATCCCGTGAGCGGCTTCTACGCCATGCTCGCCAACGGCCTGGCCAAGGATGCCGACGGTAATGTTGACGGTTTCTGGCTTGAAGATACCCAGTTTTATCACTTCTATTCGGTTTGCCCGTTATTATCCATATATGGGCTGCTCAAGGATGCCGAAAGTGAAGTAGTATACCGCCTGCGGCGCATGCTGCTTGCCCCGGCGGAGATGGCCGACAGCCAATTGCGCCTGCCCGTTATTGGGGATCTAGGTGCCCCGAAAGTGAAGAAGCTCAGCACTTATATTCATGTTTATGAGGCAGGTGCCGGGCTTCTGGGCGGAGAAGAGCTGCTGGCTACTCTGGCCGGTATTTATTCCGTAGGCAGCAGGCCGCGCACCAGCCTCAGCGCCTTGGTACTCGGACCGGATACGGTTGAGCCGGCACCCCCCAAGCCGCGGAGCGTGATTCTTCCGGCGACAAATATGGTGTTTCTGCGGAAAGTTGGCTACCAGGCTTTTCTTAAAAGCGGCTTGACGCCCAAAGGACACGGTCACCACGACCGGCTCTCCTTCGGCTTGACCGCCCATGGGCAGCCTATCTTAACCGATCCGGGCACGGCCGGGTATGCTGAACGCGACTACACCGCCTATTGCCGCAGCGCCTTGGCTCACAATACTGTTCTGGTGGATGACGACGAAAAGCAGCATATTGCCGATTCATATCTTAAAGCATCGCTGCCCCAACTGACGGTGGCAGCCGGCATAACCCTCAAAGATGACAAGGCACACCTGCAGCGCCGGCTGCAACTGGCTCCACCGCTTCTCCTGTTGGAAGATACCTATAGCAGTGCCGCCTCTCGGGTGTTCACGTGGGCAATTCACCCCTATGGTGCAGCGGTAGTAGCTTGGCCGGGGCAGCCGGCGGCTGAATCATCTCTACCTTCCCTGCCTCCCTTGCCTGACGACGGCGTTTTCCGCTATCTCACCAACCTACGCCATGGCACCAGCGCCGGCCCGCTCTGTGTCGATTGGCAAGTGACCGAGGAGATATGGTTGCGGGTCTGGGTATGGGCAAGTAAGCCGTTTGTTTACACGCTGGCTGCCTCGCCCGGGAATCCCCGTCCGGACAGGCACACTTCCCTGCTGGTTCGCACGGCATTTAATCAGCTGACGATACGGGCGGCCTTTGAGGTATATATGGCATCGCCGACTCTTGCGACCTATCCGGGGGAATGCTTTCCCCTTTCCTCCCCCGCCCCTGCCGCCGGTTGAGAATGTAATTGGTAGCCACATGCCGGTCGCTCCATATACGGCGCCGGCATGTGGCTACTTAACATTGACCATACTCTTTAGATATGCCACCGGCTGCTTTTGCACAAATAGCTGCGGTTCTCCCAACCTGACCGCTACTTCTGTAGTCACCACCCCATATATGGCATGTGTCAGAAGATAAGACAGGTTGGTAGCGGCATCTTTAGGCCGAACCTTATTTTGGGCGAACGCACTTAAAAATGCCGTTATAATTGAACCAAAGCTGATACCGGCGACTAGACCCTTGCCGACATGGTGATCTTTACCGGATAGAGTCAACAGCTCGACAATGCCGATACCTCCCAACAAACCCATGCCAAAGTCAAGTATGGTGCCCAATACCTGGCCTTGGATGCAATTGGCTTCATGGTGGGTAGATACCCACACTCCTGCTGCCGTAGAGCGATAGTTTCGCTGTGATATACCTAAACGGACAGAGACCTCATCGACCATCATTTTTGCTGCATTGCCGGCCAATCCGGCAATGGTGCCCAGGACTATCCGGTCGTTGATCATTTTGGCAGCTCCCCAATCCAAACCTACCGGCTGCAAAACCTTCCGGCTTCCAGCATTATTGTCACCATACCCCGGCATCGTTTGTGTGGTAGGTAATGGTATTGGATAGGGTGCAGGAACATATTTTTGTCATGCCATCCCTCACTTCAGCACTATCACCCCAGATGACGGCGCAAGAAGGACAGCGTTCCCTGCAAATTGATCTGGTGGCCGCCCATAAAGAATTCAATCTCTGTGTTTTCACCTAGCTGCAGTCTATTATATAGGCGGCGTACTTTGGCATATTCACCAGCTACCCATTCGTCCTCACCGCAGGGGTCGTAGTGGCCACGCTCCACCATAAAGGGCCGAGGGGCGATCAAATAAGCCATTTCTGCGTGGTTGAAGGTATTGCCTATATCAAACTCGGGTATCTCGTACTCCCCGGTAAACATGTAACTGGTTGGAAAGAGAACGCTGACGGTCTTCATGATCCATTCATTGAAATCACCGGAGCATATCACCACTTTGTATTCAGGTAATAGCGCAGGTACACGCAGTGCGGTCTTGCCTCCGTACGATAGGCCATATAAAGCCATGCGGTCGGCATCGACAAACGGCTGCTCGGCCAGCCAGCTCAGCCATTGACGGTGAATGGCGGTGATGAAGGAGAAGAGAGACAGTCCGAGTAGGTTGGCTTTTCGCTGTAAAACACGAAATTCGTCACCTAAGGGGCCTATGACCGGAATTTGCGGGGCCAAAACTACAAACCCGTTTTCCGCCAAAACCCGAGCCAGGCGGCGATAGGTCCCCTCTTTTAGCAGTGCCGTCGGATCTCCTCCCAAACCGTGCTGTCCTACCACTACGGGGCATGGTTTGGGATGTGGGAGCGAGCTTGATTTAGGGCGTTGTGGGCCGGGTGTTCCGGTTGCCGGCATCTTTGCCGCCGCTGCGGCAGGTATTAGCAGGTAGGCCCAGGCCGGCACCTCCGGCCATACTTCCAGCACTACCTCATATAACTTGTATTGTTCATTTGCCTTAAGCAAGCGACTGCGCGCTCTCCCAGGCGCATTCCCCAATGATGCGGCCGGCGGCGCCGGTCCGATCACCTCATCGTGAAAGTAGCGGCGGTATTCCTCGATAGTCTGCTGCCAGGCTTGTGGTGAAGAACTGTCGGCCCGCTTCCAGAAAGCCCGGCGCCGGTCGGCCGAGGTCAGCCACAGCTTTTGGACAAAATCCACCATTTGAGTCAACTGGCGCCTTTGCCGCTCAAGAGGCCATTCCGGTCTGGAGCTCAGCAGCTGCTCTCTGGTTGAGGTATTGTGTGGTATTGACACTGATATCGACAAAGAACCTGGCAGCGAGCCTAGCAGCCAGCGGAGTGCGGCCATACTTCCCGGACCACAGTCCTTCCTCTCCTCCCCTTCCCCGGGAAACAGCAACTGCAGGCGGGATTCTGCCTCAAATGCGGCATATGTCGGCATCACCAGCTCCACTTCTGCCGCCACTTCGGCAGGCGGTGCCGGCTTGAGCACACCCGGAGCAGCGCCGCTCCGCTCTTTGGTGGCCGGCGGCGGACCATCCACAATTGGACCCGGACAACCTTCGATCAATAGGGGACGTGGGGCAATACAGGCGGCCAACTCGGCATCGGAACCACCCCGCAGCAGTTGCCAAACATTGCGATAAATTGGCTCCTGCCATACATTCATCCGTTTGGTAAAGTAGCCGCTCACCCCTACGGCATCGATACGCTCGTCCAAGGCGGCGCTGACCAAAGCGAGCAACCCGCCTTCGCCATATCCGAAAATGATTAATGGTAGCGGCGGATCAGCGCCTTTGAACAAGTCCACCAGGGCGAGGATTTTCTGCACTTCCAAGCCGATGATGTGGCGGCCCATTTGATAGGCCATCCGGTACACATACTCCCGGTGCGGCTGATTGGTATAGCGAATAGCCGGATTACCCGACCAGCGGCAGGAGCGGTCCACGAGCATCGGCACCACTACCTGGCAGCCCAACTCCGCCAAGCGGCGGGCAAATTGGCCGGCGGGCGGCATCCCCGGCAATATGCCGGCCAATGCCTCAGGAGAGCAGTCGGCATCAGGAACGGCTATGGCGGTGGCAATGGGTGTTGGTGGGAGGGATGGTGTGGCTGATATTGCCGATGTTGAGGAGGTGTGCCGGTGAGGACGCAAATATATACCTTCCCCATCAACACCAGCCAATACCGGCCAGCGCACGGCCAGGACCTCATAGTCGGCCGAGTTGGCTAAAGTGGCGGAGCCGTTTACATCACCTACCACTTCCAGGGCAGAAATGGGCAACCGCTCATCTACCACTCCCATGCAACGAGCTATATGCCGGCGCCTCCTGGCCGCGGCGGCCTTTATCTGCCCGGGAGTGCCCGGCCGGCGCAGGGCAGCTTGACGCTCTTCATCAGCCTTCGCCAATTCCTGCTCGAGCAGGCGGCTGATCCCCTGCACCAACAGCCTGCCGTAGTCCAAATACCCATGTTCCCCCTCCAGTACCTCGGTCCGAGGTAAAGCCGAACCTAGTTCATCGTTGGTCCCTTTCATGGCTCAGGCACCTCAAATCACTTCAGCTTGGCCAGCAATTGGCGGGCGTACTCTTTATCCTCACTTGACTCTACCGGTTCATCGGGGGTGGGCGGCATGCTCAGCACCAGTTCCAGGTTCTTTTTGGCCTCTGCCTTCATGTTATTGGCCAGCTGGGCTTCGGCCAGCTCCAGGACGAACGAGGTATTGTCCGGCTCCAGGCGGACTGCTTTTTGGGCTGCTTCCAGCGCCAGTTTCTTATTACCTATGGATAACGGCCGGCCTGGTGCTTTGCGATAAAGTTGGCTAAGCACATAATAGGCGTCGGCATAATTGGGATCTATTTCCAATGCCCGGTCGAGAGCCTCTTTGATCGGTTTGACGGCAAATAGGCTTTGTAATACGCCTCTCTCCTCCCCCCATGAACCGATGCAGGCCGCCAGCCAAAACTGCACATCAGCATTATTGGGGTTCAACTCCGCTGCCTTTTCCGCCGCCTTCATGGCTTCTTCATACTTTTGCAGACGGTTTACCGTCGATTTTTCCGCCACCCAGCGCAGAGAACGAGCGAGCCGCCAGTAGGCCTCGGCATTGGAGGGCTCACGCTCAATCACCTGGCGCAACAGCTCTATACTGCGCTGCACATTGGCCATATCATGGCGGGCGGCAAATAAAGTTTCTGCTTCCAATAGCCAGTCGGCGTCTGCCGCAACAAGACCAATAGGCGCACCAAGCACCAGCGCAAAACCAAACATCACTGCGAACAGGATTGTCCTTTTCTGCATATGATGCCTCCCTTATGGTTTGTTCGCCTTGCGTAGCTTAGCATTGCTTTGCTTTTCGCCATTGCCTTGACTTGATAATTGCTTTTCGCTCCACCTGCCGCTTTACCTGCCACATTCGGAGGCGATTTGCCGCTATGGCCGGGTGTAGTTTAAAATTACCATAAAGGTGGAGTATTGATGATTCCTGCTTCGCTCGCCAAATTTTTCTGGGATACGGATATATCCGCACTTGATGAAAACACTTATAGCACCTTTATCATTGAAAGGCTACTTGAATATGGTGATGATGAGGCCATTCAATGGGTGCGATCTGTATATACAAAGGAAATGATCGCCCAAGTGGTGCGCACCTCACGCCGCCTCTCCCGCAAGACAGTGAATTTTTGGGCGCTCTACCTAGGCTTTCCCCGCGAGGAAACCGCTGTTTTCTCCGATCCCGACCCAATTTGGAGGCAATAATAATGCCCATATTGCACATGAATGTACTGCCCGATGATGCAGCTTTACATCTGGAAACTCTTGGTACTTTCGCAGCAGAATAATGTTTCCGGCTGGTTGGAGAAACCGCCATTGCTTTGCAACTAGGCCACCGCAAGAGCGGAGATTTAGACTTTTTTACCACACACTACTTTCAGCCCGAATCACTTATCATGCAACTGTCCAGAATTATACCATTCAAGGCTGAAAGTGCTTCGCCAGGTAATGCCTCTAGAAGATTGCCTTTCCGCCTTTGAACGCAAATTCGTCGGTCGCTCCTACAGTCGTTATCACCTGATACGGAGCCTTTGCTATTTCGAGGATACCGAGAAAGACCCCCCTATTGTCCCGGTAGGAGTTGCACCGGAATGGAACACAGTCAAAGCTTATTTCCGGAATCAGTCCAGCCGCCTTTTATGATGCAGTTTGGCCAATTTGGCCAGATGGTAGCCGAAGTGAGTGCTGAGCAACCCGCAGTCCGATCAGTCTGTCTTTTTGCTGCATTAATATCTCAATATCTCCTCATCCAGACCACCACCTTGCCCAGTTGCAGTTCTTCAGCCGGTGAATAATCCTGAAAAACCAGCTTGAACCAGCGCCATCCCTCACGGCTGATCGGGTCGCCGGGCGCATCGCCGGACGCATCGCCGGACGCATCGCCGGACGCATCGCCGGTCGAAACGCTCGGTGCACCACCGGCTGCATCTCCTACCACTTCAGTCTGCAACTCTATCCGGCACCACCCGTCGCTCGCCGTCTCCACCACCTGGGCGCTATAGACCAGAGGGATCCAGGAGTCCGACTGCAAATCCTGGGAGAGGTATAGGCGCACAGCCTTGGCCAGGTGGTCAAGGTCTATGTCAAGGTTGAGCTCGGCACACTTGGCATAGATGGTCAAGGTAGCGTTGTGAAACCTTGGTGTTTCCCAGATCAGATACTCTTCCGTATCGGCACGTCTGACCCGCCGCCCTTCGTCACCAAAAAGCTTGACACTTTGATCGGCATAGTCCCAACCGGCCGAAGCGGCATGCGTCCTGGATAAATTTATCGACCCCAAGCCCCATAAGCTGAAGAGGCCGCTGGGGGGCGGCAAATCATCTTCCAAAGTTTGGAAATTACTCGCTTTAAATTCGGTTTGCTGCGAGAACTCCCGGCCGTAGATGTCTGTGATCCTGACCTCGATGGTGTGCGGTCCATCGCTCAGCTGCAGGGTGTCGATGGTCAATTCAGGTAAACCGGCGCCCTGGTAAAGAGGCTCCTCTGTATGACCGTCGATCACGATGACGGCCTCCGCCACGGCAATATTCGTAACGGTCACACTTATCGGCAGGAGACCGGAGACATAGGTATACCGGGACTCATCAAAGCCGATTATTTGTATTGATCGTGGGACAGTGAAGTAGACACTCTCAGCGGCGGACTTCTCCCCGTCCCCCACTTTCACCGTCAGGAGATGATGGCCCTGCTCAAGCCGGTTAGGATCGATGGCGAGGAGGTTGGAAGGCGGCAGGCTCTCCCCGCTATATAAGACTTTCCCATCCAGTTCCACCTGCACATAGGAGGGCTGCTTTTCCCATACCACCTGAAAATCCACCGGCTGAGGCGAGGTGAGGCCGGCCCGATCCAGGGGCGAGTTGATGATGACATACGGCTCCCGCCGGATCCAATAGACATGCTCGGCCAGGGGCTCGAAGTCATCGCTGAACTCTCCATCCCCGGCCACCAGGAAACGATCTTCATCGATCACTTCGATCACGGTGCCGGCCTCCAAGCCGGGAAGGCGGAAGGTGGCCCTCCCGGGAAGACGTCTCATATCGATATTCTGGGCGAATATCCACAAATCGTTGTTCATTTTCGTCATCTTGAAATGGCAGGCCATATTGGGAGACATGATCATCTCCGTCGCTTCCGCCTCGGGTGCCGGAGGGGCGAGCAGGGCAGGGGCCAAGCGGATGAGGCGCTCGTTCAGCTGCCTGAGCGCCGCCACCATCTGGGAGTCCGGAGCGAATTGGGTATATGAGGGCACCCAACTGTGGGTGAAATAGCCGATGGCCGTAGCGCCCCTGATGAGCGCCATCCACACCTCCGCCCGAGTTTCGGCCGGCGTCACCGGCAGCTGCTGCTCGAGAGCAACCCACTGACCGCCATTATTGGTCTCAATCCAGGCATAGAGAGGTTTCCCCTCGCCGGCGACTTCCCGCAGATCGGTAATGCCGTCGGCTACCCGGTATAGCCATTCGGGCTTATTCCAGCCGGCGATCGGGTAAACATCGAAGCCGACGACATCGGCATTGGTGGCCATAGGTGGGTAGATAGCGGCTTTTTGTTCCTCGGTGTAATATGTGGTCAACTCTTTCATGAAATGGGCGGTAAACGTTAGGAAGACGGGCCGGGGAGAGGTGGTGTCGGCTTGTTTGATGCTCCGGTACACCTCGGCCACCTCCTCCACCGATATGCGGGGCCACCTTCTGCCGTCACTCGCCCATGGGCCGGGATAATCCGGCTCATAGTGATGTATCCAGCCCAACAAGTAAGGATGATTTATATTTTGGCTGTCGAAAGGTAATACGCCATATAACCCCGCTTTGGACAAGAGATCGAGATAGAGGCGGTTGGATAGATGGCTGCCATTCCCGGCGAAGGTGTTGACGCCGATAGCCAGACCGTCTTTGATGTGGGTTTCATCCTGTGCCCACAGCATTATCGGCAAAAACGGCCTGCCGTTAACCAGGAGCTCGGCATTAGGTCCCACTTCCACTTTTTGGATGGGCTCGAGGGAAGGTATTAGCGTCGCCGCCACCTCCGCTTCGCCGGCCTCGACCGCGTCGCCAACCGGCACGGCGTCTCCGACCAGCACGGCGCCTCCGACCAGCACGGCGCCGCCAACCGGCATGGCGCCGCCAACCGGCATGGCGCTCCCGGCCGGTACGGCGCTATCAAAGGAAAAGCCGGATATCACCGCCGTCACGGCCATCAGGAAAACCAATACAATGCTCTTTATATGCCCAGCTTGTCCCCACTTCATTAAACAAACTTCCTCCTTGGTTTTGACGGGTATATGCCGATCAATATCTCCTCATCCGGACCACAACCTTACCCAACTGCAGCTCATCGGCGGGTGCGTAATCCTGAAAAACCAGCTTAAACCAGCGCCAACCCGCATCACCGCTTGCACCGTCGACACTGTCGGCGTCAATTACCGTTTCAGTATCTAACTCGATCAGGTACCACCCGTCGCTCGCTGTCTCCAGCACCTTGGCGCTATAGGCCAGAGGGGTCCAGGAGTCCGCCTGCAAATCCTGGGAGAGGTATAGGCGCACTGCCCCGGTCACATGGTCGAGGACGAGATCGAGGTCGGGCTCGGCGCTCCTGGCATAGATGGTCAAGGTAGCGTTGTGAAACTGCGGTGTATCCCAGATCAGAAACTCTGCCGTATCGGCACGCCTGACCCGCCGCCCGCCGTCACCAAACAGTTTGACACTTTGATCGGCATAGTCCCAGCCTGCCGAAGTGGTATGCGTCATGGATAAATCCACCGGCCCCGTGCCCCAGAAGCTGAAAAAGTTGGTGGGAGGCAGTATATCGTCATCCATAATCTGGTAATTCTTTACTATAAACTCTGTTTGATGCGAGAACTCCCGACCGTAGATGTCTCTGATCCTGATCTCGATGGTATGCTCTCCTTCGCTCAGCTGCAGGGTGTCGATGGTCATTTCAGGCAAAGCGGCGCCCTGGTAAAGGGGCTCCTCTGTTTTACCGTCGATCACGATGACGGCCTCCGCCACGGCGATATTCGTGGTGGTCACGCTGATCGGCAGAAGACCGGAGATGTAAACATAACGGTAGCCATCCAGCCCGTTTATTTGTATCGACCGGGGGACAGAAAAGCCGACACTCTCAACGGCAGACTTCTCCCCATCCCCCACCCTCACTGTCAGGACATGATGGCCTTGCTCAAGCCGGCTGGGATCAATGGTGAGCAAGCCGGGAGACGGCAGGCTCTCGCCGCTGTAGAAGATGCTCCCATCCAGTTCCACCTGCACATAGTAGGGCGCCTTTTCCCATACCACCTGAAAATCCACCGGCTGAGGCGAGGTCAGGCCGGCCCGATCCTGGGGCGAGTTGATGATGACATACGGCTCCCGGCGGATCCGGTAGACATGCTCGGCCAGGGGGGCGTAATCGTCGCTGAACTGGCCATCCCCGGCCACCAGGAGGCGGTCTTCGTCAATCACTTCGATTATGGTGCCGGCCTCCAAGCCGGGAAGGCGGAAGGTGGCCCGCCCGGCGAGGCGTCTCATGTCGATATTCTGGGCGAATATCCACAAATCGTTGTTCAGCTTCGTCATTTTAAAATGGCAGGCGATATTGGAAGGCATGACCATCTCCGTCCCCTCCGCCTCGGGTGCCGGAGGGGCGAGCAGGGCCGGGGCCAGGCGGGCGAGGCGTTCGTTCAGCTGCCTGAGCGCTGCCACCATCTCGGAGTCCGGGGCAAATTGGGTATATGACGGTACCCAACTGTGGGTGAAATAGCCGATGCCTGTAGCGCCCCGGATGAGCGCCATCCATACCTCTGCCCGAGTGTCGGCCGGTGTCACCGGCAGCTGCATCTCCGGACTGATCCACTGTCCACCTTTATTGGTTTCAATCCAGGCGTAGAGGGGCTTCCCCGCTCCGGCGACTTCCCGCAGATCGGAAATGCCGTCGGCTACCCTGTATAGCCAGTCCGGCCTGTTCCAGCCGGCGATCGGGTAAACATCGAAACCGACGATATCGGCATTGGCGGCCATGGGCGGATAGATAGCAGCTTTTTGTTCCTGGGTGTAATATGTGGTCAACTCTTTCATGAAATAGGCGGTAAAGGTTAGGAAGACGGGCCGGGGAGAGGCGGTGTCGGCTTCTTTGATGCGCTGATATACCTCGGCCACCTCCTCCACCGACATGCGGGGCCATCTGCTGCCGTCGCTCGCCCGCTTTCCGGGATAATCCGGCTCATCGTTATGTATCCAGCCCAGCAAGTAGGGATGGTTTATGATCCCGGTATCGAAATGCAACACGCCATATAAACCTGCATCGGCCAGCCTGTCGAGGTAGATGCGGTTGGATAGATGGCTGCCATTCCCGGCAAAGGTGTTGACGCCGATAGCCAGACCGTCCTTGATATGGGTTTCATTCTGTAACCATAACATAATGGGCAAAAACGGTTTGCCGTTAACCAGGAGTTCGGCATTCTGCCCCACTTCCACTTTTTCGATAGGTTCGAGGGGAGGGGCTAGCGTCACCGCCACAGGAGCTGCCTGGGCGGCCGTCATAGCCGTCATCACCATCACTGCCGCCAGGAAAACCGGAACCCATATAGCACGAACACATTTGGCCCGCCTGGCCCGCCTTGTCAGCCTTACTCGCCTTGCCCGCTCCATTATCAGAAAACCTCCACCCTTGATTATGTTCAAATATATTTTTGTGGTATATATGGTACACATATATTTTAAAGTATGGTGGTTGAGGGCGGCTGTCAAGTCAACGGTTAGACATTCTGATGAATATTTTACGGCACCACCCACCCGTAAGATGGGGGTGGCTGTCAACATGTTATAGTTTACGAATCCGCTCGTCAGTGGTTGACGAGTTAACCGCCTGACTGCTATTATTCGATATATGAGATATATGAAATGTTATGTATTGAAAACACGATAGGAGCGATTCTACACGTGGGACTACAGCCAGCCGTGGAAAAGGAGATCATTGCCCGCATTTCCACCTTGAAAGGGCGGGTAGGATATTTCAGCGTCGCTCATGAACCATATTGGGATCAGTTCCCCGGTTTGAAAGAGCAACTGGAGGAAAATAGCCGTGTCGTCCTGCGCCGCTTGCAGGAGGATATGGGTGTCGAAGTGGTGGACGGCGGATTTGTGGACACCTCACGGCGGGCGGTGGAGGCCGGTGAGCGGCTGCGGGCGGCCGGGGTCGACTTGGTCTTCTGCAATGTGGTCACCTATGCCACCTCTGCCGTAGCCTTGCCGGTGGTGCAGCGGGCGGGCGCCGGAGTAGTGCTGCTTGGTCTGCAGCCCACACCGGGCATGGACTGCCGGGTTTCCACGACTTTCGACCAGCTGCTCCACGATAATGTCACGAGCCTGCCGGAGATAGCCGGGGTGTTGTCGCGTGCCGGGCGGCCGCCGCTGGGTGTGGTGGTCGGCACTCTCTATGGTGATGCCCGGGCGGAAAAAGAGATCGCCGAGTGGTGCCAGGTGGCCACCGTGCTGCGGACCGTGCGCAACGCCAGGATCGGCTATCTCGGCCATACATATGAGGGCATGCTCGACATGCACTCTGATCCCACCATGTTCCACAGCAAATTCGGCCTGCATATAGAGATGCTGGAGATGTGCGATCTGGAGACCAGGGTGGCAAAGGTCACCCCCGAAGAGCTGGTGGAGATGAAAAGCGATATCAGGCGGATCTTTCATTTCGCTGAGCCCGGGGTGGACAAGATCACCGGGCCGGTGCGGGAAGAAGATCTCGACTGGTCGGCCAGAGTGGCTGTTGCGCTGCGCCGGCTCATCCAGGATTTCAACCTCACTGCTTTAGCGTATTACTATCGTGGGCTGAACAACAATCTCTATGAGCGCATCGCTGCCGGTATGATCGTCGGCAGCTCCATCGCCACGGGCAGCGGCGTGCCTATTGCCGGGGAGGCGGATCTCAAGACCTGCCTGTCCATGTTGATCATGGATCGCCTGGGGCTGGGCGGCTCCTTCGCCGAGTTTCACCCGCTCGATTTCCACGACGACATCGCTTTGATCGGACACGACGGCCCGGCGCATATCCGCATCAGCAACGAGCGGCCCATTCTGCGGGATTTAAGCATATACCACGGCAAGCGGGGACACGGGCTCTCGGTGGAGTTCAAGATCAAGGTCGGGCCGGTGACCATGCTCGGCCTGACGCAGACCCACGACGGGCGCTTCAAATTTGTCGCCGGGACAGGCGAATCGGTGCCTGGGGAAATCCCCCGCAGCGGCAACACCAACACCAGGGTGCGCTTTTCCATACCGGTGGCGGAGTTTGTGGAGAAGTGGGCAATGGAGGGTCCGACGCACCATTTCGCTCTCGGGGCGGGCAACGCCATAAACGTGCTGCGCAAGGTGGCACGGGCTTTGGATGTGGAAATAGCTATCGTCGGCGGCGGGAAGGGCTGATCGGTCCAGGAGGGCGGACGACGGGCGGACCGGCAGCAGGTTCAGGATATCATAGGCGGGCGAGCGCCAGTTTGATATATATGGATGTATAAGTGTATAATCCATATCAGGATGTATATGGAGAAAAAAGCTGGAGGCATGTTCATGACTGTGACTGTACGGGACATCGCTCGCCAACTGGGCATCTCGCCCACGACGGTATCGAATGTATTGCGCGGGAAAGGCCGGGCCAGCAAGGAGACGGCCCGCAAGGTGCTCGAGGTGGCGCGCAAGAGCGGCTATCTGGCCCAGGAGAGAATCGGCCATTCCCGCTTGCTCGGCCTGCTCTTTTGCGTGCCGCCTGACCGTCATGACGGGCATGTCACCCAGTCTTCCCTGCCGGAAGTGGCCAGCCACTACACCTCGGAGGCGGTATCCGGCATCCAAAATGTCATCAGCAAATACGATTACGAGATGCTGTTTCATATAGTGGAATATACCGAATCGGTCGAAGAGTTGCCCGATATGGTCGAGCAGCGGACCATCGATGGTTTGCTCGTGATCGGCGGCAGCATCAGCGATGATTATATCCGGGAGCTGCGCAGCCGGGAGATCCCGATGGTGCTGGTTTTCACCCATGTGGAAAATGCCAGGGTGAATTCGGTGCTCGCCGATAATGCCGGCGGTGCCTACCAGGCTGTGGACCATCTGCTCTCCCTCGGACACCGGCGGATCGGCTTCATCAACGGTTGGGCCAAAACACACACCAGCGAGCAGAAAATGGCCGGCTACCACCGGGCGTTGCACAACGCCGGCCTACAGCTTGATCCCGAATTGGTCCAGACAGGCAATTTCACCGTGGAAAGCGGCTATCAGGCAGGGGAGGTGTTGCTCTCCCTTCCCCCATCCAAGCGTCCCACAGCTTTGTTCGTGGCCGACGACAGCATGGCCATCGGTGCCATCCGGGCGGCCAAGGCGCTGGGTCTACAGGTGCCGGAGGATATCAGCGTCGTAGGCTTTGGAGACGGGCATTTTTCCGCCCATCTCGACCCGCCGCTCACCACCATCCGGGTGCCCAAACGCATCATCGGCGAGTTGGCCGGGCAGCGCCTGATGGATATGATCATTCACAAACAGGATGTCCCCGAGTTATACACCGTGGTGGCCACCGAGCTGGTCATCAGGCAATCCACCGCGCCCCCTGCTTCCCCCGCTTCTCCAGCTGCCTCTGCCTCTCCAGCTGCCTCCGCTTCTCCAGCTGCCGCTGCTCCTCCCGCTCCCGCCGCTCCTTCCGGAAAACCTGTTCCCGACGGTTCCACTTCGGGCACGGAATAACAACCCTATTTAGCCTGTCCCTTCTATCCACTAGTGTCCCGTCTTATCGGTTGTCATATCGGTAGGCGGGACACCATCACTTTTATCTTCTTCTATCTGGTATATATTTTCGGTATTATTTTACGAATAATAGTTGACAATTAAGTCCTAAAGACGTTAATATGTAAACATGATAAATCACTTATAGAAAGGTGGTGGTGATAAAAGCAAATACAGTAACACATAGTACACAGAGCAGTGATTCGTATCAGTTACACCAGAGAATCTATCATATGGGGTGAGCTTGATGAAATTTATTCGCACAATAGTGGTAATGGGCATGATCTTGGCTCTATTTCTGCCGGCTGCGACTGCCAAGCAGGTGGAAATTTCTTTCCTCTCCTACTTCATCAACAAAGATGAGGCGCTGGGACGGCAGATTATTGCCGATTTCGAAAGGGAAAATCCGGATATCAAAGTGAATCTGGAGATTTTCAGAGGCGAATATCCGCATGAGCAAACCCTCATACGCATCGCTGCCGGCACTCCTCCTGATGTGGTCGATGTACATCCTTCCGAACTGTATAATTTTATGAGCCAGGGCATTCTTGCCGATATCACCGAATATGCCCGCAGGGATGCAGACTTGGGCGATTACTTCGATCCGATTATTGAATCCGTCAGCCTGAATGGGCGCATCTATGCATTGCCCCAACGCATTTCCACATATTTACTCTTTTATAACTCTGATATCTTCGACAATGCCGGAGTAAGCCATCCCAGCAGAAACTGGTATGATGCCAACTGGAACTGGGACACTTTTTACGAAGCTAGCCGGAAGGTGCGGCGCGATACGGATGGCGACGGCGTATACAACATTTTAGGCCTGGCCATCAACAGATCCATCCATGAGAAGCTCATCACCTGGGTGTTCCAGGCGGGCAACTATCTCTTCGATGAAAACTATACCAGGTTGACGCTTATCGAAGATTCGGGCGTGCAGGCTCTCACATTCATAGTAGAAGGTTTGAAAGAAGGGGTATTCTGTACCGGCGGTTTTTCGAACGGTACGGCAGCCATGCAGGTGGATATTCCTCCCTCGATGATCACCTTCTGGACCAATGCCAATTTCAACTTTGATGTTGCTGCCCTGCCGCAGGGACCGGCGGGTCCGGCTACGACCATCCAGCCCGTACCCTATGGGGTGATTGCCGCCAGCCCAAATAAAGAGGCTGCCTGGAGATTCCTCAATTATTATCTCAACAGGAGAAACTCTCAGCTCTGGTCCAAAGCCGGCGTCATTGTACAACCCCGTAAATCGGTGGCCACCAATCTGAATTATTATCCGGATATGGGCTTGCGCGACTTGGCCCCATTCTTGGGAGCGATGGAAGTGGGTAGGCCTGTGCCGAACAAGCATGCCAATTTCAGGAAGATCGCCGACCTGATCAACAGTGCTCTCCAGCCGGTATGGAGAGGCGAAAAGGATGTCAGAAGTGCTCTATTGTCCGTCAAAGATCCGGTGGAAGAACTGTTGAGAGAGAAAAAATAGCGGAAAAATAACATACTGAAAGCAAGCGAGCCGGCGGCTGCTCTTCCCTACCCAGCCCGCCGGCTCACTTTTTCTTTTTTCCGGATCTCGCCTGATCTCGATCCTGTCCGACCCGCCCTCGTCTGTTCCACGCTTCGGCTCTTTGCGTTTTGCCGTTATTTTTCTACCGCCCATGCCGCATTTTCCGGCAGGTATATAGCCCGGCTTCCCGGCCCATGCGACAATAATGCGACAAAAGGCCAGGAAGTCCAGGCCGTGCCGGGGGTGGAAAAAAAACCGGCAAAACCGGCGGGTACCGGGCTATCGGACCCCACATTTTGGGCATCCTATTTTTGCCTGGCTGATGAGAGACATAACTGCCGCCGCCTGAGCATAAACGAGTTTATGGGTGAGGAAAGGTTTAGGCAAAAAGGTTTAGGCAAAAACTTGGTTGAGCCCGGAGCGGCCACAGATCACGGGAGGCGATTCGTATTGCAGAAAGTTTGGTCCTGTCCTAACTGCGGTTATCATAAATTTATCCATTTCGATGATAACGGTGTGTTAAGCTACCAGTGCCTGGCCTGTGGGGAGTTCGATCTGCCGAATCCCACCAATTGCTTTCTACCGATGCAATGCCGGTATTGCAGTTCTTCCGTGGTACCTGTCACCATGCCCCTGAACGGCACTGCCGTTCCGGTGCGGGTGTCATATTGTCCCAGCTGTACGCAACCCCTCAAAGTGCATCCGCTGGTGGTCAGCTAGCGCAGTTATTCATCATTCATCCAACAACTGATAAGCGGTAGGGATGCACTTGCGCACAGACACTCGCTCCACCCTGCGCGGTATATTGCTCGGCATGATAGTTGGGCTGATCATCTGGTTATTTATTCTGTGGCTGCTCCTGAGGTGAGGATGTCGGTTGTCAGGTTGTCAAGCTTTGGAGCTATCAGGCCCTACCGAGTGGCAAAAAAGTGGCTGCCCCTCACTCCTGCTGCACAAAAGCCCAGCTGATCTCATAGCCATCTGGTACGAATCCCGGGGGACAGCCACTTTTTTGCCAGGGTGGGCAAGAGGTCAACCCGGAAGGTGGTCGACCCTGATAAAGGTTTCATGCTGTCACATGCTATGTGCTTCATTGTAACTGATTAGTGTTATGATACTTGTGATGGAAACACCTTCCAGCTACCGAGTGGCAAAAAAGTGGCTGCCCCTCACTCCCGCTGCACAAAAGCCCAGCTGATCTCATCGCCATCTGGTACGAATCCCGGGGGACAGCCACTTTTTTTCCAGGGTGGACAAAAGGTCAACCCGGAAGGCGGTCGACCCTGATAAAGGTTTCATCCCCGG
>DULU01000136.1 GCA_012840225.1 Bacillota bacterium
CCTCCCAGGTGGCGGAGTATGCCTTCCCGGGTCCACAATTTAATGCCAGTATCAGCCCAGGGGTAGCCATCCTTTCCCGGCCACAGCTCATATTGCTTCACATCCGGATTGATCCAGCGGGTGCTTTCTGACGTGGTTGTATCAGACATTTTCAACCTCTTTCCCCTGTCTTAATATATCTATTTGATTTTATGAGACTCATCCAACATAACTTGCACCGCTGTGTGCATCTCTTCAATGGCTGCATTGAGGGCCTTTTCACCCTTCATTACAGATGTCAAAATATCCGTTAAATAGGTCTCGATTTCAGCCGACTTCAGCGAATAACGGGGAGTGTTATCAGGATGGTTGGCAATAGCTAACCAAGCCTCGAAACAAGGTACCTGATCGGCCAGATTAAAGAACAGAGGCAAAGCCTTTAAGTATGCTGAGGGTTCACGCTGTGTTTTGGAGTATTTTATTCTTACTTCCTCCAACGATGTAGCCATATAGCTTATATAACGCCATGCTGCTTCAGGGTTTTTACTGCTTGATAACATTTGTAGACCTTGTACACCTATTTGAAAACCTCCCTTAACCGGTCCTTTGGCGGCAGGAATGAATTGGATATCGGTGTGACCGAGCCTCTGTTCAATGTAATCTAAGGTAACTAAAGGGGCATCCATAGAATAGGCAGCTTGTTTGTTATAAAAACGTCTGTTTGTAAAGGAATATCCATTCTGGTAAAAACTCATAAAATATTGCAAGGCGGTTCGGACTGGAGCTGTATTAATGAGGCTCTGAGTGGGATTGATAAACCTATCGAAAAACATGCCGCCTGCTTGAGTTGCTAATGGGAAGAAGATCAACGGGCGAACATCTCCACCAACATCCACACCGGCAATGCTCGGTATGGCTTCTCCTGAACGACGAATTGTAAGCTTGCGACCTACCTCTATCACCGTGTCCCAGGTCCATTCATCTATAGCCGGAGGAACAAAACCAGCCTCGTCCAGCATGCGCTTATTATAAACATGGCCTCTCAATACCACGGCTATAGGTAGACCGGTGATTTTACCGTTGTAATTATAGGCGTCAATTGATCCGGCTAGAAAGTCGGAAGGCTTTAAGCCGTCTTTCTCCATGTAGGGTGATAAATCTGCCACGCTGTCAAGCAGGGAAATAAATCCACCCCAGTGTGGTTGTGGTGTAATGATATCTATATCGCTGCCGGAAGCAATATGCAAGAGAACCTGGGGTATATACTCTTGCCAGCCGGATGCCCCTCTTATAAGCTCTACCTCAATATCCGGATTCAAGTCCATAAACCTTTGTGTGGCATCAATCAAATCATTATACTCCCATAATCCTGCTGCTCCGTGATAGAACACAGTTATCTTTGCTTTTGCAGTTACGGCTGTTGTGGTTAACACCATAACCAGGCAGATAATCAGAATGTGAAAACTTGGCATCAGCTTTTTTGACATTTCAATACACCCCTTGTCATGTAGTTTAAATCCCCTTGGCTGTGCAGGTTTCACTCACTCAGTCAACCTAAAAGCCTGAAGATCCTCCAAGCTCCGGCAGGCCCGGAAGAATTGGCGCAGGCTGTTGAACATGGCCCCTTCGTCCGTCTCATAAAAAGCCACACCGTCGATGGTTCCCCGGGTGTATTCCCGCATGAGATCGCCGA
>DULU01000121.1 GCA_012840225.1 Bacillota bacterium
AAGCCCAGGAATGAGAGGCCGCGGGGCAACAGCAGAGCGCGGGGATATGATTCCCGCTGGTAAGTCTAAACTAAGGTAATAAGGATATCCGTCCAGCCCTAAGACGGAATAAATAAAGAGGAAAGCAGAGGAAGGGGTGATCCCCTTCCTATGCTTTTATGGTGTGGTCGGTATGGGTGGGTTACACCGGGCAAGGAAAATTCAAGCGATCTTGCCCCTCTGAGGCTCCCTTTCAGCGTATGCCCCTTGTGCGGATCATCCGTTGCATTTCTACCTCCACTTAATCCACAGCCGGATGTCAGGCGTGATGCCTTAGCTCGCCTGGAATTCGTAAAAACGGATATTGGGACAGGAATATGCCGTATATGGCGACGAACTCTCTACCCGTCCGATCGATACCTATCATATCGTATCAACCCGCGGTGAGGGTGAATCGCCAGATGTACCCGGAAATAATCAACTATCCTAGCGACCTACCCATCAAAGCGGTTGTATGGAGCGTTGGCCATTATCCTTATCACTGGCACGACGCGCTAGAAGTGGTCTATATATTGCGCGGTTCGATTACGATAAATCTCAGTGAGGAAACACATTCGCTGGGCGAAAAAATGATAGCGGTTATCAATACCAATGAAATCCACCGTATTGAAAGTTTTGATGATAAGAATAGAATTCTGATTGTGCAAATGGATCGAGCCTGGTGTGAGAAGTTATTGCCAGATTTTGAGTATAATTTCTTCTGGTGTTGCTCGACATACTCAAAAAACGATGACCAATGTAATTATAAAAGATTTATTGATCTGCTGCTAAGCCTCGTGCGTGAGATGGCACAACACAGCACTAAAGAAATATTGGAGCTGAGGGCGCTAGCGCTGCTGGAGCATGCGGCCGCCAATTTTGATTTTATTCGCTGTGGGCCAGGCTTTGATGCAATTAGTGAGAAATTGCACAAGCGAATTAAACAAATGTATAAATACGTGCTTGACCACCATTATCAAGTTAGTTTGAAGGACTTGGCACAACAATTTGGTATTAACCTGTTTCATATGTCGCTGCGCTTAAAGAGCAATTCGGCCTTTCTTACCAGAACTTATTGAATTACTCCAGGGGAACACATGCGGCTAAGCTCCTATTGGGTACGGATAACCGCATTATTGATATATCGAATGAGAGCGGGTTTTCTGATCAGAAGTATCTTATAAAGTACTTCAAAGACAATCATGGTTGCACCCCTACGGAATTCCGTGCAAAGCACCGCATCAGCACCAGTGACCTGGATGCCATGTTGCAATACGCAAGTTACCCACTGTCGACCATATACGAATTAGTATCATCATGGTGAGGAGCCGCTTCCTGCTGTCAAGCAGGCACGTTTCGCGTTATTCCCCATGAAAGTGCGCGTCAACACCCATTGGGCGCATATAATCCTTGTTGCAAAATAAAACTGAATTTGGTGTATAAGCAAAAATTGAAGAGGTCGGCGGGAAAGAGTGGTTTGACAACATGCAAGCAAAAAAGATCAGGGGACCTGAAGTGGGAAAACAGAATGGCAGCGATTGTGCCAAAGATACAATTGGTACAATCTACTACCTCTCTCCAGACGGCAGCGACGAAAATCCCGGAACTAAAGAAAAACCATGGGCTACACTAAATCATGCCTCTGAACAGGTGCAAGCAGGAGATACGGTGATTTTGAGGCCCGGGAGTTACGAAGGAACTCTTTGCCCAAAGCAAGATGGTA
Source organism: Bacillota bacterium (assembly GCA_012840225.1). Lineage (GTDB taxonomy): Bacteria > Bacillota > Limnochordia > DTU080 > DTU080 > DULU01. The sequence goes on from DULU01000121.1 coordinate 1,742, forward strand.
CGGCAGAGGCACCGATCACATTTATTAGCGAAGTGCGGCGTGGAGCGGTGCTGATAGGTGAAATGGAGCGGTATGCCGTCGATGTAGAAGAACGTCACTACTTGCATTTTGGTGGATTTGTGATACGCCCCACCGAGAGACGTGGCGGATGGATGCGTATTAATCGCTCCTCCCATATCGTCATCGACGATGTGCTCATGGAAGAAGCGATAGGAAGACCTTTCGTCATCAACGAGTGTGAGCAGATCCGGGTACAGAACAGCGACATAAGGAAGCAAGGGTTTGGAAAAAGCGGCGGGGATGTGACCCTTATTCAACACTCAAAACATATCATCTTTGAGGGTAATGCCTTTTCTCGGGGTGCCCATGATTTGGTATTAGTATACCCCGACCGCACCAATGAATATATTGTGTTCCGCGGCAACGTTTTTCACGCTGCCTGGACCCGAACTGTACTGTTCGACAGCGTTAAGAATGTGCTTTTTGAAGGGAATATTATAACAAATTCGTATGACGGTGCGCATAACGCCGACTCTAGGTATGCCTTTTATGTCACCAATGGCATCTTCCGGTATAATCGCATCTTCGGTAACTGGGGAGATAAAGGTTTAGTGGTCTCACCATATCGAGAGACGCTTGACTTCCGCCATATACGCATATACCACAATGCTTTTCATGACAACGCATCGGTAGCCGTCTCGATACGAGCACAAGCAAATGTGGGCGACGCGCAGTTTGTTAACAATATTTTTTATGGCAACGATTTGTATGGTGATGGACGTCAAATAGACATAAAACCGAGTGATCTTTCGGGCGCACCATCTCATTTATCAATCCGCTTCGAAAATAACGCATTTTCCGGCTCGGTAGGCTATTCCACAACACTCCATTCCCTGGATCAGCTCCAATCTCCGGCATGGACACGAATCTGGGGAGAACAGTTTAGAAACAACATCGCCTTGACGACAGACTCAGAGAGAGCATCTGCGAAGGATGAACCTCTGCGATTTGATCGGCCGGCGCCCCCAACCAGTCCCTTAGTGGATTCAGGGCGTCCGCTCACTCTGACGGTTAGCTCCGGAGAAGGCAATATCCTGGCAGTCCAGGACGCCCGGTATTTCTATGACGGCTTTGGCATAGACGGCGAACGCGGCGATTTAATTATCGTGGGCCGACCCGACCAAGCAGCGCGCGTCATACGCGTCGATTCAGAGGCGGGTCTGCTTTACCTTGATCGCCATCTGCATTGGAATGCGGGAGATCCCGTCAGCCTTCCATGGACCGGTAATGGACCTGATATAGGAGTGTATGAGCAGACCTACGCCGACCTAACTGGTCGTTCTGTTGTACCTGTGATAGTATCGGCGACAGCTGTTCATCCCGGAGACGAAATTGAACTCCGGGTTGACCTGGATGAACACCTTGCTTACCGGCGCATCACTTGGCATTTAGGAGATGGAAATCTGGCGGAGGGTTTGGTCGTCAGACATGCCTATGCGGAACCATACGATTATCCCATCCGGGTGGCGGTGGAAACTGAAGATGGAAGCATCGTACGTGGGACAGGGTATGTGATTGTGGAGCCGAAGGAACGGACAGACGGTATACTGGTGCATACCACATTTGGTGAAAATGATCATGAATGGTGGTGGCGATGGAAGACCTACCGTCCCACACCGACTGCCTGGGAGAGAGTCTTTGATGGGGTGACAGATGGAGCAAGCCTGAGGGTATATGCTCCACAGGATAATGCTCTACTCCCGGCCAGGTTACATCCGGCGGGCTGGGATATCGATGAGTATCCTCTGATCCGCATGCGTTATCGCATCAATCCCGGCACCCCTGTGGGGGTCTATATAGAAGCTTTTCCTACCATAAATGGGAAACCACGTGTCTGGGTTGCGGCTACGGAAGTATCGAAGCAACTAGCCAAAATGCCTGATGATATTGCTGATCTTTTAGATGACGGTGAGTGGCACATAATTGAACTCGATGCTCGCGCTATCCGCACGGTCTACCCAGAGACAAAAATTCTGAATGCTATAGCATGGGAGGCCGTCAGTACGGATATGGTGCGTGTGTCTGACCCGATCCACGGCCACGTGCATGGGTATTGGCTTGATGAGGTTATTATTGAAGCGGACAGGAACGCCGAATGCGGCAACACGCACCAATCTATTTAGCTTTCTTTACAGTTTTTCTCCCGAAAAACGACTGCCTGTGGCAGAGCGGAAAGTCGTGGGGGTGACACCTATTTTTGCTTTGAACAGGCGACTGAAATAACGGGCATCGTCATATCCGATACGCCGGGCGACTTCCCCCACAGGCATGTCGGCAGCGCTCAACAGAGCTTTGTGGGCGTAAGCTAATTTCTGATCGATCACCCACTGCGCGAAACTCTGCCCGGTCTCCATTTTAAAAAGCTCTGCCAGATAGTCGGGGCTGATACATAATGCTTCAGCTACATCGCGAATGGATATCGGCTGATCCAACTACTTGCACCAGCAAGCCAAATATGATCGATCGAAGCATTAGTAGTTCTAATGCCCAATGAACAGGGGCTAATCGCTAATTCACTCAATGTCTTTCCTTCAAGCAAAAACAGGAGTATATCGGTCGCCTAACCTCCGTACTATATTTATGACGGCAATAATGGCAATTGCGGTAATAACGGCAATAAGATAGAGTGGAGGTAAGGTGGTGATGAGGTTGAGTTTGACACTTCGGAAGGAAGATATCCTCAGAGGCAGGTTGGATGAACTGCATCGTTATTTGCGTGAAGTTGCGGCAAGTGCGACTGCTGAGGAGATCCACATAGATATATCCTCAATTGGTGGCGGACAGCAATCTATATGGATGACTGTCGATGAACTGGCTCGTTGTTATGAAGTACCGAAACGAACGGTGCGGCATTGGTGCGAAACGGGGCGCATTATCGCATGCAAAATTGGCCGCGAATGGCGCATTCGTAAGGATCAGTTTCGCTTTGATTTGGATGCATTGGAGCGTTTCCGCACTGGTTTACGAGATCTTAACAAGGACTTTCAGGAGCCACCTCCTGACGATTTTGAATGAATACTCCTTTAGGTGGGCGACTGCGGGTAGTACTGGATACCACCGTGTTCTTATGTATGTGGCAGAAATGAAACTATCCGGCCAATAATCTTTGCGTCTCTCGTCTACTTTGCCATTGACAAGAATTAGAAAGTCCCAATCGGAATCTGCAGTAGCATCTCCACGCGCCCTGGATCCAAACAGGAGAATATCAGCATCTGGTTCTATCTTGGCAAAAGCCCGTTTACCTGGCTAAGCAAATCATTTGCCATGCATGGCACCCCCCTTTTTCCAAGGACTATTGTCTTCTCGATTGGCAACCAGTATGCCATTTTGTTGATTTGTTATCGACAGAGCACTCTCTTGTTCGTTACCCTTTCGAGCTTGACAAACTAGGATTCTAGGGTATTTTGTGCGCAATTATACCGGCATCAAAGACAACTAACTTCTGAGCTGTCCTAATGTCAAGACCGACATACCACACCGGCTCCTGCGCCCGCTTGCAGCACGACTCCAATGTAGGTGTCCCTATCCTC
>DULU01000148.1 GCA_012840225.1 Bacillota bacterium
GCGGCGGGAGAGGTAGATTACCGGGAGTTGGATATCCGCCGGCTGCAGGCTGCTTTGGTCGAAGTCGGGATCCTGTCCCGGGAAGTGCTGACCGAGCGGGAATCGTTTCCCCTGGACGCCGCCGTGGTGCGCCGGGCGACAGCCGAAGGGCCTATTGACTTATTCAATACGGCTGTAATCCTCGGCCACCGGGAGATCAGCTTGCCGCTGTTGCTGGATATCCTGGAGAATTCCTCGGATCCGCTAAAACGGGAAGATGCCGCCCTGTTGCTGGGCTTGTGCGGCCGGCCTGAAGCCGCTCCCGCACTGGCTGAGATAGTGGCGGCGCGCCGCTGGGATAAGGGCTGGAATTATACAGGCATGGGCCAGTTCGGCATGAGCATGAGCAGGCTGGACGCGCTGATCATTGCCCTGGGAAAGACTCTCAGTCCGCTAGGGATCGCGCCGCTCCTGCAGAGGATAGAGGAGCTGGACGCCGGGAGCGAGTTTTCTCATTGCCGGGCCGTATCGATCGCCGCGGCGGCGTTGAACGACAGGCGCCTGGCCAGGGCGCTCTATGATTTGCTGCAGAAGCCCGGCCTGCGGGGGCATGCACACCTCTCTACAGCGGCCGTGGCGAGACAGGCCAACAGCCGGCTGGATGAGACGGAGGCGCGCAATGCCGCCCTGAAGGAATTGCTCCTGGCTCGCGGCCTCTACCTATGCGGCGATCATGAAGGCCTCGGCCGCTCCATTTTGGAGACCTATGCCGTAGATTTGCGCGGCCACTTTGCCAGGCATGCGCAAGCTGTCCTTGCCTGCCGCCATGTGGCGCTCCTGCGCCGGGAAGTAATGTAGATATAATGTAAATGTTGCTGTTATAACAAACATAAAATATGGAAAGTCGGTGAGCATTGATGAGCAAATTGGCGTTGTTGGGTGGAGAGAAGACGGTAACCAGGCGCCTAGGGAAGGAATGGCCCGTACGTAGTGAAGAGGATGTGCAGTTGGTCGCGGAGGTGGTAAGAAGCGGTAACTGGTGCCGGTTGAGATACAGCGACCCGAAGGATTCCAAGGTCAGCCAGTTTGAGGATGCTTTTGCCAATTACCATGATGCCAAATACGGCATAGCTGTGACCAACGGCACCCAGGCGCTGGAATGCGCCCTGAAGGCTGCCGGCGTCAAAATGGGCGATGAGGTGATCGTGCCGGCCATGACCTTCGTGGCTACGGCCACGGCTGTCGCCCTGGTTAATGCCATCCCGGTCATTGTCGATGTGGATCCGGAAACCTACAACATCAGTCCTGAAGCTATTGAAAAAGCCATCACCCCCAAGACCAAGGCGATCATCCCTGTGCATGTGGGCGGTTATCCGGCCGATATGGACAGGATCATGGAAATTGCCACCAAACATAATCTGGTGGTCATTGAAGATTGCGCCCATGCTCATGGTTCACAGTGGCGCGGCAAAGGGTGCGGCAGCCTCGGTCATATGGGGTGCTTCAGCTTCCAGCAGGGCAAGACCCTGACTGCAGGCGAAGGCGGCATGATCATCACTAACGATGAAAAGCTGGCAGGAGCGCTATATACCCACCATAACATTGGACGCATAGCCGGCCGGCCGTTTGCCGACGTGGATTTCCACACTGTCGCTTCCAACTTGCGCATGACCGAACTGCAGGCGGCGTTGCTCTTGTCCCAGTTCGCCCGCTTCCCTGAGCAGGTGGCCGTGCGGGAGCGCAACATTGCTTATCTGTCGCAGGGTATGGCGGACATACCAGGTGTACGGCCGATCAAACGCGATCCCCGTGTCACCCGCTGGTGCTTCTATTTCTGGGACTTTCATTATGAGGCGAACAAGTGCGAAGGCTTGCCCAAGAACGTCTTCATTAAGGCAATGCAGGCCGAAGGGGTCCCGGTCCAACACGGAGCACATGGCAAGCCAATCTATAAGTACCCGGTGTTGAGCGAGCCGGGCGCCGCCATCATTCATCCCTGCCCGGAGGCCGAGCGCTTGTTTGCCGAAGAGGCCGTCAGCCTGCCGCATGCCCTCTTCCTCGGCGGCACGGAAGATATGGATCTCGTCCTCGCAGCCTTCAAGAAAGTGACGGAAAATGTCGGCGAGCTACTCGACTGGATGAAAAAGCAAGAGACTGTTTGATAGCGGCTGCTGCCGGCCGGCTATCCGACCATATAACAAAAAGGCCCCATTGCAGCGCCTGCTGTGATGGGGTTTTTATTATTTTTACGTGTCATGGAGGTAGGCCACAATAATATAATACCGAAAAAATAAAGTGATAAATCTGTGGGTTGGTCAGATAGACTATTTCGCGATATATACCATGGAATCCAAAATAAATGCCGCATGATTCATATTTAGTGCAAAGCAAGCGGCAAATGGACGAGGCTGCCTCAAATTGCTCAGAGGCAGCCTCGTAACATGCTGCGACCGGTCAATGGTCTATCGGCTCATTAGTCATTCTACCAGGCCGGTAAAGCTGACGGACCCTATCTGCATGTCTTCCGGCTTTTGCCCGCCGCGGACGCTAAGGCGGAAATAATTCACTGCCGTATCCAGGGCGATATCACCTGCCAGTTCATATATATACCATCCGCCGGCAGTGGGCGCTTCGGCGCGGCGTACCACAGCCGGCACCAGAAGGCTCCACGCTGTTTGATCCACAGACACCGAGAGCTGCACATGATCACCCGGATCGGGGTAGCGGCTGTATACGACAACTTTATAGGTTTTCAGATTTTTTGTTTCCCACGACATCCATTCCTCCGCCAAAGTAGTGCGCACCCGCCGGCTATTATCGCCACCGAAGGCAGCGGGATCATCTTCGGCAAACACCCAGCCGGCGGACTCGGCATTGGTCTGCGTGCGTTTGAGAATGCCGAACCAACCGGATTCCAACGGTGGAAATAGATCATCGTTAAGGCGCCACCAGTTCCGCACAGTAAAGGCGGTGGTTTCGCTAACGGTGCCGGTGCTTGGATAATCGAATGTCAGAGCCAGCGTCAGCTCATGTTTGCCATCCGGCAAAGCCAGAGTATCGACGATCAATTCTCCCGGCTGCGGACCTTCCGGGGCGCTGTAGATCAACCGCCCGTCCAACAGGATTTCCACCTTGTTCACCCGGATGCTCCGGCCCATATTGATGTCGACTTCGATGGGCAATTTACCTTTCGCCACGCTCCCGGATAGGCCCCTGAAGCCGAAATACACCGGTTCCACCGAGGTGGCGAAAGCCACCGCCTGACCCGTACCGTAAATATCTCCTTTCCTAATCACTAATTCCGGGCTGATCTGCTCCTTGACCAGGATCTTCTCATGACCGTAAATATTGTCGTGCACATGAGTGTTACCTCCATTAAAGTAACGAAAGCGCACGGCTGATGCCGGATTGTCAATTATGAACCAATTGTGATGAATTTCCAGGCTCTCTCTGGGAACACCGCGGATGACAATGGGCGTCCGCTGCGTAACCAGAAAAGTGTTGTGATGGATGTGAACCCTGTCGCCCGCCGACCGCAACTCCTCGGCGGTACAAGGAGTTGCGCGATTTGGACAATAGTCACCGCCGCCGTGCATATCAAAAGCATGGCTGACGGCATTATCCAGCACCAGGTTGTAGCGGGCTTCGTAACCGGAGCCCAGCACGCCGCCGCCGGCAATGGCATGACGGTAGTAATCGAAAATATTCGCTTCGACAACCATAAAGCCGTTGTGCACCACTGCACCGTAGCCCAAACCCGTCCACTGGCAATGGTGGATGTAATTGTGATGTATGTAGGCGTTTTTGGCCACACCGCCCACAATCACTCCGCCATACACCCAGTTGTAGATTTCATTATTATCGATTTCCGCATCATGGTTGGCTTGAATACCGCCTGATCTGGGCACGGCATCCCGCTCTACACCCACTTCTCCGTTGGGACCCCGAATGCGCAGGCCTGTAATGCGCACATTTGGGCCATCTATTCTGAAGAGCGGCCTGGTATTTGGATCATCGGTGAAGATCAGCGGCCCCGGAGCGCCGTTGTGACCGCGGTTTCCGGCTAAGGTGACTCCCGGCGGAATTAAGATGTTCATAGTGCCGGTCAAATCGATAACCGCATCCGGCAATACATAGACTACCTCGCCGGGTTTGGCTACTCTCAAAGCTTGTAGCAGCTCTTCTTTGGTTTGCACCAGATAGTCGCCGCTCAGATGGATGCGGCTATACCCTTCTCCGCCACCGAGCGGATTCCCAGTGGGGTTGACCTCGGCACCGTAGCCTTCCACAGGCAGATGCACAGGGGTTGTGGCTGAGGTATAAGATGGAAAAGCGCCACACAGCAATCCGGCAATGATGGTAACCAACAGGATGAGCATCGGTTTCAGATACCTCCTTTTCTATTAACCAAACAGATTTTCTGCATATATGTTATACATGACCGGAGACTATTTCCCTGCTCTAACCTGTTGAAAAGACAGAGGAGATTAGGCCTCACCGGTAGAATTTCATTTAAGATATTCGATTTCTCTTATGGAAAAGGACTGATAGTTTTGGCCCATCGGGCACGACCGCTGGCCATCTTAGGCGCCGGAGTGCATGCCATAGAGATGTTATGGCGTGTGGTCCAAACTCCTATTCGGCAGCGACTATCTTTTCAACATTAGACTAGAGGAGGGTATTAAACATGACCAAAGGTAAAAACAAAAGACTGTTCGTAAGCATTTTGATGATGTTGTTGGGCTTGACGACGATCTCCCCAGGTGCATTTACTGCTCAAGCCTCCGCTGCCCCCGCTGCCGCCCCTGCCGCCGCTACCACCACCATCCGCTTCGCCACCTATGGGGCCATCGACGGCTGGGAAGAGTTGTTTGCCGAGTTTTCCGCCCGCCATCCGGAAATCAAGGTGGAATATCAAATATTCACCTACGCCGAGTATATAGACAAAATGATGACCATGATGGCCGGCGGCAATCCGCCTGATGTCATTTTGACCTGGGCGCAATATAAACCGACCTGGGTGGCGATGGGTTTGTTGCATGATCTAACCAGCCGCTGGGAACAAAGCTCCGTCATAAAACAAACACGTTTTTACCCCTTCATCCTCGAAGGCATTAAATATAATGGGAAGATCTGGGGGGTGCCCTACGACTTCAACTCCAAGATGTGGTTTCACCATCTAGACGCCATGGCGGAAGCCGGTCTAAATCCGCCCACGGATGATTGGGATATATATACTTTGCGAAGCTATGCACAAAAACTGACCAGTCCCGAGAAGAGAATGTACGGCACCAACAATCCCTTTGTCACCTACCCGTCGCAAATCCAGTGGATCTACAACTGGACGGGTCATGAATGGTTGGACGAAACCCGCACCAAAGTGCTGGTAGACGAACCGCAAGTGGTCGAAGCCTTCAACTTTTGGAACGAGATGCGCAACGTATTGCATGTCACCCCCGGTTACCCGGGCGCCTATACCGCCAGAGGCGACACTTTCACCGGCGGATATGCCATGTGGGAAGGTTGGTTGTCATACGCCCCCGCCTACATCAATACCTTCAATTATAACTGGGGTGTCACCCTGATGCCGAAGGCTCCGAGCGGACAGGCCGGCTTCGCCCAAGGGCATCTGTTCAGCATCCCCATAGGCGCGAAAAATATCGAAGCAGCCTGGACATTGCTGGAATGGATCGGCAGCTATGAAGGGCAAAAGGCTTTTATTGTCCACAGAGATCGCCAGCCTTCAGGTCCCTACCCAGAACTATGGGATCTGTTTTTTGCCGGAGTCGGCCCGGAAAGAGCTCCCAAGCTGAAACAGTGGGTGGCCGTGACCTTCTATGGGGCCGATTTAGCCCGGGTATTCAACTACTGGGACACCTACCCGGAAGTGACGACGATCATGACTCAGGCCACCAATAACATCATGAGCAGAGGGGCTTCTGTGCGAAACGAGCTTATAAATGCCGCAAGCCAAATCAGAGCCTTGCTGGCCGACACATCCCGCTGATAACCGAATAGCGCCAGAATCGCCAGAGGACCCTGTGTACCCTGCTGTCCATGTAAAGCTAAATGCTGTTCAAGGGGCGATGAAGCCTCGCCCCCTGAACAGCATTTTTTATAGCGGCTGATTTTTATCGCCAAACTGTGCGTCAAACCGGCAAAGCTGCCGATGCCGATGCCGATCTGCCGACTTGCCCCTTTGCCACTACCGCTTATTGCTGCAGTATCGGCGATTATCAGGTTAACCTGCCGGCCGACTTCCTCCATGATTTCCGGCACGGATCTCTCTCCCCGCAAAGCGATGGGCATGACATCCCGCATCTGCTTGCTTATCTCCTGGAAGCCGAGGAAGCCGGGGATGGGTTCGTTCAGCTGAGCGCAGTTATAGAAGACCATCCAGCGCGGATCCTGGTTCCACGGCTCATATTTGGCCACCACAGAGAGGCGCGGCGGCAACTGCTTGTTGGCTGCAGCCAGTCCGGCCAAAATATCCGGCCGGTTTACGAACTCTATCCACTTCCAGGTGTCTGCCGGGTTGTTATTCGACTTGACGATCGCCCATTTGTTCACGTGTGTGAGGCCGGCCTGTCTCTGCCGCCGCGTGGGCAGGGCGACACCGACATCATCCAGGCTGACGGCCGCTGAAGGCTGCATGACCCAGAAGCCCTGGTAACCCATGGCAATTTTGCCTTTCGACACCAGGTTGCCCAGATCGGCCGTGGTGGAGATACGGTGCACCTGCACTGCTTCGACCAGGAAACGCAGAGCGTCGATGCCCGGCTGGGCGTGGATTAGGGTCTGTTTGAAATCGGGCGTGAAGAGCTGGCCGCCGGCTTGGAAGAAGAAGGGGGCAAAGAGCTGCCAGCCGTTGCCGCCGACGAAAAGCCCGGCGATGTCGATGGAGCCGTCGGGGGCGTATCTGGTCAGACGCTTGCCGAAGGAAACGATCTCATCCCAGGTGGTAGGGGCTTTTTCCGGATCAAGACCGGCTTGGCTGAAGAGATCCCGGCGATAGGTAAAGGTGCGCACATCGATGGAATAGGGAATAGTCCAGAGCTTGCCGTCCACCCGGCCGTCGGCGATCACCGGTGCCGGATAGTCGCTCAGCTGGCCCCACTTCTGCACGAACTGATCAAGAGGCACTATCATGTCGTTGGCGAGGAGAAAGCTCAAAGCCTCGGCGCCGAACTGCATGGCATCCGGCTGCACGCCGGCGGCATAGCGGGTGGCCAGCTTGGGCAGGGAGTCCGTCCAGCCGCCGAATTCCAATTCAAGCTCCAGTCCCGGATACTCTTTCTCAAACGCGGGCTTCACCACATTCAGGTAATACTGCCGGCCGGCCTCCATGTATTCCACCACGTGGACGGTCAATTTGGTCGCGGCGGCGGCACTTACGGTACATAAACTCCACATCATTGTGAACACTAAGATCCATAACAGACGATGGCTAAATTTCACTGCAAACCGACCCCCATTATTTAAGATTAGATTTGTTAAAATGTTACACGGGGTATGCACTTGTCACCTCTCTGATTTCTTAATATGGCATTTGCATATCTAAGGTATAAACTGGAATTACATCGCTATCGCTACCTGGTCGGCTTGTAATGCCAAGAATCTGTCTCCTGCCCGTAAACGGTGAAAGAGGATAAAGTAAACTTACCTTAGAAATTCATAGTTAAAATGCAAAAAAGCCGGGGAGGAGCCATGAGAAGAAAACAGGAAGTCAAGACGGTATATTTTCGCTCGTCGTTCGCCGCAGAGATGGATCTCTACGATATGTCGATCGTCTGTGTCGGTCGCACCAGCGTGCTGCCGGGCTATAAATTCGGTCCCTTCCGCAAAGGAGACAATTCGCTGATCATTGTCTGCAGCGGGCGCGGCTTTGTGCGCAGTTCCGGCAATGAGGAGTCTTTTTCCGCCGGCGACGTGGTCGGTTTGTTGCAGGATCAGACCTATATGTGGCGGACCGATCCCCAGGCTTTGCTGAAGCATTACTGGCTCATCATCAAAGGCCCCGCCGGAAGGAAATGCCTGGAAGCGCTGGGATTCAGCGAAAGCAAAAGCATTTTATACCGCCGCAAGGTGCCTGAGACCGAGATCACCCTCCTGGAGGAGTTGATGAAGTTCTGCCGCCTGCAGCCGGAAGGGCAATCGTGGAAGATCATGGCTCTGTTTTATGAGCTCTTGCCATTCCAGCGAGCTGACGGCCGGGGAGGAGCGGAAAAACGCCCAGGAATCCAGCCACTTGGCGGCCGACAAAGCCCGTGCTCTCATTGAGGGGCGCTATACGCAGCCAATTTCCGTGGGTATGATTGCCCGGCAGATCGGGGTGACGCCGGAATACCTGGCCACCGCCTTCAGGCAGAAATTCGGCGTATCCCCTCACGACTACCTGGTGCAGCTGCGCCTGGAGAGAGCTTCCGCCTTGCTCAAGGCCGGTGTGCCTGTTAAAGAAGTTTGCTATTCCGTGGGCTACCGGAATCCCAATTACTTTACTACCCTCTTCTCGAAAAAAGAGGGCGTCACCCCCAGCAGCCTGCATAAGCAAGCCAGATCATTTTGATGCGGCAGATATCGAGGCGGCAGATAATCTTCAAGCGTCAGGAAGAAGGTCGCCGCTTGGTGGTGTTCCTGCAGACCAGGGTGGGAGGAAGAGTGATATGCACCGGGGGCTCCACTTCCCCGTCGTAGAGCTCTTTGGCCAGCTTGATGGCTTGGCGACCGAGTTCAAAGCGGCGGAAATCGAAGGTGGTCAGCCCCAGATGTTCGGCCAGTTCGGTGTTGTCGAAGCCGATCACTGCCAGATCGTCGGGGACATCCCGGCCGTGGCGCCGGGCGATATTGATCACTTCGTGCGCCACCATGTCGCTCACGGTAAAGATGGCGGTGGGCGGGTCGGGGCGGGTGAAAAAGTGATCCAACCTGCTCTCTCCGTCGGTATAGAGCGGCCCTTTGAAGTCGTTGAGGATGACGAAGAGAGAAGGGTCGTAGATGCCGAGGGCCCGGCAGCCGTTCTGAAAGCCGGCCACCCGTTTATGAAAACAGACATAGGTGTCGGGCCAGGAGACACAGGCCAGGCGCCGGTGACCGAGGGAATAAAGGTGGCGGGCGGCGGTCTCGCCGGCGGCATAATCGTCGATGGTGACGGCGCTGAGGTGGCACCCTTCGTGGCGGTTCAGCAATACCACCGTCACTCCGGCGGCCTCGATCTGCTTCAGCTCGGCCACGGGCAGCTTGTCGCCGCTCCCGAGACCGATGATCACGGCCTGGCATGTTTCCGTCCCGGTGAGAGCAGGAAGGAGGTTCTCCGGTGAGAGATGCTCGCCGCGTCCCGGCGCGGTGATGCGAATGCCGTGCTCTCCGCCAAAAGCGCTCATCCCTAAGACGGCCGCACCAAAAAATTCGGCCGACCACTTGGAAAGGAAGACCACCAGTACATGCTCCAGCGGTGTGCGCCTGGGGGCGTTGGGAAGGCTATAGCCCAGTTCCATCGCCGCTTCCTGGATCATTCGGCGGGTCTCGGGCGATATGTTGCCTTCCGCCCTCAGAGCCCTGGATACCGTGGAAGGCGCAATGCCCAGCATATCCGCTATTTTTCTCTGCGACACCGACATTCGCACTACCCTCGCTTGCTCATTTGCTCATTTGCTCATTTGCTCGCCGGCTTGACCGGCAGGCGGCCGGGCCTGCCGGCAGAGAGTATTGTCGGCCGGCCGACCGCCTGCTGGAGACGGTACAATCAATGATATACAACTACTTGATGATGATCTGCCCCTGCAGCCTGTCGAGAATGCCTTGCACGGTGTTGGCGATTTCGTCGAAGGCGACGGCCGCCGGTTTCTCTCCCTTGAACACGGAGTTGATAGCAGCATTGTTCAGCCTGTTGATCTCGCCGTCATCCGGGATATATTTGGGAGTGAAGATGGCAAACTGCTCAGGCAGTCTCCTGATAACATAGTCCATATTGCGCGTGCCTTCTTCTTTCAGGTATTCAGGTGAAGCGATGGCCCGCAGATGGATGGGCAAGTCCGCCCTCACCGCAGCGTTGATCAGCTGGCCCTGCAGGGAGATGACAAATTCGATGAATTTCCAGGCTTCTTCCTTATGCTTGGAGTTGATGTTGATGCCGAAGCCGTTGCCGCTCAGATGAGTCCACGGCCGTCCGGGCACCCTTTCAAAAAACGGCGCCACATCCCACTCTCCGGGCTGGAGAGAAGCGCGCACATTGGTGCGGCCGTTGGGGCTGTAGTGGCCGATGGCGGCGGTCCGGTTGCGCAAGCGGTTCAGTGCCGCAGTGATGCTGTCCGTGGTGTTGGGCACCACCCGGTGGACGTAGTAGAGATCGGCCAGCCACTGGATGGCTTCCACATACTCCGGCGCGTTGCCGGTATAGCGGGTGCCGTCGGGCGACACCACGCTGCCGCCGTTCTGCCTGGTGATGAAGAGGTTCCGGTTCAGAAAGCCGGCGGCGCCCCACTGCTCAGGAGTGCCGTTGCCGTCGGCATCCACGGTCAGCTTTTTGGCGTAGGTGACGAACGCCTCCCAGTTCCAGGCCTGCTTGGCGTGCAGGTTCACAGGATTGTCCAATCCGGCATTGGCCAGCATATAGGTGTTGTAAAACAGCATCTGCGGCTGCAGGCCATCGGGTATCCACGGCATCCTGCCGGCATAATTGCTCGAATCGAAGACGCCGGGGACATATTCCAGGGGATTGATCTTGGACTGCTGCAGGTAGGGAGCCAGATTCACCAGACCTTCCCTCCAGGCGTAGCCGTTGTTCTGGTGGATGTGCAGTATGTCGTCTCCCAGGCCGGAGGCGAGCAGGACAGGTATCTTCTGGTCATAGGAGGCAACGGTAACCAGTTGCACTTCGATTTCATCCTGCGAAGCGTTGAACCCATTAACATAAGCTTCCAGAAGCTGCCATGTGCCGGCTCCCTTACCGGCCCATGTGCCGAAGGTGATGGTCACTTTGGCCAGCGCCGCCCCGGAGAACACCAACGTGAATGCGATTACCACACTTAATACCCATGCCGTTGCTGAAAATCTCTTTACCATGTGTAATTAACCTCCTTCTCAATTACTGTGTTGCCGGATTGTTGCCTGAGTGTTGCGTAGATGTCTATTCTTAGAACCGATCTGTAATGGCCTGCTTGCTTCGGCCATATTCTGTGTGAAATGGCAAAATCCTGCCCCGCCGGAAAAATGGTACAGGGGGGTGTTGCGGATATATTGCGCAATGGTTCGGGGCGATTGCGGCTAGATGGCTACCTCTTCCGGCCAGGGCAGGCGGCGGGCGGCGGTCCATATGGTATTGACATAATCCAGGGCGAAATAGTTTTGCGCCAGATGGAGCCAAAAAGCACCGGCTTCCGTCAGCTCCAGCCAAGAGCCGGCCTCCCTGGCCAGGCGGGCGGCGGTGAGCCAGTTGAGCAGCCGGCGGGCTTTGGGCGCGTCGGGGCCAAGCATCGTCTCCAAATGCGACAAGGGGATGCGGGTGTCGTAGATGCGCCAATATAACCACCACCACCCGGACATGCTGTCGACGAAGGGCAGGCGCAGAGCGATGGCGGATGATCCGGCCGACAGGCTTTCCTGCCAGCTTTGTAGGTCGAAGGTGTTGAGCACGAATTCCCCGGGGAGGTGGGAGCCGGCGCCTGGGCCGACGCCGATATAGCCATGTCTGGTCACCGACGAATAGCGCGGCTTGTCCTGGCCGCGCCGGAA
>DULU01000122.1 GCA_012840225.1 Bacillota bacterium
CGGTCGGAGCGAAGCCGACCGCCGACCCTACCGCTTATAGCCAACCGCCAACCGCCGACCCGACCACCTATGGCCGACCACCGACCACCTGGCCTCAGCTTTTCCTTTCCAGGAGTTCCACCTCATAACCGTCGGGATCGGTGACAAAGGCCATCTTGCGTTCGGTTTTGAATTTGTTCCGCCAGTCGTCCGGCCATATCTCCAAGCCCTGCCGCTCCAGCTCCGCGCAATAGGCTTCCAAGTCGGGCACGCCGATGGCCAGATGCATCAGATCCTCGGGCACTGCCGGTTGATAATCAGGTGAATAGGCCAGTTCCAGAAGGTGTTCGTTGCCCGGAAGCGCCAAAAAGGCCAGCTGATTCCCGGCCGGAGAGCGCTCCGTGCGCCTGACCAGCTCAAAGCCGAGCCGGCAGTACCAGGTGATCGACTTCTCCAGATCCTTTACCCTGATGCGGGTATGCAGCAGTTTATACATATTGCCTTTTCCCCCTCGCCTCAATATATCTTTTAGTCCATTTTATACTATTCGCCCAATAGGTCGGTAATGGAAATCACAAATGGCGGCGGGTGGATAAAAACGGACTGTCCCGCACCACAAACCGCCAGGGCATATGCTTCCACTCTCCGGCATAATCGACATTTATCCGGGGGGTGGTCGCCACTGCGGCCTCCGGAAACTCTTTATAGGGCACAAGGAAGAGCTCGTCGCCCCGGAGATCAATCCCGTAGTGCTGCCGGGTGATATCTAAAGCCCTGGTCAGCCGGCCGGGCCCGTTGCACAAAGAGCGGATCAGCCGCTCCGGACCCCGCTCGCCGTCGCCGGGCGGATTTTGGTCTGTCGTGAGCTCCAGGCCGCGCCGCCCGGCCATCAGCTCCAGCCCCAGCACCGGCTCCAGCGCCCTGATCAAAACCGCCTCAGGCTGTCCTTCCTTCGCCGCCACCACATTGAACAATAAATACATGCCATATATCAGGTAGACATAGGCCCGCCCACCGGGACCGAACATCACCTCGGTGCGGGAGGTGCGCCGGCCGGAGCAGGAATGGGCCGCCCGGTCGTCCGGACCTCTATAAGCTTCCGTCTCTACAATCATCCCGGCCGTGATGCCCTCAGCCGAGCGCCGCACCAAGAGAGCCCCCAGCAGCCGGCGGGCCAAGGTGACGGCATCGACGGTAAAGAATTCTAATGGAAAGCGCTTTTCGATCTCGATCTGCATATCCTCATCATTTGCTCACAAAGCAAGATCATATAACTTGCTATATTTGTTTTTCAGGTATTTTATATACGGCTTGATGGTCAACTTTTTGCCCGTCACCTTCAGGGCCAACTCCTGCATAGTCAAACTCGCTCCCCAGGCATGCACCTCCTTATTCAGCCATTCTCTGACCACGGAGAAATCCCCCTTTTCCAGGCGGACGGCCAGATCGGCCTCCTTGCGGCAGGCCGCCTGCCACAGCTGGACGGAGAAGACCGATCCTAGCGTATAGGTGGGAAAATAGCCGAAGTAGCCTTGCGCCCAGTGCACATCCTGCAACACTCCCTCGGCGTCATTCGCCGGTTTGATGCCCAGGTATTTTTCCATCTTTTCCCACCATACCGCCGGCAGGTCGGCTACCGCCAGCTCGCCTTCAAGGAGGGCGCGCTCGATTTCATAGCGCATGATGATATGCAGGTTATAGGTGACTTCGTCGGCATCGACGCGCACCAGCGACGGCTCGACCAGGTTGACGGCTTTATATATCCGGTCGATGCCGACCCCCGCCAGCTGGCTCGGGAAAATTTCCCTGGCCACGGGCAAAAAGTGCTGCCAGAAGAGGCGGGAGCGGCCGATCACATTCTCCCAGAGGCGCGACTGGGACTCATGCACTCCCAGGGAGGCTCCCTGTCCCAGAAAAGTCCGCTTGAATGTGTCGGGCAGACCCTGCTCATAAAGGGCATGGCCCCCTTCATGTAAAGTGCAGAAGACCGCCGAGGCCAGATCATTAGTCCTGGTCCGGATGGTAAGGCGTATGTCGTGCCGGCCGATCTGCGTGGTGAAGGGGTGGGCGGATTTATCCATCCTCCCTTTGTTGCCGTCGAAACCGAGGATGTCCAAAATTTTGCGGCAGAGGTCCATCTGCCCCTTTTCGGCATAATACTGTCTCAGCGGGTTGTCTGCGAGGTGTTCCTTTGTGCTCCGGCTCCGGGCGATCTGCGCTACGAGCGGGGTGAGCTCCGCCCGCAGCTCGGAGAAGAGCTCTTCAAGATCCTTTGAGGTCATACCCGGCTCGTAGTTGTCGAGCAAGGCGTCATATGGGGTGTCTTTGTACCCCAAAGCTTCGGCCTTGGCCTTCTGCAGCTCCACAAGGCGGCTCAGATGAGGCTCGAACAGGCGGAAGTCGGCTTTGCTCTTCGCTTCCACCCAGGCATTGAAGGCTAAGGATTCCGCCTGAGCCATCTCGCTCACCAGCTGCTCCGGGAGGCGCACCGCCTTATCAAATTCCCGGCGAGCCTTTCTGATCAGGGAGGCCTCCCGGCTTTCATAGGGTGTGCCTTTGGCCTCTACCTCCTCCTCCAAGGCGCTCAAGAGGTCGCCGAATTCCCGGCCGGTCAAGAGCTTATGTATGTAGCGCTCCAGAGTGGCGATCTGTCTCCCCCGCTCCTCCGCTCCTCGAGACGGCATCATCACCTGCTGATCCCATCCGGCCAGGGCAGTCATGTGGGCCAGATCCACCATCTCTCCCATCAACTCCAGAAAACGATTCCACTGCGCAGACAATAAAGCACCTCCTGTAGTCTTGCCTTGGACTTCAGCCGATCTTAAGTTCCAGTTTCCACCTTCTTTTTCCAATACCTTTATGTTAAGATGGGAAACGCTAAAGAAGCTGGAGGAAAAAGCATGCTTATCATGGTATTGGACGTGGGCAACACCACCACCGACATTGGTTTATATAAAGGCGACGAGCTCAGCTTGCGCTTTCACCTCTCCACCAATCCGCTCCGCCCGCCGGCGGAATATATGGCGCTGTTGCAGGGGCTTTTTGCGGCGCACGGCATCAACCGCGGCTCCGTAAAGGGAGCGGCCCTGTCCTCCGTGGTGCCGCCGGCGGAAGAGACCATCATCGAAACGTGCCGCACCTACCTCAACTGCGTTCCCCTGCTCATCTCCTCTCGCCTGGATCTGGGCTTCAAAACCCTTTATGAAGCGCCGCAGATGCTGGGCGCCGATCGCCTGGCCAACACGGCCGGAGCGTTGGCAAAATATGGCAAACCGGCCATCGTCGTCGACCTGGGCACCGCTACCAAATGCGAAGCCCTGTCGGCCGCTGGCGAGCACCTTGGCGGTTTGATCGCTCCCGGGGTGGGAATTTCCCTTGATGCCCTCGCCCAGAGGGCGGCCAAGCTGCCGCGCATCGACCTGCGCGGTGCGGGCGACCAGGTCATCGCCCGCAACACCACAGACGCCATCCGCTCCGGGGTGATCCACGGCACCTGCAGCCTGGTGGACGGCCTGGTCAGAAAGATAAAAAAGGAGATGGGTGAACCCCATCCCACAGTGATAGCCACTGGCGGCTACGCCTACATCCTGGAAAACCGGAGTGCGGAAGTGAAGATCATCGACGACCGGCTCACCCTGGACGGTATCTATTTTCTATATCAGAGAAATAAAGCCGCCACCATTTAGGCCAAAAAACCTGCCGAAACCAGCCGCCGGGCGGCACGATCAGCCGGCGGCCCGGCAAAGAGGCAGCACCCGGTCCAGGATCTGCTCGGCCACTTCGGTCTTGGGCAAGAGGTCGAGCTTTTCCGCTCGGCCGTCCGGATAGACCAGATAAACCTGATTGGTATCCACCTCAAAACCGGCGCCCGGAGCGGTGACATCGTTCGCCACCACGAGGTCGGCTTTTTTCTGCACGAGCTTATGCCTGGCGTTTTCAATCAGATTCTCCGTCTCGGCGGCGAAGGCCACCACCACCTGCTGCTTTTTAAGCCGCCCCAACTCGGCAATTATGTCGGGATTATCCACCAACTGTAAAGCCAGCCCGCCGCCCACGTTTCCGCTTCTCTTTATCTTTTGCTCATACGGTTGCGCCAGGCGATAGTCGGCCGGGGCGGCGGCCCCGAACACCACATCCACCTCCGGGAAAGCCGCCAGCGCCGCTTCCCTCATTTCCAGCGTGGTCTGCACCCGCACCAGGCGCACCCCCGCCGGCGGAGCCAAATTTACCGGCCCGCTCACCAAAGTGACCTCCGCCCCCCGCCGGCAGGCCGCCTCAGCCAGCGCATAGCCCATTTTGCCCGACGAGCGGTTGGTCAGATAGCGTACCGGATCGATCGGCTCCTGGGTAGGCCCCGCCGTCACCAGCACCCGCCGGCCCCGCCAATCATCCCGCCGCCTGTCGCCCACGAGCAGCAGATCGGCCACCTTGCGGTATATCTCCTCCGGAGAGGCCATGCGCCCGACACCCTGGATGTTCCTGGCAAGCGAGCCGCTGTCGGGACCGACAAAATGATAACCCAACCTCTTCAGCTTAGCCACATTCTCCTGGGTGATCGGATTCAGCCACATATGGCTGTCGGCCGCCGGAGCCAGCACCACCGGCGCCGTCACCGCCAAAAGCGTAGTGCACAGCAGATTGTCGGCCACGCCATGCGCCAGCTTGGCCAGGGTGTTCACCGTCGCCGGCGCCACCACCATGATGTCGCCGCTTTCCGCCAGCGACAGATGCTCCATCAGCCACTCCTTGGGCTCGACAAACATATCCACGGCCACCGGATGGAAAGACAGCTCGCGAAAGGTGAGCGGCGCGACAAATTGCGTGGCCGCCGGCGTCATCACCACGTGCACGTCGGCGCCGGCTTTGACAAAAAGACGCAACAGCTCCACAGCCTTATAGACGGCGATGCCGCCCGTCACTCCCAGCGTGATCCGCTTCCCGCTTAACTCCCCCATATATTTGCACCTCGTCAGTATTCAGTATTATTACAGATTGTTCATGACGTCGAAACCGAGGGCGCGCAGCATGCGCATCCACCGCTGTTTTTTCTCACGCTTCAGCCGTTTTTCCTGCGTGGCAAAATAATGATGGATCTCGTCCAGCTGCCGGCTCGTCAGGGAAGCATAAAACAAAAGCAGGGGCGGTGTGGGGATCAACCTGCCGTCAAAGGTCAGGGTGTAGGCTTTGAGGAGCGACAGGCCGTTACCGCCGGCGTCGGCGTCGGCCTGCCGTTCATGATATTCCTGCAGCAGGGTGCGGAACAACGGCACTTCATGCACATTATCCAGCACCCCTTCCTCGATGACAAATTTCAGGGTGCCGGGCTCTCCATCCTCGTCATAGTCGATCACATATGCCTCATACCTGATCACCTTATCCACCTGATCCAGGTAGACCCAGGCATGCACATCATCTTCGTATGATATGACTGCTTTTACCTTCTCCCGCTCCGGCACCAACTTATCACCCTCTAGAACAGTTCCTTGATCGGCGAAATATTATACATTATGCGCCATATGCATTAGCTTTCCATGCTTGGAGCAAGATCACCTGCAAATGTTTCGCCTATCATTTTTGTAATGTGGGAGGAACGGAGATCACTTCGGCGTATTTACAAGGGTGCAAGTCTTTTACGGTATTACTTGATAACATGATTACATGGAAAATCACGTCTCCTATCTCGCAAAAGGATATGGCAGACTCCCATGCGAATCTATTATTTATGTGGTGATTGGTAAACCTCAAATCAGGTCATACGCCTGGAAATTATAGGGGGCGATCGTGTTGAGCAAGCCCATAGCCAGAAGTAAAGGGCTGTCGGGAAATGTCGCCGCATATGTGGTGGCGGCTGTAGTAGTGATTGTCGTTGTGTTGATGGCTTTGTACGGGAGATCGAGTCAGAAGTCCATTGTCGTCGAGCTTGATCCCAACATGTTTGCCTTGTCGGCGCCGGCTCTTTGTCCTATGGATCTGGATAAAGTGACGAAGATGAGTGTGACCATCGCCGGTCAGACCATGGTGGCCGAGCAGAGAGGCAACACATGGATGCTCCTGGAGCCCATCAACGATCAGGCGGACAGCGAGACGGTGCGCCGGGTGATCGGCATGTTCAGTGCCATAGCTTCCGACGAAGTGATCGATCAGCCGCAATCGCCGGCAGCTTATGGTTTGAACAGGCCTTTTGCTGAGGCTTCCTTTGTGGAGGACGGAGTCACCAAGACCTTCACCATAGGCCGTGAAGGGCGTACCGAGATCTATTATGTCAAGACCTCGGCTTCGGATGATCTGTACCTGGTGCGCGGCCTGCCCGAAGAGCTGAAAGGCCTGCGCCCCATCGATCTGGTCAACAGCCAGCTTCTGGTGTTCAATCCCGATGATGTGGTCAAGATCACCGCCAAAGCCGTAGACAGCAACGGCGAAGAGATCGTGCGCGCGGTGGAGCGGAGGGACGGCCGCTGGTTCAACGCCGGTGGAGATCCCGGCATCGTCTTCGACGTTGAGCTCCTCTTGCGCGACCTCAGATATGTAAGCGTAGCCGACGTGCTCTCCACCAGGGGTACCGGACTCAATCCGGGCACCAATCTGCACCTGGAGCTGACCCTGAGTGACGGCACCAAGAAAGTGCTGGACGTGGGTGACAAATATGGCGACCGGCGCCTTTATTTCGTAAAGAGCTCGGACAGACCGCACACCTATGCCGTGGCCGAATTTATCGCCCAGAATCTCAAGGATAAGCTCAAACGGGTCGGTACCGATATGATGGGCCTCGATCCCAACCGGGTGGTCAGCCTGACTGTCACCAGGAGCGACGAGAGCGGCAAGCCTGTGGAGCGTAAGTTTAACAAGGACTCCGAGGGTTGGTCGGCCGAAGGCAAAGTGGCGTTCTCGGTCGGAGGTGTGATGGATGCCATCGTCGGCGTGATCGCCATCTCCTTCGCCCCGGACAGCAACGACGCTGATTTCGGCTTCTACCCGGCGCAGAATGCCACCCAGATCGTCACCACCCTGGACAACAAAGCCACCATCAGGCTGGATCTGGGCGGTGTGACGCCGGACGGGAAATATAGATATGTTAAGTCGAGCACGCGTGAGGGTGTATTCCTGGCTCCGGTGGCCGACATCGAGGAGATCGTTACGGCACTCTCCAGAGTGCGCAGCGAGTTGATGGTCTTCGACCAGGCCGCCGTCACCAGCATCGCTTATTCCGAATCCGACTACAGCGGCCACACCACCACCAAGACCCTGTTGAAGCAGGGCGGAAAGTGGATGTATGAAGGCAGCGAACGCAATGAAGCCAACGTAACCAGGTTCCTGCAATCGCTGCGCAACCTCGGGGCGGACAAAATCGCTCCCATCATGGATGAAGCCGATTACGGATTCTATCCGGCCGCCAACACCTGGCGGGTGGAGCTGACCGCAAGCGACGGCTCGAAGGTGGCCTTGGAAACCGGCGGCACCAAATCGGAAGGTAGCGGTTGGTTCAGGATCACCAACTACTACGTGCGGGTGAGCGACATGACCGACGTGGTCCTGATCGGCGAATTTGAGATCGGCGATATTAAAAACGCTCTCCTCGCCCTGTTCCGTTAGGCTTCCTAAGAGCAACAGAAATTTGGGCGACTGAATATGGATGGATGCGGCGCCTTCATCGCCTCCCCGGACAGGCGGTGAAGGCGCCGCATTTTCACTTGGTTAAGTATAACGATTATATCTGCTCTTCCGCCACTGCCGGCACAGGAGATATAAAAACCATGTCCAGAAGCCGCCGGTGTTGAGGATGTGTTGTGCCGTTTTCACCTGTTTCTGCTTGACCACCTTGGGATCGGAGAGATACATGGCCGGCAATCCGTACAAAACCAGAGCATGCATAGCCGGCAGGTCCTGTTGCTTAAGGCGCCGGCGGGCTTCCGTGAAAAAGAGCTGCAGCCTCTCCCCCGCCTGAGCGATATCCCTATAGATGCTGACGAAATTCAGATCGCCGCCTTCTTTGTCTTCACTGAGATCAATCAAATAATCCAACAAAATGTGCAGGCCGCAGATCCAGGGGAAATAGAGAGCCAGGAGCGAGTCCTTAGTTATATCGGCACTGCCCGGCAAAAGAGCAGCCTGAGCCAAAGCAAACACGCCCAAGGTAGAGCCGGCCGCAGCGGCAAATTCCTGCCAGTATAAACCGGCACCGGCTAAAGCCTTCAGCGGTCGCCACTGCTCCACCCCCACTCCAAGCCTATCTTCCTTCCCGGCATGTAGATGATGGTGAAACCACGAGGTGAGCTGCGGCACTCTCTCTTCCACCTCTATATGCTTTTTCACCTGCAGATCCCGGTATAGCTCCACCAGCTTGATAATGTCGGCAGCCACAGCATCATATTGAGCCATCCGCCCGACGGCCTCCCGGCAGGTGGCTACCAGATCAGCCAGGTAACCGCCGTCATCCTGCCATGGGTAGAGTCGGTAATAATAACCCGGTGGCCGGGGTAGCGGCGCAGACGACTGCGGCGGCTGTACAGCATCCAGCATGGCTTCATGCAATAGAGCAAAGGCCCGGGCTTCGATCACCCGGCTTCTGTCGCAAAGATTGTCCAGGTAGTCGCTAATAGTCTGCAAGGCGACGATGAAACGCAGCAGATCATGATGTATGGGACCAGGCAGGACGGCGAAGACGGCCCCTCCCTGGCAATGGAACTTCTTCTTATCCAGGCTGGAGAGAGCCTGGAGACGCAAGCGCGGCTCAGGAATAGCCCAGGCCCGCCGCCGCCACCCGGCAAGCTCCTTTTCACAGGCGGGAAGGACATGATGCAGATAACAATAGAGTAGCCGGCTGATATTTATCATACACGGTTATTATGCGCGGGCAGCCACCACACCACGCCATAAACCATTGTCTTTGCCTCGCCCGGAGCGGCGGGCGACCCCGGTCGTCACCCGCTTGCGCACAACAGGGCGAGGGCTCAGGCTCAGGCGCACCCCACCTGGTCGGCGTTTTCTATAACGCCTTAACCATCTCCTGGGCGGATGATAGATCACCACATACCATTGCCCGTCCACCTTGAAACCCTTGAGCCGGCCGCGCCGCAGGCGGCGCTTGGCCGCATCGATGGTGATGCCCAACCTGTCGGCTGCCTCGCCGATCTCAAAGGTATATCTGATACCCCGGCCATTATTGCGCCAATAGCTAGGTCCCAACTTTTTCTTCACGCCAGCCACAGCTATCAACCCCGCTTCCTATAATATACACGGCGGGTCAAGCCGGTGACGGCTAATCTCGTTGTGACGGCTAAGCTCGTTGTGACGGCTAAGACCGGTGACATACGGCCGGCTCGGACGGCTGCAGCCGGGTGACTACGCTAGGACCAGGAGTCTTCCACCTCTTGGGCAGCAAATGGCGGCAACTTTAGCGCCTCGGTGACACTTTTCTCAATGGCTTCATCTATGTCTATCGAAACGGAATTAGTTTTAGGCTGCAAAGGGAGGTGGAGAAAGAATTCCAGGGTCCCTTTGTTCCCCCTATAGCGGCTAGGCACCAGCCCCGCCACCTTATATCCCTTCTCCTCCACCTTGCTGATCAGATCATGCAGAACTTGCCGGTATTGGTCGGGATGCGTGAAAACCCCGCTGCGGCGGATCTCGGTATCTTCCACCTCAAAAAGCGGCTTTACCAGGCAGACCAACTCACCGTCGGGGGTGAGCAAACCGGCGACAATGGGAATCGCTACCGTCAAGGAAAGGTATGAGAGATCGACCGTGCCCAGGTTGGGAGGAGGAACCAGATCGGCGGCATTTAACTCCCCGATGTTGGTGCGCTCCAGGTTGACGACGCGGGGGTCGGCTCGCAACACTCCGGCCAGCTGCCCATATCCGGTATCGACGGCATACACTTTGGCGGCACCGCTGGTGAGAAGGCAATGCGTAAACCCGCCGGTAGAGGCTCCGGCATCGAGAGCCACCTTTCCCTCAACAGATATACCGAAGTCATCCAGCGCCCCGGCCAGCTTATATCCACCCTTACCGACATAGCGCATCTTTCCCTTGATCTGCACAGAAGCATCGGCAGCCACCATAGTGCCCGGCTTGTCGACCCTCTTGCCGTCCACCAGCACTTTGCCGGCCATAATCCAACCCGCTGCCTCTTCCTGGCTGGAAAAATGACCTCGCTCCACCACGAGTTGCGCCAACTTTACTTTGGTCGGTTTGGTTTTCGGCTTCGGTTTATTGTGTTTAGGCATACCAAATTTTTGTTTTTCTTGCCCCGCCAACTTATTTATCGCCCCGTCGCCGTTTTTCTCGCCCTGCCACCAAAATTCTCCCGCCTTTCCCGTTTTTCCCGGTTTTTATTTTCCGGTTATTATTTCCCGGTGAAGAGCTTGATCGCCGTGACCACCATGAACACGGCAAACAGTCTCTTTAGCAACAGATCGGGAACGCGGGCCACCAACATGACACCCAAATTGGCGCCGATCACGGCGCCGGTGGCCAGGAGCAGCGCTACCTTAAAATCAACGTTCCCCAAATTGTAGTGCCTGATCACACCCATCAAGGAGGTAGGTATGATCACCGCCAACGATGTGCCTACCGCCACTTTGAACGGCACCCCGCAATACGTCATGGCCGGCACCATGATGATGCCGCCCCCCACGCCCAGCAAAGCGCTTAAAATCCCCGCAGCCAGCCCCGTTACCCCTAAAATCGCGTATAGCACCAAAACCCGTCCCTTCCGCATTTACCTTTAGCCTTTATATTACATAAAAACCGGCCTCATAAGGCCGGTGGATAAATGAGCATGAAAAACGGCCGCACGCCCGCGCTCACGACGACTGGTTATTTTTCGTGGGGGTCAAAATCATGACCATCGAACGCCCTTCCATGATAGGGCTGCGCTCCACAGTACCATACTCAGCCAGCTCAGAAGCCAGCGCCTGAAGCTTTTCTTCGGCAATCTGCTTATGCATGATTTCCCGGCCTCTGAAACGCATGGTGATCCGCACCTTGTTGCCTTCTTCCAGAAAGCGGCGGGCGCTGTTTCTTTTCACTTCAATATCGTGATCGTCAATCTTGGGGCGCAGAACCAGTTCCTTTAGCTCCATCGTATGCTGCCGCTTGCGAGCTTCTCTTTCCTTCTTGCTCTGCTCATACTTGTATTTGCCGAAATCCATGATACGGCAGACAGGCGGTTGAGCGGTAGGCGACACTTCCACCAAATCCAAACCGCGGGCTTGCGCCTCCCTGAGAGCTTCCTCAGGCATCAAAATACCCATGTTGTTTCCTTCGGGGTCAATGACACGCACTCGCCGGCCCCTGATCTCCGAGTTCACCCGAGGCCCGCGCTCCCGCTGAACCGATTGCATGTCATGTGTACTTCTACGGATAGCCGACCACCTCCAAATATTTTATAAACACTTCGCCGAAGGCATGTTTTGCCCTTCTTGCTTTAAGTATTATACCATAATTGCTTTTCCCCTGTAAGCTTTCCGGCGGATAAAACCGATTTATAGAATTTCTCCGTCTCCAGGGCGATATTCTCCACTAAATACTTGCGGGCATATATACGCCCTATATTGCTCAATTCCTCCAACTTTTGCGGGGATAAGAGCAAATCCGCGATGGCGGCAGCCATCTCCTCTGCCACCGGCTTCACCATCACGCAGGCTTCGCACTCATCGGCAATCTCCTGGTTCACGGGAGTGCATAAAGTGAGCGAAGGCACGCCGTGAGCCAAAGCTTCCAATACCACCATACCCTGTGTCTCGCGAAAGGATGGAAAAAGAAAAAGCGCCGCCCGATGCAGGTATTCGCTCACCTGGCCGAAAGAGAGCGGCCCGGTAAAGATGATGCATTTGTCCAATTTTAAAGTGTGCGCTTTTGCCAGTAGAGTCTTCTTCATGGGCCCCGCACCGATGAAAGCCAGACGGGCCGGGGTGACTTTTCGCACCAAGGCAAAAGCATTCAAGGCTAAGTCCAGGTTCTTCTCCAGCGACAGCCGGCCTACATAGACCAGAAGCGGATCGGCCAGGCGTTCGCTCCAGGGGAGCCCTTCCGATGCGACGGCCGGTATGGAATTGGAGATGACGGTGCTCGGCAGGTTATAGAGGCGGCGAATCTCTTTCTGCACACTGACCGACGGGGCGATGATGGCGCTTACGCTGCGGCAATAGTCCCTGATCCAGTGCAGCACGACCCGCTCGATGAGCGGTTTTAATGGTTTGGGGGCAAAGCAGGAGTATTGGTGATACATAGAGTGATGCGTGAAGACCACCGGTATGTTCAGCCGGCGGCCAACCTCTGCGGCAGCCCTCCCCATCGTCGCCGGGCTGTGTGTGTGAATGATATCTACCCCCAACTCCTTCGTCAACTCCACCAGCCGCCGCTTGGAGGGCATGGAGAGGACGATGTTGGCCGGTGGGTATAAAGGAATGGAAGAGACGCGATAGACGACGTTGCCGTTCTCCTGCCGTGCCCTGTAGGGTATCACCTCTTCTTGCTGCCTGCCGTAAGCAGGGACAAAAAGACTCACCTGATGACCCATGTCGCGCAATCCACCTGCCAGACGCTCCAGCGATCTAACCGCCCCGCTGATATAAGGCAGGTAAGTATCGGAATACATTGCGATGTGCAGAATACCTCATCCCCCTACCGACTAAACCAAAGCGAGCATTTCCCTTACAAAAGGCCAAACATCACGTTTGTAGTAACGATGAGGGCCTTCATTCTCGCTCAGGCGGCACCGTTCGGGTACACCGAACACGCGGTAAATTTCCAACAATCGGAAATAGGCATACCTGGCCGCCTCAATGGGAAATATCCTATCCTGGTTTCCGTTCACAGCCATAAAGGGGCGAGGGGCAATCAATCCGGCCACATCGTACATTTCACCTAAACACATGATCCCAGGCACATAATTGCATTCACAGTGGCGCACGGAGCCGATGGAGTGCTGAAAAGTGCAAAAATAGCTGCCTGGAATACTGACGGTTATACGCTCGTCGACGGCTCCGGCAAAGAGGGTCACCGTACCTCCCCCGGAATTGCCGGTGACCACAATCTTACGGGCGTCGACATCGGGACGCGCCGTCGCCCAGTCTATCAGGCGCATGATATCCCACACTCGCTCGCCGACCAAGGTACGGCCGAAAAGGTAGGCATGCATCTGGAGGTGGCGGCAGGAATTGTTGGCATCTTCGTTTATCTCCTTGGTGCGCCGCAAGCCGGCAAAGCCGCGCATGTCGGGAGCTATAGCCAGGTAACCTTCCCTCACAGCCTGCAAGGCCACGTCCCGCTCTCCAGACATCATTTGCTGTCTGTCGTCCTCATTATCCCATAATCCGACATAGGTGCGTTTGCCCAACTTGCCGTGACCGTGGGGAGTGATTACCAAAGGCAACCGTTTTCCTGCACCGCCCTCCTGCGCCGGGGCGGCGGCGAGCGGCTTGAGGAGATAAAACGGTAGCTGAAAGCCTGGCTCCGTCTCCAGGCGCCATTCTTCCCGCACATGATCTTCAAGAGTCTCCACCGATAAACAGGTGGCCTTAAGCGGCGCCGGACCTCTATTGGCGATCTGCTCGATCCCGAGCGCTTTGATCAGTGCCGGGCGAAAAGCCTTCTGCCACTCCTCGGCTTCCCGGCGGTCTTTGGCGCTGAAGGTAAAGAGGCGCGGCACCTCCTCAGCCAAAACATCGACATATGTATCGGCATTTAGCTTGCGATATGTATCGGCATTATGCATGCGCTGAGCACCTCCTCATCTTTTGTACCAAGTATCACGGCAAAGCATCGGCATAGGCCCCGACAATCTCGCCAAAGAAAAAGGTGTGCGGGGAAAGCGGTTTGGCACCGGCAGTATGAATTACCCGGCAGGCCAGGTGCAGTAAGGCACCGGAGATGCCCGGGGTTTTAAAGCCGGGAATCGGCATGGCTACCGGGGTCAGCCCCCTCGCCTGGAACTTGTCCACATCCCGGCCGGAACAAGCGCCGGAGAAGAGCATGTCGTCGTCCATCGATTCAGGTTGCACGCTGATGACAAACTCCCCGCTTTGCGCAATGAGTCCGTGGGTATAGCGCGGTGGCTGCACCGGAACGATGTACACCGGCCGGCTCCATTGGTAACCAAAAAAGCCCCATGAGGCGGCCATGACATTCGGCTTACCGTTTTGGTCCACCGACACCACCATGATCCCCTTCTTCAGGCGGTCGGCCACCAACTGGGCATATGCATAAGGATGATCAAGTGCCCTGAGCAATTTCTCTCTGCCCCCCTATCCATAACCCTCACCATATTCAATCTGCCATAAATGGTTCGTGGTCGGTATGATAATTCCCCCTTCAATTTAATATAATTTTGGGCAGTTAATCTGCCGGAAGACTTAACTGTCGGGCTTTAAGGTCACCCACCGTCGTCCTTCCGGGGTCAACCTTCCGGATCGGCTGCGGCATCGGCGGCGCCCGGCTCTTCGGACACCATGCCGTCTACATTTGCACCCATATTCACACCCGCAGTCAGGCCCATATCCATGCCCATGTTTATTTCCATATCCGGGCTCACAACCTTCTCCAGTTCCCATTTCATTTCGTCTGCCAACGGTTCATCCACTTCATATCTGACGATCCCGGCACCCAGCGCCGCCAGCTTGCTCGTCAACCCTTCATAGCCCCTGTTGAGCACTTCGGCGTTGTTGATGATGGTCTCTCCCTTTGCTCCCAGGGCGGCTGCTACCAAAGCAGCGCCCGCCCGTAGGTCGGTAGCGGTCACTTCGGCACCATGCAGTTTAGGCACCCCTTTGATGACCGCCGTGTCCTCAATCAATTCCACCTCGGCCCCCATGCGCCGCAACTCATCAATCCACATCCATCTGTCCGGGAAGATGGTCTCCCGGATCACGCTGCGGCCATCGGCCAAGGCCATCAAGCTCGTGAAAGGCGATTGCAGATCGGTAGCAAAGCCGGGGTAGCGAGCTGTGCAAATCATGCAAGGTAGTGGACGCCTTTCTCCCTTTATGCGAATGCTGTCGCTGTCGATTTCCAGCTGGAAACCGGCTTCCCGCAATTTTTCCACCGGCTGAGCCAGATGGGCAGCTTTAGTGTTGGTGACCAGGACATCCCCACCGGCGATGGCGGCGACGGTGAGAAAGGTGCCGGCCTCTATGCGATCCGGAATCACCTGATGATAGGTACCCTTCAGGCGGGGCACTCCCGTGATGCGGATCACATTGGTCCCTGCTCCTTCAATACAGGCCCCCATCTTGTTCATAAAGGTGGCGGTGTCGACGATCTCCGGCTCCTTGGCAGCATTCTCCAACACCGTCTGACCCTCGGCCATGCTGGCGGCCAACATCAAATTGATGGTGGCACCGACGCTAGAGCGGCCCACATATATCCTGGCCCCGGTCAGTTTGCGGGCCTCGGCCAGCACCATCTTATTTTCCACCACCACCCGGGCTCCCAGTTTGCGAAAGCCATCAAGATGAAAATCCACGGGGCGGGCACCGATATTACACCCTCCGGGCATAGGTGTTCGCACTTTCCCCAACTTGGCTAAAAGCAAGCCGGCGGCATAAAAAGAACCCCGCTCTTTTTTGGCCCAGTAAAGAGGGGCGCGGTAGGAGTTGATGCTGCTCCCGTTCACATGGACGCGACCGCCGGCATCCCAATATACCAAAGCTCCCAGCCCGCGCAATAACATGATGATAGCCAACACCGAAGCTTCCAGAGGCACTCCCTCAATCACGCATTCCTCGTCGGCCAGTGCGGCGGCGCAAAGGATGGCTTCGGCACTGTTTTTTGACCCGCTGGCTGCTACCTGGCCGAAAAGTGGGCGGCCGCCCCGCAGGATCAAGCGCGCCATAAGTGATCCCCTCCATGTGGCAGATTAGCAATCATTTCCCGGACAGTCCCATGTTATTCATCCTGGCAGGATTGCGCCACCGGCGGGCCCGGTTTCTTCCCGGAGAGGTCAGGTGGTTATTGGCCTGAAGGTGAGTTATCAAAAGGAGAGGCAGCCGGCTCCCGATTCTCATACAGCTCATGATACCGTCTATCTCGGTAACAGCTGCCCACATAATTCAGGTATTCCACCAGCTGCCTATACCAATACAGATCACGCAGGGGAGCCAAACCTTGCAGTTTTTTGACTACAACATCAACCGCCAGGTCTTCAGCGGTCAAGACCACCAGATTAATACCTTTCTTGCGCAAAATCCTCGCTTTCAGCGCATCGCGTTTTTGCTGCCTGGCAACTTCCTCAGCCGAGGCGAAGGGAGTCGCCTGATAGTGCTGCGGTCCATTAAACTCCACCGCCAGCTTATATGCCGGAAACCAGATATCGAGCTCCATCAGCTCATTGGTTTCAGGGTTGACAAGCCAGTCCGGCCGGCAATTGGCCAGGCATTCAGACGGCTGGATCACCAATTGCACCATGGCCATGGCAATCGCTTCGCCGTGGCCTCCTTCCCTGCTTAAGCGCATGTTGGTCACATCGATCTGTTTCTTGGTATAACTGATGCTGGCAATCCCAAGCTCATAATGATATGGAGCTATCTGATTGTCTTTTTCCTGCCAGATTTTTAGCCAGTAATGCTCCTTCAAGGTGTTTATCGCCAGGCGCACGGTTTTTACCGACATGCCGGAGTAATCGGCCAAACTGCGATATGTGAGCATGCCTTTCATATTGCGGCAGTAATACTCATCCTGCAACAGACCATATATGACTATATTGCTGGGCATCAGTTTGCTGGTGAGCAACTCAGCAGGCATCGATACCCAGCTATCCGGATGAAGGGGGCGATTGATGCGGGTATAGGGCTTCCCATCTCTACCGTAACGCACAAACCAACTTGTCTCCTCCAGGCGGTGCATAGATTTTTGTATGGAACGCTGGGTCAAGCCTGTGCGTTTAGCAAGTCGGGCTGATGAATAAAGATCATCAACAGAGAGGGACTTATCCAGCCGGTCCAGCCGCATCACCATCCATACCAGCTTATTTCCTTCGGTGAGCCTTCTGTCCAGCAAGTGAGCGACAGGAATACTAACACGAATAACACCCAAGCGGCACCCCTCCATCCTAATGCCACCATTCGTACCAGGTCGGACTGAGGAATCTTTCTTTTCTACAAACCCGCGTTCTGTCCTCTCATACTTTCGGCATATTTTTATGCAATGCGGTTAGTATAACTTTCGGCGATGTGGTTAGCGGTGAGCCCAGCGGCGTGGTCGGCGGTGTAGTGCGACAGGTGGTGTGGGGTGTGGCGGGGTGGCGGGGTGGCGGGGAAGACATGGCGATGGGTGGGGCGAATTTTTTACCAAAGTGTGATCGGCTCACCTATTTCCGGCGGGAGCGGAGAGACAGCGCCAGCGCCCACCTCCTCTAGCTGGGGTTTTACTGCAAGCAACTCGATCGGTAGCCAGCCGTCGAAACAAGGTTTGGTAAAATTTTCGCCCCTCCCCGCTTTTAGGCGCTACTTTGGTAAAAAATTCGCCCCCCCGCATTTATTAAGTCGGCGGCGGCAGGCATATAGTCTGTCAAAGTAAAATGATACATAATGGTGTGAGATACAAATGTAGGAAGAAGGTTACCTGGCGTTGCTAATCGACATGCATGTTCATACCGATCGTTATTCAGCTTGCGGGCGTATGACTCCTGATGAGATGGCTGAGGCGGCCAAAGCCGCTGGTTTGGCCGGCGTAGTCATCACCGAACATAATGTAATGTGGAGCGAGGAGGAGATAGCTGAGCTCAGTGCCCGTCACCCCGGCCTCCTGATTCTCAGAGGCCTGGAAGTGAGTGCGGCCAATCGCCATGATATCCTGGTATATGGTGTGATGGATGCCAGTCTCTTCCACAAAGACATGCCGGCTCGCGAGGTGGTGGAGATAGCCCACCAACACGGCGGCGTGGCGGTCTGGGCCCATCCCATGCGTTATCACCGGATGATGGATGAAGAGGTGGTGAACCTCCCCTTTGATGCCATAGAAACCCAGAGCGTCAACATCGACGAGCTGCATTACCCGGCCCTGCATGAGCTGGCTGTCTCAAGGAAGCTGCCCGAGGTATATAACTCCGATGGCCACGACACCATCTCCCTTGGCGGTTATGCCAACTACTTTCACCAAGCACCGCAAAATGAAGCCGACCTGGTCAAAATCATCAAAAGCCGCGCCTACACCCCGTTGGTGAGACCATTTTGGGCTGAACCGGCTATGGCCTATAGGAATAAGCGGGTGGCGGATCGCATCGAGCAATGGGTACGAGCCGGGCAGACCGATCCTGAATATCTCTGGAAGAGAATCGGCGGTTCCATCGAACGGATCAACTCGATGGTGGCCGCCTGCCTGACCAAAGTGGAGAAGGCGAAGTAGCCCCGGCCTAGCGGGTCCTGCCAGCTTGGCGGGTCCTGCCGGCCTGGCGGGTCCTGCCGGCCCGGTCGGCCCAGCCGGCCTGCTAGCCCTGCTGGCCTGCTAGTCTGGCTGGCCTGGGCCTACTGCATCGCCCTCTCATCTCACCTCTTACCTATCACCTATCACGAAGCAAAGGGATCCGGATGCGGGAGGCATATATAATAAAATGAACAAAAAGCCCAATATCGTCTTTGTGCTGGCCGATGATCTAGGCTATATGGACCTGAGCTGCTACGGCAGCAATTTTTACGAAACTCCCAATCTGGACCGCCTGGCAGCCGAGGGCATGTATTTCACAGATGCCTATGCGTCCAGTCCGGTTTGCTCGCCGAGCAGAGCCAGTATTTTATCCGGGAAATATCCGGCCACTGTGGGTGTGACCAACTATATCGGCGGGAAAGCGGAGGGCCGGTTGATCGATGCTCCCTACCTGCATTATTTGCCGCTCTCCGAATATAGCCTGGCCAAAGCTTTCAAAGACGCCGGTTATGATACCTGGCATGTCGGCAAATGGCACTTGGGTGCGGCGCCCTACTACCCGGAGCATCACGGCTTCGACGCCAATATCGGCGGCAACTCCTGGGGAGGTCCTAAATATGGGTATTTCAGCCCGTGGGGCATTGAGACATTGCCCGACGCCGGCACCTCGCCCGGACAATATCTGACCGACCGCTTAACCGATGAGGCGATCAAGCTGATTAAAAGCCGCCGTGACAGCAGCCGGCCGTTCTTCCTCAACCTATGGCATCATGCCGTACATATTCCCGCACAGGCCAAAGAAGAAGTGATACCGAAGTATGAAGAAAAAGCCCGCCGCCTGGGTCTCGATAAAGTGCATCCGCTAGAGGAAGGTGAGTTCTTCCCCTGCCGCCACAAGATGACCCAGCGGGTGACTAGGCGTTTCTGCCAATCTCATCCTGTCTACGCAGCCATGATAGATATACTCGACGACAATGTCGGCCGCCTGCGCCGGGCTCTGGCCGAATGCGGCGAGCTGGAGAACACCATTTTCGTCTTTACCTCCGACAACGGCGGCCTGGCCACGGCGGAAAGCTCCCCCACTTGCAATGCCCCGCTGCGTGAGGGTAAAGGCTGGCTCTATGAGGGCGGCGTGCGTGTCCCCCTCATCATCAGCTGGCCTGGAGTGATCAAACCTGGCAGCCGCTGCACCGCTCCCGTCATCGCTCCTGACTTCTACCCCACCCTTCTGGAGGCAGCAGGCTTGCCGGCCCGTCCCGAGCAGCATTGCGACGGCTTGAGCTTCCTGCCTCTCCTCCATGCCGAGAAGGAGCTCAACCGCCAAGCCATCTACTGGCACTATCCTCACTACAGCAACCAGGGTGGTACTCCCAGCTCCGCCGTGCGGGCCGGCGATTACAAACTGATCGAGTTCTTCGAGGACGGCAGGTTGGAGCTCTATAATCTGCGCACCGATCCCGGTGAGCGGAAGAACCTCGCTCCCTCGGAACCCGAAATTGCCCGGGAGTTGCATAAAATGTTGACAGCCTGGCGGAAGAAGGTCGGGGCTATCCTGCCGGAACGCAATAACGCCTTTCCGGCCTGAACAGCCCAGTGCCCGACGCCCAGCGTCCGGCTGTCGGCTCCCGGCGCCTGGCTGTCGGCTCCCGGCGCCCGGCCCCGCCTCCCTAAGCGCCATAGCTATATAAAGCTATCGTGCGATATCTGTAGCATTAGGACGATAAATAGTTTTTATTTATGTACCATCACGGCATCCGGTGAATTTTGGCCGTTCACCGGCTTTGCCCTTTTACCCGCAGTAAGTAATAATTATCACATGATAATCATTTAGTTTTGAAGGAGGTGTAGTTAACCAGCAAGCCGGCCAACCTGATGTATGCACAAAAGTAGGTGAGGGTTGCTGAATGTATATGAACGTAACCATGAACCTGAACAAACTGACGCCGGTGGAAAAGCTTAAGGCTGCCGGCTTAAAGCCTACACCGCAAAGAACAGCCATCCTGCAGTACCTTTGGTCAACTACGGCCCACCCTACAGTGGAAACCGTGCATATGGCGGTAAAGGAGAGTTTCCCCTCAATCAGCCTGAACACAGTCTATTGCAACTTGTGCGCCATGGAGCAAAAAGGTTTAGCCCGCCGGATCGATGCAGGTGATGGTTTGTGCCGCTATGACGGTAATTCAGCACCCCACGCTCATATCAGTTGCATCGGTTGCCGGAGGGTAGACGATGTTCAAGGACCGCAACCGGACCTTGAGCAGTTGATAGAGGAAGCGCAGCAGACCATGGGATATGCAGTAGAAGATCACGCCATATATTTTTATGGTTTATGCCCGGATTGCCGGGGGAAATCCAATGCCAATGGTAGAAAACAGATAGCAGAAAAAGATGATATATAAACAGTAGAAAGGGGACGACACGATTATGGAGCTGAAAGGTTCAAGAACCGAGAAGAATTTGTGGGAGGCTTTTGCCGGGGAATCGCAGGCGCGCAACAAATACACCTTCTTCGCCAGCGTCGCCAAGAAAGAAGGCTATGAGCAGATAGCCGCCATCTTCCAGGAAACGGCCGATAACGAGAAGGAGCATGCCAAGCGTATCTTCCGCTTCTTAGGCGGCATCAACAAGACGCCTCAGAACCTCATTGAAGCGGCCAAGGGCGAGAACTACGAATGGACCACCATGTACAAAGAATTCGAGAAAGTCGCCAGGGAGGAAGGATTTGCCGAAATCGCCGATTTCTTCCACGAAGTGGCCGAGGTTGAGGAAGAGCACGAGAAGCGCTATAAGGCCTTGCTGGATAATATCAACGCCGGGCGTGTCTTCCGCCGCGATGATCCGAACACCAGGTGGAAGTGCCGCAACTGTGGTTATATACACACGGGCGCGGAAGCTCCGCAAGTCTGCCCTGCCTGCGCTCATCCGCAGTCTTATTATGAAATTATGGTCGAGAATTACTAATCTAGTTATGCACTTAAAGCGGGATCTATATCGTCGGGGTCGGCGGCCGGTGGTGGTGTACCAAATAAAGCTCCGACCAAAAGCCTGGTGACGACCGGGCGGGATATATAAGAAAAAATAAAAAAGGAGCGGGTCATCATGGTTAAACTGCATCAGATTTACAAATGCGGTATATGCGGCAACATCGTGGCGCTGGTCCACGTGGGAGGCGGCACCCTGGTATGCTGCGGGCAGGAAATGCAGCTCATGACGGAAAACACCGTCGACGCCTCCAAAGAGAAGCATGTGCCGGTGATCACCAAGACCGACCGTGGTTATAAGGTGAGTGTAGGTAGCGTCGCTCACCCGATGGAGCAAGTGCACTATATTGAGTGGATCGAGCTTATCGTCGGCGATCGTTCCTACAGGAAGTTCCTCAATCCAGGCGAACAGCCGGAGGCGGAGTTTGAGGTCGCTGAAGATGCAGATGTAGTCATCGCCCGGGAATACTGCAACCTGCACGGCCTCTGGAAAAGCGAATATAAAAAGAGCTGATTTGCCGCATCTATTTCCGCACTGATTACCGCATCAATTAACCCGACACAATCCGCATAATGTTGATCTTAACATGGAGCGCCGGCCAGGTCGGAAAAGACCGGTCGGCGCTCGGCGTTTCGGTGTTTTCTACAGCACTATATTGTTACAATTATTCGCTATGGTACTAAATCAGCTCCCGCACCGCTCGCAGCACCTGCAGGGAATCTCCCGTGGGCAGGAATTCCAGGCCGGCATACTTGTCATAACCGGCAGATTTTACCGTCCGGAGGATGTTGCGGTAGTTCAGCTCTCCGCTGCCGGGCTCGTGCCGGCCGGGGACATCGGCAATATGCAGGTGACCGATCAGATCGAGATTGGCCAGCATGTTGGCCGTGACATTGCCCTCGCTCACCTGCTGGTGGTAGATATCAAAGAGCAGGCGGACGGCAGGGCTCGCCACTTCCCTTATGATTTCAAAACCTTCCGCCGACGAATAAAGATAATAGCCATTGTGGTTGACCAGCACATTGAGCGGCTCGAGGACCAGCGTCACCCCGGCCTTCCCCGCCAGAGGCGCCGCCTGACGCAAGCCGGCCACGATGTTCTCATGCTGAACTGCCCTAGCCGTGCCAGGGATCTCGTTCCCTGTGGTGACGATCAAAGTGCGGCAGGAGAAGCGCTCGGCCACCTCGATCGCCGCCCCAATATCATCCACCAATTCCTGATGCAAGGAGGCGTCGACGAGCTTGCCGCTGCTTCCCACCATCGCTGCCACAGCCATCTGCAACCCGGCTACTTTGTCGGCCAGAGCGTTCAGATCTTTATTGCGCCACTGCCAGAATTCAATCGCCTGATACCCTGCCTTGGCAGCCAAATCGATGCGCTCCAGAAAAGGTACTTCCCTGCCGATCATCTCCACGCATACGGACAGTTGCATTCTGCATCTCCTTTTTCCGGTTTATCTGGATCATCATTCCATCAAATTCCATATTTTTATCCATAGTCCTCTCCGAAATCAGGTTTGATGCAGGCAGAGGTATGATTCTCCCCCGAAGCTCTGGTGAAAGGTACAAAAGCCACCGTGCCCCAGTTTTCCCGGCGCCAATCCTGCCCCCGCCGGATATAGCGCCAGAGTATCTGATCTTCACCAGACCCACCCACAGGGGCCACCAACCTGCCACCGTCGGCCAACTGCTCTTTTAGGTGAGGGGGGATATCAAAAGTAGGAGCGGCAGTCAGGAGAATGGCGTCAAATGGGGCTTCCTCCTGCCAGCCGTAATAGCCGTCTCCCACCCGGGTATGAATGTTTTTTAGATTCAATTTTTCGAAAACGGTCTGGGCTCTCTCGGCCAGAACCCTGATGATCTCTATGGTATATACATCTTTTACCAGGTAGGACAAGATTGCTGCCTGATAGCCGGAACCGGTGCCGACCTCCAGCACCTTGTCCTCCGGACTCAGTTCCAGGAGTTGTGTCATCAAAGCCACCACATAAGGCTGGGAGATGGTCTGCCCATAGCCGATGGGAAGAGGCCTGTCGGCTTGTGCCAGATGCTTATACCGGGCAGGAACAAACTCCTCCCGCGGCACCTGTTCCATAGCCCATTTCACCCGAGGGTCGGTGATATCGTCCCAGTTCAGCAGCGCATTGTCCTCCTCTCCCCCATGCCGTACCGTCTTCCTGCCTGTCCCGTTTCTACGGCTATCTTATCATTATATGTACATTTTCACCATCCCGCCGAAATCTTAAAACTGGCTGACATTTCGACTTCTGAGGCGGTCGTTGCCGGTACGATCCTCGGCAGCATGATCATCGGCGGCACGACAGGAATATCTCGAATATCCCGCTATATAGTTGTATCTCTGCCTATCATGTGCTATAATTGAGGCACACTTATGGGAATGTGGCCCCGTAGCTCAGTGGATAGAGCAGCGGTTTCCTAAACCGCGTGTCGGACGTTCGATTCGTCTCGGGGCTACCAGATTTGGCTGGGCGTTTGGCCCAGCTTTTTAGTTTGTCGAGGGCGAGTACCCCCGAAAATACCCCCGGAATCCGGGGGTATTTTTTTCACCACCATCTCCACTAGAAACAGGACCAAGGCTTGCTCACTTCGTTGATACCGCTCAAAGAGCAAGGCAACATGGAATATCAGTCCATGATCATAAACCTTTGGACGCGAGCGTTATCATCTTCAACAACATACGTGTTGCCGGCCGCGTCGACAGCTATGCTCCTAGGAGCCTGTCTGAGAATTATGTGGTTAGATGCAGGAATTGAGGGGAGTATGTGTAAGGCTATAGTATGAAGAAGTATCGTCCATACCATCCGAATCAACCATATTTGTTGCCGCCATCGCTTGA
>DULU01000123.1 GCA_012840225.1 Bacillota bacterium
CCCCGCCCCTCGCCCCTCCCTCACCATCAGTCGGAGCAGCCGCATTCCTTCAGATATTCTCACCAAATCTTGACAACAAGGCAAAATTGGTCGAGCATGGTATGAGAGATCGCTTGATGGACCAGCCTGCCGCCGACCGGCTTGAAAAGGAGGAAGTTGAGCTGCATGAATAATTCCAGTGACTCCCGACCCCAGACGAGTCCGGGAGTTAAGTTTCCGGGAAATAGGAGCAAACTGAAGGTTTTTCTTATGATTTTCTGCACTGCTGTTATCGTCTTCGCCGTCGGCTCTTTTATAGCCATAAAAATTATCTACGACAGCAACTTCCCCAGAGCCGACAAGCCGCAGTTCTCTAATTATCTCCGGTTCGAGGACGTGCCTGAGTATGAGAAGCAAGTCGTCCAATTCAAGTCTGGTCCAAACACCCTGACCGGCTACCTCTTCGGCAAGGGTAACAATAAAGGTCTGGTAGTGGTGGCGCACGGGCTGGGAGGCGGAACCGAAAACTACCTGCAGGAGATCATCTATTTCGTGGATCAGGGTTGGACCGTCTTTGCCTATGACTGCACCGGCAGCCATGCCAGTGAAGGCAAGAGTACGGTCGGTCTGGCCCAGTCACTCCTCGATCTCAACGCCGCCCTCAACTATATAAAGAGCCGTGAGGAGCTGAACCGCCTGCCGGTGATGCTCTTCGGGCACAGCTGGGGCGGGTATGCCGTAGCCGCCGTGCTCAACTACGATCACCCGATCACCGCCGCCGTCAGCGTCTCCGGCTTCAACTCGCCCATGGACATGCTGTTTGAGCAGGCCAAAAGGATGATGGGCGGGTTTACCTATGTGCAGTATCCCTTCATGTGGCTTTATCAGACCATGCTTTTCGGCAAATCGGCCTGGGTTTCGGCGGTGGACGGTATCAACAAGTCGGGCGTTCCGGTCATGATCATCCACGGCGACAAGGACAACACGATATACTATACCGGAGCGGCCATCATCGCCCACAAAAACGAGATCACCAATCCTAATGTTTTCTACAAAACCTGCAGCAAAGAGGGCCACAACGGTCACAGCAACCTGTTTTATTCGGAAGCCGCCATCATGTACAGGGCGATAAAGAACCAGGAGTATAAAGAGCTGAACGAAAGATTAGGCGGGGAGATACCCGAAGACGTCAAAGCGGCCTATTACCAGGAAGTCGACAGATTCCTCTGGCACCAGCTGGACAAGGCCTTCATGGACGACATCAACCACTTCTTTGAGAGCGCACTGCACTAAGCAAACTAAGGCGCCGCCTGGTAAGCGGTAGCGGCAGCGGCCGCAGTATGTGGCGGGCGCCGAGCGTCGGGCGATGGGCCGTGCTGTAGGCGGCGGGCGACGGGCGGCTCCACCCCGCCCAGGCAGGAGGAGCCGCCCGCCTTCTGTTACTCAGTCATTTGGCCGGTTGAGGTTGTGAGGTTACTGGGTTGGTGCGTCCAGGCAGCCGGCCCGGTTCGTTCACCCCTCACCCCTCCCCCCTCATACCTCAGGCCACATACCTCTTCAAAGAAACGCAGGAGGCAACCGTCCGGTGTGGTCACAGTGCATTCCCTGGCGCCCCAGTTGGAGGAGACGATATCGGAAATTTGCGTCCAGCCTTTCCCCTTCACCAAAGCATGAAGGGCATCCAACCCCTTTACCAGGATAAAGCCGATCACGCCCTTATGCGGCTCGCCGGAAAAAAGGTGAAACCCCCGGAACGGTGTCACCTTGGCGATGGCCACTTCATCGGGGTAGTCGAAGACGCAGCCATATATGGCTTTGCCCGCCTCATCCCGCGCCACCACGCCGCCGAACCACCCCAGCACATCCTTAAACCAGGCGACGGTCTTCTCCATATCTTTGGTGAAATACACGGGAGCATTTTCCAGAACCGTATAGCCCCGCTCGCTGAACCACCCTAATCTCCTCTGCCGCCAGCGTCATCCGCCGCCGCCGGATATATTCCCCAATTGGCACTGGGTCAGGAACGAGAACAGCCGTTGATATTCCCACGCAGAACAGCCGGCATATCTGGCGGCCATATCAAGGTCGATCTCTCCGAAGAGGTGGTCTTCGATATAAGCCAGTGGCCGGTTCAGCCTTCCTGCCAATCCATCATCTCACCTCCGGCTCCAGTCTAGCGAAGGAGAGCGGGCTTTGCTTTGCAGCCTCTGCATTTGTCTGCATAGGCGTATTATGTCAGCGGCTTTCATTAAACTCCTTCAGGATAGCATTGATGGCCGGCTCAATCTCCATCATACCGGCCACAGGGCTGATCTCGCCCCTCATGATGCGCTGCATCATAGGATACCAGGTGTTCCAGATCGACCAAGGCAAGCCGGCATCATTCGATCGGACTACATAATCGAGTGCATCGGTGAGCACCCTGACGTTTTGTCCAGGGTTGATCTGTTCCCACCTTCTGATAAAGTCGGCGATGGATTGCCGCAAGACAGGTACCCGGTTTTCAGAGCGGCTGAACAGAATGGCGCCCTCGGGATCGGTGGTCATAAACTTGATGAACTCCCAACCCAAATCCGGATTTTTCGAACCTTGCGGCATGCCCCAGGAGTGGAAAGCCGCATATGAACAGCGCACTTTGGCTAAAGGCAAGATAGCGTTTTTCCAGGTGAAAAAGCCTCCGCCCCTCATGGAATTATAGAGCGTGTTCAGATAATACGGCTGCACGGGAAACATGGCTGCCGTTCCCGAAGCAAAACTACCGCCCATCACCTTGTGCTCCTGATAAAGACTACGTATCTGGGTGATGGCCTCTAACTGCTCCGGACCCGTGCCGGCAAAGACGGTTTGTTCCGCATCGATGTAATTAACTCCCCACATGGGCAGCGCCTGGGCTCCGTAATTGAAGAAATCCTGCAAGCCATACTGATCGGGCGTGCCGTCGCCGTTGCGGTCGATGGTCACCTTTTTGGCAATTTCCACCATATCGGCAAAAGTGAAAGCCGTCGGATGGCTCCAGTCCGTCGGCAGGTAAGCCAGACCGACTTCATCGAAACGATCGGCATTGTAATACATGGCAAAATTGCTGATGCCGGTGGGCAGGCTATATAGCTTTCCTCTATATTTATAGCCCTCGATTACCGGGGCCGGCCAGAGATTGAGATTCAACCCTGATTTGGCCACGAATTCATCGATGGGGCGC
This sequence comes from Bacillota bacterium, assembly GCA_012840225.1. GTDB lineage: Bacteria > Bacillota > Limnochordia > DTU080 > DTU080 > DULU01. The sequence goes on from DULU01000123.1 coordinate 3,179, forward strand.
ACGGAACCGTTGTTTACCAGATCTCCCTGGGCGCCGCTGTCATGATACACCGCATCGGGGGCCACTCCCCCAGCCACCATGACAGGCAACTTGGCCCTCATGTCGTTCCAGTCGGCCACCGAGACCACATCCACCTCAATTCCGGTTTTGGCGGTGAATAGCGCCACCGCCTCATGCCAGCTCTCCTGAATGAAGGTGGCCGGTATCATCACGCTGACCTTCGGGGCGGCATAACAGGAAACAGCAGACAGGACAATGAGCAGGACGAAGATGCTGAGCATCTTGATACGGACGCACTTTTTCATCAGCAAAACCTCCCATTTTTCAAACTGGCTCTACCTAGGGCAACATGATACTTTTTTGTTTCCCGCATAATTCATTGCCAGTAGGCCATCCCTGGCAGGTGCGTTATCACCTCCTTCATTAGTTTTCTTACTTTTTTGGCTTGATCGTTTGCCGCAAGGTTATGTAGGAACTGTTAATGGAAGGGTATTGCAATGAGTGCAGCATCGCTTTTAATTACTATGATATATTATAACAATAACATCATCGATTTTACAACTTATATTCTACTGTAAATGATCGTGATTATTATATCCGCTCAATTTTAGTGCAGTGAAAAAATTTTACCAACACCCGGCTTTAGTGATACCTGTCCGGGTGTGGCCGAGACCGATCAGACCAGATCAGATCAGACTAAACCAGATCAGTAAAGCATCCCTTTATATCCGCTTTTCAGAGCCTCGGCAATTTTGCCCTTTCGTTTCAGGCGAGTCTCCTCACTTTTGGCGTCACAATAGAAGCCGGCCAGCTGTTTTTGCCTGGAGGGCGGCGTCTCCATAAACAACCTGAGTATTTCGGCATCGTCGGCGAGGGCGGCCTTCAGCGTCTCGATATGCGCCGCATGCTGTTTTTCCCGGTCTGCTGTGGTCTGGGCCTTTTCCGGAGCCTGGTAGGCAGCTATTCCGGCCGGTGTCAATAGACCGCTTTCCAGCAGTTTCCGATATATCTTCTTATTCTTTTCCGACCACTTCTTCTTGTCTTTTCTTTGAGAGAAATACTTTTTATAAGTGCGCTCGTCGATGGACTTCATCAAGCCGTCGATCCAGCCGAAACAGATAGCTTCTTCCAGAGCCTCATCAGCAGTAAAGTCCTTGCTTCCCTTGACGAACACCAGCCAGATACCATCGGAGGTGCTGTGTTTCTCTGCGAGCCAAGCTCTGAATTGGGCCCGGTCGGCAAATTGATATGTAGCGGCGTTATCGTTCATTATCCAACCTCACTTGCCATAGCCTCACTTGCCATAGCCTCACTTGCCACCTGTGACTCATTCCCGGCTGGGCACAATAGTTCCTTGTTTGACAAGCTCATCTTTCAACTCCTCCAGCGGCACTTCCAGGGGTGTCATCGCCCTCGCCGCCGCCAGTGCCGCCGCCATTCCCGCCACCTGCCCCATCGCCATGCAGGAGGCTTGCACCCGCAATCCGGAGTTGGCCAACCGATCGCTCGATACGCTTCTGCCGGCGACCATGATATTCCGGCTGCCCTTGGGAATGAGGGCGCTGAGCGGTATGGTCGGCACAATGCCCGGCTTCAGGGGCTTGGGCACGACACCGGCCTCGGTATGGAGGTCGACAGGGTAGAAGGCATAACACACGGCATCGGCGAACACCCGCCCAGAGGTGTAGTCTTCCACGGTGATCATCGTTTCGCCGACTATGCGGTAACTTTCACGGAAACCGACTTCCGGCTGCAGGTGCAACAAACGCTTACCGGATGAGCGGAGATGCGCCAAAAGGGTTTGACGCCCTCTGATGTTGGCGGCCGTGACAGTGCGGGAGTTGGAGGAATCGGCTCCGGGTACATAAAGAGCCTCCGTCACGCCGACCCGCCCCGCCTGATAAGGCTTCTCCAGACTGAACAGTATGGAGGCCGGTTGGATTTGCTCTTCCCGGAGGCGCGGCAGTCCCAGCATGCCTACCACCTCGGCGCCGCCCGTGCAGTCGATGATCTGCCGGCAGAAAATGCGCCTCCTGGTGCCGAAGCCTATACAATCGACCTGCCATCCATCTCCCAGCCTGTCACTGGCGCTGGGGTTGGCGTTGAGGTTGGAGGTGGGGCCAGAGTTGGAGCCATAGTTGGGGTCGAAGTTGGGGTCGAAGTTGGGGCTTGCGAGGGCAGAAATGGATATGGGGAACTCATAATAAGCGATTTCCACACCTGCCGCCCGGCACTTCTCCTCAGCGAGCAGGACATATAGATATTGGTTCACCTTCACCTGGTTCATCCAGTGACGTGGCGGCACGACGGTGAAATCGGGCAGCTCACCTCCATCCAGTGCCACGCACTCTTTGACCAGTTCCCAGCCGATACCGGCGATGATCTGCCTGCCCCAGGCATCGAAAAGGCCGGAAAAAGCCACACCGCCGGTGGTCATGGTGCCGCCCAGCTGACCGCTCCGCTCAATAAGCAAGGTCCGGGCTCCTGCCCTCCCCGCCTGAATGGCGGCGATCGTACCGGCGGTGCCCCCGCCGACGACCAGCACATCGACCCGATTCACCACATCGACATAGGTATGGGCAGCGGCCATCCCTCCAGCGCTCCCCAGCAATTCACTCATTCCTGCCGTCCCGCCCCTCGCTCCGCCGGTGTAGTTCCATTGATCCGGACACAGACCCGGCACTAGACCCGGCCACAGATCCGACACCAGACCCGGCCTGGTATTTATAATTCCTGATCATCGCTCCTGTGGCTTTGTGCAGACCGAACCGCTGATAAAAGGCGATCAGCGGCTCGTCACACAAGAGATCCACCATATACAAGCCCTCCAGGCGGGCAAGGAGGCGGCGTACCAGTTCGCTGCCGATGCCTCGCCCCTGATAAGCGGGCAAAACTTCCAAAAAGGGGATGTATGCCGAGAGGACACGGTCGGTGAGGGCTGTGATGAACCCCACCACCGCTCCTTTCTCTTCATCAACGGCGAGAACGATCTCATCGCTATTTTTCAGTAAGCGCAGGTGGGTCTCCGGCGAGGGCTTGTCGGGCCAGCCTACGAAGAAGCCCTCGAGTTGCCGGGGAGAGAGGCCTTCACATGTATATCGATAGGTAATCATAAGGGCTCTCCCGCCTCTCCTTGCCCGATGTTCTTCACTGCTTCAGATCCTCTCGGCCACAATACCTATCCAGCCGGAATCCGCCTGGTAAGGAGTCCCGAGGAGGTCGCTGTAGAGGCCGAGGAGGCGAAAACCGCCCTCTTCCAATTCCCGGCTAATCGCCTCCGGCGTAAAATCCTGAAACCAGTTGCGGAACACACGCACTTGGCCATCCTGATCAACCACGATATACTGATCACAGCAAACCAACTCGTCCGGATAGCAAAATTCCTGCTCCAGGACTATATGGGGCTTGTCGCTCCAGAACCCGGGCCCGGCCGCGTACCACCTTTTGGCTTCACTCTTCCTCTTCCGGCATTCGCTCGTGGTCACATCCAGCACAAACCGGCCGCCATCGGTGAGCGAACTCCGCACTGTCTTCAGCAGGCGTTTCCGGTCGGCCGGGGAGAGGACGCAATAGTCGCCGTAGATCAGGAGAGCGGCCGCATAGCTCCCACTACAGGCATTCGCCCCCCTGCCAGCAACCTCATCACTATCGGCAAACCCCAGGTAGTCCTGCAGCCGGTAGTCGATCGACAATCCCTCCCCGGCCGCCTTCTTCCTGGCATAGGCCAGCGAAACCGCAGAAAAATCCACCCCGGTGACCTTCAGCCCGGCTCCGGCCAGCCTTTGGCAATAGAGGCCGGGACCGCAGCCCAGGTCGAGAACGGCCATTCCCGGCCGGAGCCCCAACGTGGCGATGATCCAGGCTACGGAGTGGTCGATGGTCTCGGGACGGCGGCTCGCCGCATCGCGGTGTGGATCAAGATGAGCGGCCAAAAGCTGCCGGGAAACATGCGCATCGAGCCAGATTGGTTGCCCGGCAGGTGCAAAGGGAGCCGGTTTGGCCGTGTATTGCAATATTGTTTTTATATCAAGCAAAAAACCTAGCCACTCTTTCTGACGGTGAAATAGAGGTAAAACAGGTCGACGGCCGGGTTGCGGCACTCCCTTGGGTAGAACTCATGGACTGCCCCCGCCACCTCATATCCCGAGCCCGGCAGGAATTCTTGGTGAAAATACTGCCACACCTGTAGTAATCGTCGGTGACCTCATCGACCGACCGGTACCAGCCCCCGTCGGGCGGGAAAGCGCAGCTGGGTTACAGCCACAGTGGCGTCCTCACCGATTCATATGCCACAGGCACCGCCATGAGCCATCATATACAGCCATCCTCTTTCTCATCCAGGCAGGCCTTTATCTCGTCTTCAGCAGCAGCCTCGACATTATACAAATATAATTCCTCTTTTCTGCAGCGCCTCAACAGCCATATCTTTCTGGTCGGCCTTGATCAGGATGTAATCGGTGTCGTACGTGGAGAGGGCAAAGATGCTGATGCCGGCATCGGCCAAGGTGCTGCTGATGCCGGCCATAATCCCGGTCAAAGAGAAGCTCAGCGGACCCAGCACCTTGAGAACCATATAGCCCCCTTCACGCAAAACCCCCTCCGGCACCATTTCCTCCAGGCAAATGAGCGACAGCTCATCAGCAGTATGGGTGATGGACCAGAAAATTCCCCCTATCCAGCCTGGTACCACGGGCGAAGCATTTACATCCGTAGGGAGCCGGCATATGGCAAAAACACCTTCCAGCACCGTCATCTTCAACTGCAACTCTTCTCTTCACCACTTTCTCTACCCGAACAGACCTGGTCGGGTGAGCCGGGCTGTTCCCTCAGCTCCTGCCGGCGGAAGCGGCAACAACCTCACAAGCTTTCAGGCAATCCGCCAGCCATTCCTCCGTCAGGAGCGATTGCCCCGCCGAGACGATCGTCTCGTAAACAGGACGGGCATATAGGAAACCTTCGCCCTCCAGAGCCGCAATCTCTCCATTACATAGCTCCCGGTTGTCGCCATACATAGAGAGCACCGTCAGGCAGCGCACCATAGTCTCGGCGAAAACGTTTATCCAAGACGTTGCCGACCGGTCCCAAGCGTAGCTATAGCGGTGCATCGGCTCATAGACAGCTTCCAGGAGCCCTATGCGGGCGGAAAGGAGAGGCGTCCACTCTTTCACGAGGGCATCAACATATAAATGAGCCAGCTCATGGACATAGGCAAATGGACGCAGGCTGCTGGCGATCACCAGGACCACCTTCCCATGCCTAACGACATCCACCAGCGGGTCGGCCTGAAGGGGATTGAGGACCATGCTAACGGGCGAATGGCCATTTGCCGGCAGGTGCCGCTCCAACTCCGGCATAGACCGATCAAGAGTGGGTCGGGACCGGCCAAGCGTCGGCAAGGACCGGCCAAGCATCGGCAGGAACCTCTCCAGCCTCTCCATAGCCTCCCCGACCTGGCGGCGGAAATGGTCGCCATTCGCCTCGATCTCCCCCGCCACCACCTCGGCATATACCGAAAAGACGGCGCCATATCCACCCGCGGCCCGCAGGCGTCTCTTCTGCTCAGGCAAGGCCTGAAGCCATAGCGCCGTCTCCAGACTACGTTCGGCAGGTGAGACCTGATCCAGCGTGGCGAGGTAGTTCCGGATGGCATCAAGATCGGTGCTCATCCCGTAATCTTCCGTCAGACAACTCACGCCCGTCAGGAGGAAACCGAGCGGCCAGTAGGGATTAATCCGCCCGTCGGCCAAGCGGGCCCGCCCGAAATAGAGCCGGAGATCCGGCGGCCAAGCGGGCCCGCCCGAAATAGAGCCGGAGATCCGGCGGCCAAGAGGCGGCGGCAATGGCTTTGTTTATCCTGCCCGCTCTGGAAGGAGCAGCCAGCTCATAACCAGCAACCGTCAAACCAAGGTAGACATCGAAAATGCTTTGCCGAAATGAGATGGGGATATACGGGATATCCATGCCGGCGATCCCTCCCAACACGACATACTTCCGGGCATGACTTTTGCCATGCCCCATTTCTAGCGTTTGATATAGACCATTCCCGGCCCCAAAGTGTCCGTAGGACGAGCCATAAAACCGAATTTATCGTAAAAACCTTGCCGGCCGGCAGCGGCAAACAAGCCGACAAATGCCCCCTCCGTCATATGCCGGTTTATATAATCCATCAAGGCAGTCATGATGGCCGTGCCGATGAGCCGGTTACGCCATGAACTATGTACTATGACATCGGTTATGAAGAACTGGACCGCTCCATCGCCCACCACCCGTCCAATGCCTATTGCCACCCCATTATCATCCTCCGCACAAACCGCATATAAAGTCTGTGCCAACGCCTGCCTGACCGCCGGCTCAGGCGGCAGGCGCCATCCCGCATCAGCCCTCAAGCAGAGGAACTCCTCCACCGTCGGCGAGCGTTCTCTAATGCGCTTGGCTTTGAGGAGAGCACGGCGATACTCCCCCGGTAGCTCCAACCCAAAGTGCTCGCAAAGGGCCGCTATGTCGTGGAAATCTTTATCCTTCAGCTCATAGCCGGTATGGAAGCGCAGGAGCCATTCCGCGGAGATGCAGCGCACCGGCCGGTCGGCGATCACCCCTTCACCGGTCAAGGCTTCCGCCCGGTAGTAGAGGCCATATTCCGGAGGACCGTAGATGCCGTCCCCTTTCTCATCATAAGTGAACGCATGGACATCCACCTCCAGCCCTTCCCCATTGCCCAGCACAAAGTACCACGGGGTGGTGTCGCCTCTCGGCACCTGCCGGAAGCCCAGCCCGGCCAGGAGGGCACGCAAACGCTCCAGAAATCTCGTTTCCAGTGCGATATCCAGATCGGCATGAAGGCGGGTCTGCCGGCCGAGCAAGGCATCCACGGCCCAGCCCCCGTCGATCCAGACCTTGATTTCTTCCTTCTCAAACAGATCATAAAGCCGGACAACATCTTTGGCAGTCATTTGCGGCTCATCCGGCATACTCCGGCACCTCCTTTGCGCTATTCTGTAGTTATTCGGAAACCCAAAAGCTTCCACTGAAGCCTTTTTCTGGAACAAGTAGAGGTTTTTTCCTCCACCTGTTTACTTGTTCCTCCATCTTTTCCAGGTAGTTCTCACCACACAGAGAACGAGC
>DULU01000124.1 GCA_012840225.1 Bacillota bacterium
AATAATTTGCCGGTGCTAATATTCCATCGTTTCTCCAGCTATAGGCTGTGATGATGGCGCAATGTATCGGAGCCAACTCCTTGCGGTCTCACACGCACCAAGCATTCAATGCTGCCGATAGAGCAGTGGTGACTGGTTCTAAAACACCTCAACAAGCCCTGAATGATATGCAGGTCCAAATGGAGAATCTCTTCAAAGATACGTTTGGCAAATAGCTGTAGCTGCCTGCCAGCTTGCCTAATGGCCGCAGTGACCGTAGTAGCCACAATAGCCAATGGCCACAACATATAGTGCTTGCTGAACCTGGAGGAATGCCTTTATGCCATTAACCCCCAAAGAACGTGTTCTGAGATGTATCAACGGTCAGCCGGTAGACAAAATTCCTGTGCACCACATTCAGTTTTCCGCCCATGCGGCCAAGGCCATTATGGGGCGGGAAGTGCTGGTTGGCGGTGCCTACCTCCAGTGGAAAGAGATGGAAGCCCTCTGGCGGGGTCCGGAAGCCCATGCAGAATTTGAAGCCCGCTGTGAAGAAGACGCCGTAGCACTGGCAAAAGCCTGCGGCCATGATATTCTCCGCCTTTCTTACTGGCGCTGGCCGAAGCACAAGAAACCGCTCAATAAGCTGGATGAATATACATTCGTTTTCCAGGATCCGGGCGGCGAACCTTACAAGATGATCTATGATCCGGAGCAGGAGTTATTCACATGTGAGGATAGTACGGGCTCAATTCCCCTCAACCAGGAAAAACCTGTCACCAGGGAGTCGCTTTTGGCTGAGGTGCTGGCGGAGGAGGCGAAGACGGAGCGTTATCAACCTGTGAAAGAGTTGCCTCAGCTGGCCGGGATGTATGAGAAGTACGCAGATTATATATTGAAAGTCGGCGCCGGAACTATCGGTATTAATATGAAATCGGTGGAGGAGCTGATGGCGGTAATCGATTGGCCGGATCTATATGCCCGCAAGTTGATGGCCCGGGCGAAGCGATTAGCTATGGATATTCCGGCGTATGCTGCTGCCGGCATGCGAGCCACTTTTGCCGTGCTGGATTTTTGTAGCCCAAACGGCCCCATCGTTTCTCCCGCCTTATGGAGCCAGGTGGTGGTGCCTGCGCTGAAAGTGTTCATTGATGCCTGCCACAGCCACGGTATATATTACTTCCACTGCAGTGACGGCAATTTCTGGCCGGTGGCAGATGCCATGTTTCTGGAGGCTGGAGTTGATGGTTGGGCTGAGGTTGACAAAAGCTCCGGGATGGATTTGCACGAGCTGCGCCAGGCCTATCCTGAAGTCACGTTAATCGGCAATATACGGTCACAGGTTTTGCACCATGGGACCCTCCAGGATGTGGAGCGTGAGGTGATGGCTTGTATTGAGGAAGCCCACAGGTCCGGGCGGATTATCATTGGGGTATCAAACATGATAATGCCCGGTACGCCGGCGGAGAACATATTACACATGCTGGATTTGATTGAAAAGAACAGGTAGATAAAGCAGTGGACAACCCGGAAGGTGTTGCCAGGTTCACCGGGTTGTCCACTTCGCTTATTTTAGATTGACCAGCATGTACTAAGCATGTACTAGCATGTACTTACTAGGCATGTATTACCCCTGAAACTCATCGAGGCCTAAGCCGCGCAGGTCGGCGACGGTGTGGTTTTGCTCCGCCTCATATAATTTCCAGATGACCCGCAGTCCCTGCAGGCTGCCCGGACCATCGGTGAGAGGCTCTTTGCCCTCCGTGATGCATTCCACGAAATGTTCCATTTCAAAATTGGTATATTTTCCGCGCTCCGCTTCATATAGCACCTGCTCTTCTCCCTTGACGATGGCTATAAGTTTGCCGGCACGGAAATTGGCTTCCAGCATGCCCTCGGTGCAGTGGGCGTGTATAGAATAGCCCAGGCGGGTTCCCCTGGCCCCCCAGGTGCCGAAATGGTAGCCCAATTTGCCGCCTTCAAATTCTATGGTGACGTTGCTGGTGCCCTCTTTTTCCATCCAGGGGGTGCCGCAGTTGGTACCGACATGAGTGCCGCTGAGCGGTCTGCCGAGGAACCAAAGGAGCAGATCTATGTAATGGCAACCGTGGCTGAATAGTTGCCCGCCTCCCAGTGTTTTGGCGCTGGAGGCCCAGTGGCCGGGCGGGTATATGGTCAGCTGTTCCGTCCAGATGGAAACCTGGAACACATCGCCATAGGCTTTCTTGTCCAGCAACTCTTTCAGGCGGACGACCAGCGGATGAAAGCGCATGCAGTAGGCGATCATCAGCACCTTCCGGGCTTTCTTTTGCGCTTCTATAAGTTCGAGACACTCCTTTTCGCTGTTGGCCATCGGTTTTTCGAGCAGTACGTGTTTACCGGCGGCGAGGCAATCCATGGCTACCGGATGGTGCAGGTGATGGGGTAATACCAGAAAAACGGCATCGACATCCGGCAAAACTTCCCGGTAATCAGTGGCCACCCGGCCGATCCCGAGAGCCGCGGCCATAGCTTCAGCCTTCTGTAAGTCGATATCCACCGCCGCTACAATTGATAATTTACCCTGCAATTTTTCCATAACCGCGGCGTGCGATTTCGCCATACCGCCACAGCCGACCAGCGCCATACGTATTTCAGACATTGTGTGGATATTCCTTTCTAATTATTATTTACTAACTAACTTTGCCTTAATTTTACTCTCCTGTATAGGCTACTGTCAAACAACAAGCGGCGCATAGCCGGCCTCAGGAAATGAGATCGTTTGGGGGAAGTTAAGTTATATGTTCTTGGGCACCTTCTGCTGCCGACTGCAGCAACAGTAGGTGCCCAAGAGAAGAGGATAATTTAAATTAATCGACACACGAGGATTATAGTTAAGGGGCTAAGCAGTTATTTTATTACTCCTCAAGCGGTAGCGCATATATGCAATCCACCCATATCTTGATTGGCGATTCAGATAAAAGCTGTTCCAATCGCACCGCCGTGATGCGGCCTGACCCAGCCGTCAGATCGGCGGCTAATGCCGGCAGGTCTAATACTAACTCCAGATGGAACCAGTCATGGGTACCGGCCAGCGGCTTGAGTCCATCGCCTAGATCTATCTCAGATGGGGTGCGAATTACACTTCCGCTAGGTACCAGGCCGTTTAGATAATCCACCGGCTTTGTTTTCAAACTGTTCACATTCAGGAAGGCACCTTGCCCATCTTTTAGATATATTCCCCAACGCATCCCATAACGTGCCGGGCGACCAGTGCCTGGCATAAGGCTTTCGGTTTTGACCACAAACCCGAATTTATATTTCTTATCGCCATCTACCGGCACATCAAAAAGGATACGGCCTTGCTCATTCATGTAGTGCCAGACCAGCATAGAGCCATTGCCTGTCAAGAATGTGACCGTGTCAAGTTCGTGATTATCTACCCATGCATAACCAAATTTTACGATATCGGGGATTCCCTCAGACATGTCTCCTCCTTTAATGATATTACCGGGAGGAACAGTGAACTCGTGGACGGGTGTTATACTCCACTCCATCTTAGCCAGTGCTGTTGTGGACCCCAACAGCCACAACATGGCCACCACTATTACCGACGATACCAAAGTTTTACGGGTTACTGTTTTCATCTTTGAAATGCCATCCTTTCTATCTGGTTGGTTTTATTTCCGGCGTGAAATAGCGCGCCGGCTCATCGAGAGCGAAGTAAGGCGGGATGTGGCGCACCTTTAAAGTGTATTCAGTGTATAAATCGACGGCTTCCAGGCGCCACAGACCGAGGCTGGAACCGTGACCGTGATCGGGATCGGGATCGGGAGCGGGAGCGGGATCGGGATCGGGAGCGGGAGCGGGATTGGAACCTGGACCTTTACCCGGGGTTTGTCCCACCGCCGGCAATTCCACCCACCCTTCAACAGGACGGCCACCAAAAAGAGGCGTGCCGCCGGGATCAAAAATGCGCACCTTGGCTGAAGTGAAAAGGGCTGCCCCCTCATTATCCTCGGGAACGTGGAAGTAGACCGGGAGCGGCCGACCCAGGGCGGGGATGATCACTTCATCGCCATATAGGACAATCGCCGGGTCGCGGCCATCCCCTTCCTCAGCGGCAGTAATCACTTGGTCCGGCGACGCCAAAAGATAAGGGAAGGGCACTCCGGCTTCCGCCATGACCACCATAGCTGTGGGAAATTGTACACCCATGGTGGCGTGGTAGGTCTGCTCGGGAGGAGCGGTGAATTCCGGACGCATATCACCCACCGATTCCGGACCAACATTGGGATCAAGCGCCGTATGCATTTGGGTCAAGGCATTCCCCACCTGCCAGTAAAGGTAGTCTAAGTACTTATCATCACCGGTTAAGAAGTAAGCCTGAGACAACCCCCATATGGTATTACCCCGGCCGTCCGGGCGAGGTAGTCTGCCCGACAGCGGATCGCGGGAATCGAGCAGCACATTCATATCGTTAAGAAAGAGGTCGAGCATGCGCTCATCGCCGGTAAGTTGGTAATACTTCACTTTACCCTCGTTTTTATAGACGTCGTCATACTCAGTGAAACCTTTTTCGGCTCTTTCCTGGTAGAATGTCTCTGCAACATCTCTCATGGCCCGGAGGTACTCCGGCTTCCAGGTGGCCTCGTAGGCCTCACAAAAGAAGCGCAAGGTGCCGCCGCTCGTCCGCCCTAGATACTGGCGCACCGCTCGAGAGGGATAGAGCTGCTCATATTGCTGCTGGGCATAGTAATCCGCCACTTCCCATGCACGCAGGTTGCCGTTGATATAATAATCGAAATACATGAAGCGGATGTGGCTGTCCGGACTTAACCCATACTGATCTGCAGCATAATGAACGATCCCGCCATCGCCCCCGTAGCGACCGCCCTTGCGCTTGCCAAATTCCTTGCTATCCAGGTGCCCTATGTCGATATCTATGATGTGCTTGGTGTTAACTCGATGGTAGTCCCAAGCGTCACGACGGCCTGAACGCAGATACATAAGCGGTGCCACATTCGGCCACCCATAGAACATGCTGGCCCAACGCCGCCATAACACTTGATCGGAATTGCGCCGGTAGTAGGCGTCGCCATAGTCGATCCATCCGTACTGCTCATACCTCTCCCGCAACCAGAGCTTGCGCTGAAGCAAAGCGTCAAGAGCTGCCTCCAGCTCAGGGAAACGGGCGCGGTCCTCAGGATGGACGCGGCCAAACGCCTCCGTCGCCACATTCCATTCGGGAGGCGCTGAGGCGAGGACGGGCATATTGATCCAGGCTCGAGTCAGCTGAGCTGCCGCCTCTTTTTGCTCGCTGCTCCCCTTATTAAAGCTCCCCTTATTTGAGAAGAAGTTGAACCAGATGTTATGTGTCTTGCCGACGCCATAAGCTTGTGTCCAACTGTCCAAACCGCCGGCATAGAGCCATTCGTAGAAGATGCGATCGCCTGGATACTGCTCACCCATGATCGCCGACGGGGTAAAGTCCAGGACAGAGCCGCCCTTAGAGGACCAAAGGTGGAGATGGAGGACGCCGTTCTCTACTTCGAGTTCGCCGGGATACTGCTGCCAGAAGTCTCGCCAACCTGCGTAAGCGCCCCAACGTTCATCGGCTAAACCAAACCAACCGCCTGCTCTCTCCCCTTTGGCGATGGTTTGAGCTGGAGGCACCCCCTCGCCAACGGGTTGGAAGTGGTTGGCGAGGGCGAGGGGCGAGACCAGCTCCCATTGGTTGTGCGCCTTCTGCAGCAGGCTGACGGGAAAGGTTCCGGCGTCCACCGCTACCACATCCCCGCCGGCTGAGGTGTTCGTGGCAAATTCAGCCTGGGCCCCTGCACCTGTGGCCAGAGGTAAACTTAAGCGGATATCCCGCACTTGGTGCTTGGTGCTGTCAAAGGCCACCACAAAGGTGTGATCGTGCCGCACCGCTGCCTGTTCACCATAAAAATAAGTATAAGTTATAAATTGGGCAAAGCGCTTCCCATCTTCCTCTGCGACATACCAGCCTTCACGGCGAATAGCCACTTCCATCGGCCCTTGGCGCACCATCTCCACCTTTAAGCCTGCTTCTGCCCCGCCGGCGATGTAGCGACTACCCCGAGAGTCGATCACCACAGGCAAATGAGCTGCCGCCGCGGCAGGGGTCACGATGGCCTCATCCTCCGAGAAGCGACCATCTCCATTTACGTCCAAAAAGACGGCGTCGAGAATGGTCGGCCGCACCTTGCTCACTTCGGCCCGCATGGGACCTGTGGTCACCGCAATCACCTCGGCCCCATCCTCCACGCGCACCTTTTGCTGATCCGGAAGATTATCTGTCCTGGCCTCGCGACCATATTCAAGAGCGTAGCTTTGACCTTTTTGTACATTCATGCTAAGCAAAAGCCAGCGAATAGAACCTGTGGGTCCATCCCAGGTGGCGGTCACTTCCATCTGGGCCGGTATGAGCTCCCCCTCCTCGGTCACCACGCAGAGTTGCTCGGTGGAGTCGGCCAAGCCCCTGGGCAGCGGGATACCGAAGGTGACCGGTGCGGTCGCCAAATGATTGTCCCCCCAGTCCAGAACTATGGGCACCCGCCCCGCCCCCTGTGATGAGAGGCTGCTCGCGTCTCTTCCCCCAACCAAATTCTCTGTTTGGACTGCCGCCACAGGTTGAGGTACAAACAGCATTATCACTAAAAGCCATAACAAAGCGGTCAGTTTCATCGAGTATTTCATCAAGTAATCTTCAGATCCGGCACGATATCTCAACGACGGTGAATCCATGCAAATACCTCCTCGCGAGAAATATCTCTGATTTTGAGGCAGGTCGACTATTCTGTAGGGAACATCGGCTGCTTAGACATGGGGGAGACGCCGGCTTTGTTAGGCTTTATCCTTCTGATCTATCAAACTCCTCCTCTCTTCCTTAATAGATCTGTTCCTTGCCATCCGGTAACTTATATGATAGGAATCACTATACCGCACCACATATTAGATATGTAGGTTATGTATTCCTTCTACAGACATCATAAAAAATATCTTGAATAGTTTAATATGGTTTGGTCGGAGAGGCATGGCATTTTTATTCCCTGGACTGGTAATTACCAATAATTATTCGCGCTGCCTGGAGGAGGAATGGCAGGTATAAATATCTAATAAGTAGTACGATGTGGTTGGACTTATCATATAAGTTTTTGGATTGCGAGAAACAGATCGCATAAGAGATCGCATAAGAGATCGCATAAGAGAGCGCATAAGAGAACCAAGACGGGGGGGATTTTGATGGAGCAAAAGGATCATAAGGACAAGGACAAGGCCAAGCATCTCTCCCATATCAAGGCAGCTGAAGAGATCAGGAGGCGCATCCTGGCGTCCGAAGCCAGAGTCGGCACCAAATTGCCGAGCGAAGCCGAACTGGTAGCCGAGATCGGTGTAGGGAGGGCTTCGATCCGGGAAGCCTTAAAGATGCTCTCCATTGAGGGCTTTGTAGAGGTGAGACAAGGCAGCGGCATATATGTGGGGGAGCCCCGCCTGGCTCCCACCATTGATCAACTGGTTTGGTATGCCCAGATCGATGCCGATGCCTATGACCACCTGGTTGAGCTACGCATCATCCTCGAGGTGGGGATGGCGCCGTTGGTGGTGGAGCGAGCCGATCAGGAGTGTTTGCAGAAAATGGCCGATGCGATCTGGACCGCCCGCCAGCTGCTCGCCCAGGGTCAGGTCGATCTGCGCGACTGCGATTATGAATTCCATTGCGCCTATTTGCACGCCAGCGGCAACGAGCTCGCCGCCAGCTTCGGCCGCTCGCTGAGAGCCTATTTCCGCCGGGAAGATGCCGGTCATGCCGTACAGCGCACTCCTGAGGCTGTGAAGAAGGTGCTGATGGAGCATGCCGCCATCTATAGCAGCATACTCACGGGAGATATAGACAACCTGCGGCGGACATTGGTGGTTCATCTCAACCGCCGGCGGCCTGTGTCTCCACTATTGTTCCAAAGCTTAATTGGGGCAGCGCCGGTCCAGGCAGCCCAGCCGACCCTGCCACCGGAGGAGGAGGAAAACCAGTCATTGTGATTACGCTCAATACTTTGCCGAACTGTATCAAAGAACAGGGAATCGCTTTTGGATATCACCTGATGTATCCGGCGCCGGGGATCATCGAAGCCGTATATAAAGATTGGGATTGGCTTTGGATAGACGGCCAGCATGGGCAGCATACCGAGGCATCTCTGCTGGAATGTACCCGCACGGCTACGGCATTGGGGCTGCCGGCGATCATTCGCGTGGCCGGCCACTCCCCGGAAGTGATTGGGAAAGCGCTTGATACGGGGGCTTGCGGCATTATGGTTCCCTTTGTGGAGAGTGCCGAGGAGGCTCAAGCCATTGTGCGGGCCGCGCAGTTTCCCCCGTTGGGCAGGCGGTCGTTTGGTGGACGCCGGGCGATAGATATCTTTGGACGTAATACCGAAGATATCAGACCACTGGTGATTGTTCAGATCGAGACGAAGGAGGGTGTGGAAAATGCAGAGGCTATAGCTGCTGTTCCAGGTGTTGGTGGTTTGTTCTTTGGTGGCGATGATATGCGGCTGTCCCTTGGCCTGCCGCTGGATACACCTCTCAGTCATCCTATACTTACCGAAATGGTTCATAGGATAAGTGGTGCGGCGCAAGCCCACAGTAAACTGGCCGGGGCCGTCGCACCGAATGCTATATGTCTGGAGCAGCTTTTACTTGCCGGCTACACCCTGATAGCTGCAGCCAGTGATGTGCGGTCGATAAAGTTGGGGTCGACCGCCACAGCTAAGGATTATCGCCGGTATTATAGCCAGTACCAGGAAAAAACGGCAGTAAAAAAGCAAATGCAACATCATAAGGAGGGTATAACTGTATGTTGACCTGGCAGAGGAATAAGAGAGTATCGATTACAGGTTATTCGGTTTTGGGATTGTTGGTCATGTCCACCATATTGCTGCTGCTGATGGCTGGGAGTGCGGCAGCGGCGCCGATAAAGATCACCATTCAGGGCAACGCGCCTCACCTGAGAGCCCTGGCACCGGTGATCGAGGAATATAACGCTCAGCAAGATCGGATTGAAGTTTCCCTGGTGCTCACCGAGATCTCCTTTGAAAATATGGTAGTAAAATATGTGGGCGGCACCCTGCCTGACATCATCGAAAGCGGACCGCGCTTCACCCAACCGCTCGCCAGGGAGGGTATTTTGGCAGATCTGACGCCTTACCTGCAAAGGGCGGGCGCCGGTTTCATGCAGCAGTTTATTCCGGCCACCATGGTAGATAACCAACTCGACGGCCGCCTTTATGCTTTGCCGGCCTTCCTGCAAATAGAAGGGATGTATTACAATCCGGATATATTAAGCCAAGCCGGATTGGGCAGCCCGCCCAGAGGCTGGACCTGGGCTGATCTGAAAGCTATGGCGCAAAAGGCGCGGCGTTATGATTCCGAAGGGAAAAAGATCATATATCCTCTCTACAGTGAGGGCTGGTTCCAGGCGGACTTTCCTCTGCTGGGGCAGGCCGGCGGCAAATTTGTCACCGACGATTATAAAGTGGTCATCAATTCACAGCCGGTGCGCGACACCTTCAATTGGATGTACAACATGATTGAAGAAGATCTGCTGGAATGCGCCAATGCCAGAGGGAAGGGACTTCATGAAGTAGTGTCGCTGGAAAACTGGTATTTCAACACGGCTTTTACCTTCAGCGCCACCTATCGTCAAGACCGCTGGAACAGTGTGGGAGCTAATTTTGTCACCGCCCCGCCGCTGCGTTTCAACAACCAGACCGAGCCGTCGACCCGTTTTACCGACCGCAGCTGGGCTATCACCATGGTCTCGCCGGAACAGCGGGATGCGGCTTTTGAAGTGATCCAGTATCTGCTCTCCCCGAAACCGTTGGCCCAGTGGACGGTGGCTTTGGGTAATCCGCCGGCCACCAGAGGGGCGATTTCAGACCCGCTCTTCAGGAATTACCTGAGCAATAACCGGAACATGCAGATTTGGGTTAACGAGTGGGCTTCATTACCATCGAGCAGGGCTTATCCGATCGAGATGGAGCAGGATTTATATCTCGCTTCCGGAGCGGTGATAGCCGACCTTCATACGAAGTTTATACAAGGTGAAATCACGCTCAACGCCTTCTTGACCGAGGGGGAACGTATCCTGCAAAACCTGATCAGCGATCCTGAGCGGCCATGGCGCCATGCCAGGTGAAGACAAGTAAAGAGAGGTAAAGAGAGGAAACAGCTTAATGAAGATGAACGTAACCAAAATTTGGTCTATACCTCAGGAAAAAAACCATAATGCCTTCACCGATCTGACCTGGTATCAAGGGGATATCTATCTGACATACCGGTCGTGTCCGCAAGGTCATGCTCTCTACACTTCTTCCCGGATAGTCGTCCTGCGCAGCCGGGATGAAGGACAAACTTGGGAAAAGGTATTCTGTGCAGGTGTGCCGGGGCGGGATGTACGAGATCCCCACTTCCTCCAGCTTTCGGGGGGACTGGCTGTTTATTCAGGTACGTGGCCCGTGGATCCCAACGATCCACGGCCCACGGATTACCACAACATAGAAAGTTATGTGGCTTTTTCGGAAGACGGCCTGAATTGGCGCGGCTTTGAGTTATTGCCCGATACTCGCGGCATATATTGCTGGCGCACCGGCAGCTGGGGTGGCCGCTATTATATGTGCGGCAAAAATTACCGGGAGATACCGGAGCGGCGCCACAGCAAGCTCCTGGCGAGCGACGACGGCTTTACCTGGCGGGAAGAGGCTACCATTATGCCGAATATCGGCGATGAGACCTCATTTATCTTCGCTGAAGACGGCGAAATAACCGCCTTGGTCAGGACATCCGGACCATTTGGGTCATATGTCTGCCGGGCGAAGAGACCCTATGCCGAGTGGGAGAGGTGGGAGTTGCCGGAGAAAATATGCGGGCCGCTGCTCTTTGCCTGGGGAGGCGAGCTTTATGCCGCCGGTCGCTCCCGCGTCAATCCGGCAGCCCCGGTCACCCGCATATACCGGCTGAAAAGCGGCCTGGAAGGCGGCGTGGGCGGTGGCTGGGAGCTGGAGGAATTGCACACCCTCCCCAGCGCCGGCGACAATTCGTATCCAGGTTTTATAGAACTGGCGCCGGGCAGAGGTTTGTTCTCCTATTATTCCAGCCATGAAGAGCACACCAAGGTGTATCTGGCTGAGTTGACGCTCGACTGACTACTGAACTGAGATTGAAGGTTGGTGCTTCGTGTTTACCATTCCTGTTTGTACGGAACACATTCATGGAGCGATAAGCTGCGAAAGGCGAGCCGGGGGATTAATCCCCTGGCGTTTGCCTTATAAAATGCTGGATTTGTTTACTCCCGACAACACTATGGGCCAACATGCGAAGAGTCCTGCCGGGGTAAGGGTACGCTTTTATACTGATGCCACCGAATTTGCTCTGATAATGAGTCCACACACTCTGGAGCGGACTTTTGATCTCGTGCTCGGGGAGGAAATTGTGGCCAGTTCTACCGTGCCGCCGGGGGAGACGGCCGCCACCTTTACGCTGCCTGAGCCGGTGGAGGAGCCCATCGAGATCTGGCTCACGCCTGTCACCGATGTGGAGCTGCGGGAGATCAGATGCCTGAATGGCAGCTATCTGTGGCCGGCGCCTGACGAAGACCGCCTGCGCTGGGTGACCTACGGCAGTTCCATCAGCCAATGCGTGCACGCCCACAGCCCGGCCCGCACCTGGCCAGCCTGTGTAGCCCGCTCCCGTAATCTGAACCTGACCTGCCTGGGATACAGGGCCAACTGCCACCTTGAACCGATGGTCGCTCGTCTGATCGCCACCCTGCCGGCCGATATCATCACCATAAAGGCCGGAATAAACATCATCGGCTCAAGATCGTTATCTATCCGCACTCTGGCCCCGGCCCTGATCGGTTTTGTAAAGATCGTGAGGGACCAGCATCCCCATATACCTATCGGTGTGATCTCTTCGATAGTGTCGCCTATCCGTGAAAAGGGCGCCGATCCTAAGGCTCTGGATTTGACCAGGGTGCGTGCCATATTAAAAGATGCCGTAGACCGACTTGTGGCCCACGGCGATGACAACTTATACTACTTTGATGGTAGCGAGCTGATCTCGCTGGCCGATGCGGATACCTATCTCCTCGACGGCACTCATCCCAACGGAGACGGCTATGAGTATTTAGGCAGGCGCATCGCCGAAATGGTGATCGATAAACTGCTTGTCAAGGTGAAAACGGTTAAAGGATAAAAAGATGGGGCTGGTCGACCTGCTCGACCTGCCGCCATAATAGCAATCCTGTGCTTTTCACCTCGAAGTACACACCAAAGTATATATGATAAAGCTAAGATTCCAATAAAAGACGGCTCCTTTTGTGCAAAATGGAGGGAAAAAGTTTGTCAGAACGTATGCCGGAATGCAAGCCCGCAGAGGAGAGTAAATCGATTTTATACAATGTGCCCTATCGTTCTTCATATGACGGCACGATGCTTTATGCCGACTTCTTTATCCCGCCAAAACCTGCACCTTTGCTTCTGTATTTTCACGGCTGGCATCTGACGAAAGAGAGTGCGCACCGTACGCTCGATGTTTTTGCCCGGGATTTCCTGGTGGTGAATGTGGATATGCGCGGCCGGGGTGAATGCGGCGGTAAGCCGGACTGCAACTGTTGGGAGCTTTTGGATGGAATTGATGCGCTAAATTATGCCAGGCAACATTTTGCCCAGCATATTGCCGCCGGAGATCTGGCCTATTGTTTCGGCGGCAGCGGTGGGGGCGGTAATACCCTGGCGGCGATGGCCAAGTTTCCCGACCATTTTGCAGCCGGTGTGGCTATGTGTCCTATTTCCGACTATGCCATGTGGTATGAAGGTGATACCAAAGGTGAGTTTCGAGACGAGATGGATGTGTGGATCGGCCGGCCGCCGGCAGAAGCGCCCGAGGCCTACCGGAGTCGCAGCGGGCTATATTTGTTGGAAAACCTGCAAGCTCCCCTGCGCCTCTATCACGGCAGCGCCGATGAGCGGGTGCCGGTGGCTCATTCCCGGCAGTATAAGGAGCGAGCTGACAGCCTGGGCAAAAAGGTGGAATATGTAGAGCTTGACGGCGCGGGGCACAGTTTGAGTGAAGAGGCATTTAGCGGTGAGATTTTAGACTTTTTCCATAAGCATGCTTCTGTAACCCGCCTGCCGAGAGAGGGTTTCTGGCGCATCGGCGGCTACCTGCAGACGAGGAGGCAGAGGGTGGAGCTCACCTCAAGCGAGGCTTGGGTGGAGGCGCGTTACCTGCTGGATGAGGACGGTTACCTTAAGCAACTGGAAATCCTGGGAGATGCCGGTGTAGATGCCGGTGTCGGTTACAGAATTGTCGACCTGCCTCAAATTCAGATCGATAATCCTATATCGATCAGCTGATTACCTGCCGATTAATCTATTAGAGCAGGGCACTGTTCTCTTGGCTTTTGGCTTGGGCACCTGCTGTGGTTGGTTAAACCTGGTACGGTGGCTGCTGGTGGCGGCTGCTGTAATTATATCCATGGCGAAAGCCATGATGCCGCCGGCTGCAGAAGGTGCCCAGGATCATGTGGATATTGCGCATTTGGGTGTCCTGCGTCACATATACCACTCACTGGTGGAGTTAGAGTTATAATTAAAAAAACACCATGGCAATACTCTTTGGGAATATACCTGATCGGTCCCAAAAAGGCAGCTGGACCGGCAGCTGGACCGGCAGTTGGACCGGCAGTTGGACCGGCAGCTGGACCGGCGGCGTACGGGTGAGGCAAAAGCTGTGCTCGAGGAGGGTGTGGGGTAGATGACGGCGATGGCAAGGATGACGGGGATGGCGAGGATGACGCAGATGGCGAGGCTGACGCAGATGGTTGCTCTCTTGACCGTCATATTCTTCCCGGGCCCGATTCCGAGCCCGATTCCGAGCCCGATTCCGAGCCCGATCGCCAACCTGGTTCCGAGCCTGAGCCCCTGTCAGTTGGCGGAAGCCTTGATAATGCCCTATGGTGCGGTGCCCGATCCGGGGAGCGAGTGGATATACACTTCCAACCTGGGACGGGCCAAAGTGACCATCGAGGAGGCCGGGAAGACAGATCACCAATACCGGTGGCGGATGCTGGTAGCAGGACTGTCTTATGAGGAAGAGCTGCAGCTTAGCACTGATCGAATTTGTGCTGTGGAGAAGACGTTCGGTGCCTTTCATATTTTTCACGACCAGTTTGTTTATAAGGAAGGCGAGCTGGTTATGGAGCTGCCGCTGGAGGTGGGGAAGAGCTGGTCCTGGCAAGGTTTTGTGGAGCATGGCAGCAAGGTATATCCTGCCCGGGCATCGGGGCAGGTGGTGGAGCGCCGGACGATAAGCGTCCCTGCTGGTAGTTTCGATGTATTTGTAATAAAGATGGAACGCAGCGACGATATGGGCACCAGGCAGGAGATGTTGATATACTTCGATCCCGACAATGGTGTGATAAAAGGGGAAGGAAGCTTGCTTTGGCGTGGGCTTATTGGCCGCATCCAACAAATTGTCGGCTTTACCCGGCTGGAAGTGACTTTGGAGAAAATTAATGTGGTGATAAGTGGCCGAACAAGCCCATAATATACAATATAAATATATAGTTTAGCGAGGAATAAATAAGTGTACGATCTTCATGCTCATCTGCTACCTGGTATAGATGATGGGGCGAAAAATTGGGAGGAGGCTATAGCCCTACTAGAGCAGGCTGTCGAGGACGGCATCCAGGGCATTGTGTGTACGCCGCATCAGCTGGGCGAGGAGCCTATGGTCAATCCTGACAGCTTGATTAAACCAATGGTCGCCGAATTGAAACTGAGGGCGGTGCAGCGTCGCCTGCCTATAGCTATCTATTCTGGTGGCGAGGTGCGCTGCACTCCGGATGTAATCGAACGGATGGAACGTGGGGAAGCCGTCTGTTACGAGATCATCGGCGAGGAGAGCTGGGCTGCCAAGGAGAGCTGGGCTGCCGGGGCCGGTGGGGCCGGCGGGGCGAGCGGGGTGAGCGGAGCCGATGGGGCCAGCGGAGTCGATGGGGCGAGCGGAGCCGACGGTGCCGGCGGGGCCGGTGGGGCCGGTGGGAGCAAAAACAGAGGCGAAAAACAAAGATACCTGCTGCTGGAGATGCCCTATATGGAGGTGCCGCCCTATGCCGCTCAGGTGGTGTTCGATCTCATGGTGAGAGGGATCAGGCCCATCATTGCCCACCCGGAGAGAAACGAAGGGTTTGCCAAGCAGCCTGAGCTGTTGCGGGAACTGATCGAAGCCGGGGCTTTGGTGCAGATCACGGCCACGAGCCTCTCCAATCGCTCGCCCGATTCCATCCTGGAGCTCGCCTCGCTCTTTTTACATCATAATATGGTGCATTTCATGTCCACGGACGCACATTCACCCAACCGCCGGCCACCATATCTAGCCCGTTATAGACAAAAAGTGGAAAATGCCATGGATAAAGATATTGCCCGCCGGTTGGTGGTGGATGTACCGGGAATGATTTTGGCCGGGAAAGTGATCGAGGCTCCGCCGCCTCAGCCCTTCACCGCCAAGAGCCGCCACCAGGCAAACTTGCTGGCCAAGGCTTTCAGGCAGCAGCAATGGAGGCCGCATAAATCAGGTTCGAGGTCAGGTTCCAGATCGGGTTCCCGATCAAGATCGAGATCGGGCTCAAGATCCCGCCGCCAGGTCGCCTCTTCTCCTGCCGAGGTCGTGCGCCGCTGGTGGTACAGGTTGATTGGTGGGGGCGGCCGATAGATAGCCTCAAGGCTTTACTATTTACCGCCCCGCATCTCATATTCTACACTCCATATCCGGCACCAATACCATACTATACTATGCTATGCTATGCTATACCTGATACTTCCACTCTTTTCTCAATGATGGTGCGGTCGGCGTCGGAGAGCACCACTTCGGCCAGCCATTCCTTATCGTCCGGACGGACGAGCCAGGGCTTCTGTATCCAGGTGGTTTGGCCGAAGAGGAGGAACGGCTCATCGTAGCTGGTGTATATTAATTCGCCGTTGCGGTAGAAATTGACGTGATCGATGCGTTCCGGATATTCGGCGGAGAGGCGGATCCACCGCTGTCCCTGCCATACATTATCCGGTTCCAGACCTTCCAGGTAGAACTGCTCTTCCAGGGGCAGCTCCGGCAGTTGAATACCGACCGTTTTCGCCATGCGGCGGGCGAAGAAGGTATCCTGTCCCGGATTTATGCCGAAGTTGGCCGGCGGCTCCTGCTTGGTGAAGTTGTCGTAGTGGCCCCAGGAGGTGTGGGTGCGGGCGGCAATCTCCAGGCGGGATATGCAGGGAGAATCTTCGTTGCAAAGCACGGGTTTGTCGGGGATGGTGTCGAGGATACGCCTGATCAGATCGTAATATCTGCCCCTGGTGAGGCCGTTGCCGTGGATGAGCACCACGTCGCTGGCTTCGGCAATGAGTTTGTTGAAAATGCCGCCGCCGCCGGTGCAGCCGACGGGGATGCTGCCGCCGGTGTGCCGGCGCACCAGGTCCATCAGCACCTGCATGCTTTCGTGGGATTTGATCAGATAACGTTCGTTCCAGTATTCGATGTTATACTCATTGGCCAGATCGATGATGACGTTGGTATAGCCGCCGTTTTTGATGAAGGAGGAGGCGGTCTCTATGGCCGCCACCACCGCCCGCCCGTCTTTAAGGCGATGAGCTTGCGCCCAATAGAGGAAGTTGACGATCACCACCATGCCGAGAGAGTCGGCAGCCCGGATGATACGGTCCATCCTGGCGGCATAGGCCTCATCCAGCTGCCGACCGTCGGTGCCGAAGGGATTGTTGTCGATGGTCCTGACGTCGGTGGTAAAAACAGGCCAACCGCCCTGAAAGCCGACGGTGATGGCTCGGAGGCCATATTTATACCATTCGGGGAGGGCGGCGATTAGATTATCGGTGTTTGTCTCAGGGTCAAAAGTGCGGCCGAAGCGGTCGAACCGCCTGGGATCGGCCTTATCGTCGAATACCCCCTGGATGAAGCGGCTGTTCATCAAAAGGCCGAGAGGGGAGGGGTGGCCGGAGGGGGAGGAGCCTGCCGTTCCAGCTCCGCCGGCACCGCCGATCTCCGCATATACCGGCGTCCCGTTTATGTAGAAATCCCGTCCCCGAATACTAAGCACTGTTTTACCCATTGAATGATGCACGTCCTTTCCTGTGTTGCCTACCGGATCCAGCTGTTTTTATTGTGTTCCCGTTATCCTCCTGCACCTTTCTCAACTCTCCAAAGAGAAGGGAGAGCGGGGAGTGGAGGCATAAGGAGGAGCAGGACTTGACAGTCGGGCTACGAGGGATACAATGTATACATTAGCTATAATGTGGCAAAGAACCTGCTGCCGACCAGGGGACCGGCGGCGGATAATAATATGACATAAACATAAACTTGTGAGTCGGATGAAGCGGAAGTTCTTGATAAAGAGGGGAAGGTTGCAAATTACATGAAGTTGAGACACTCCATCATGTTGGGCACCCTGGGGCGGTATGCCGACCGGTTCCACTGTTACCAGCCGGCCCGTAGCCTGGAGGAGCGGCTGATAGATATTCGTGAGGTAATCAAAGCCGACGGTATCGAGATCGTCTATCCGCAGGATTTTGCCGATGAGCGTACCGTGGAGCTAGTAAAGAAGAGCGGGCTGCCCGTCTCCGCAGTGAATGTAAATGTTAAAAGTGAAGATAAATGGCGCCGGGGTTCGTTCACCGCTCCCGATGAAAAAACCCGCCGGGAGGCAGTTGCCTATCTGCAGACGGGTATGGATCTGGCTGCCGAGCTCGGTACCGACATGGTCACCTGCTGCCCGTTGATCGACGGGCATAACTATGCTTTCGAGGCCGATTACACCAAGCAGTGGCGCTGGCTGGAGGAAGGCATATACGCCGCCGCCTCCCACCGCTCCGATATAAAGGTCAGTCTGGAATATAAACTGAACGAATCACGCAATTTCAACATCCTCTCCGACGTGGGGCGTACTTTATATTTATGCGAAAAGCTGGGCTTGCCTAACCTGGGTATCACCATGGATGTGGGACATGCTCTAATCGCCAAAGAAACCCCGGCTGAAGCCTTCAGCCTGGCCGCCGCCGCCGGCCGGATGTTTTATCTGCATCTAAACGACAACAGCCGGGAATGGGATTGGGATATGATCCCCGGCTCGGTCAATTACTGGGACCTGTTGGAGGTACTTTTCTATGTAAAGCGCCTCAACTGGAGCGGCTGGATTTCCTACGATGTCTTCGCCCGTGACGGGCACCCGATAGAAACCCTGCAGGCCACCATCTCGATTGTGAACAATACCATAGAACTGTTAGATAAGGTTGGCCAGGATAAACTGGAGGAATTGCTGGCTGGTGGCGTGGCGGCACAAACCTTCGCCCACCTGGTAAAGTCGCTGTTGTAGAAGTTTCAGGATGGGGGGCGGGAGTTGTGAGGTCTGTTAGGGTTGTGGGAGTTGTAAAGGTTGTGGAGGTTGCGGGAGTAGAGACGGTGAGACGGTGATACAGCGATACGGCATAATGGCCAGACGACAATTAAGGCTCCTTCGGGGGCCTTTTTATTTTGCCAATCGCTCTGGAAGGCGGCACCCGGCAGCAGAATTTGCAGTACAGGTCCCAAGCAGCCACCCCTCCACCCCTCGGCACTCGGTGGGAGGGGAGGGAGGGAGCTGCCGACTCTGTGGAGGTACGTTAAAACGGTACCATCATCCCAGGCTAGGGGGAAGCTGAGCTGGGATTTTAGGTTTGGGCGACCCTCAGATTAACACCGGTGTAGCCGAGGCCGGTTGGAAA
>DULU01000125.1 GCA_012840225.1 Bacillota bacterium
TCTCGGGGTGTGTCTTTGGCTCTTGCCCCCGAACCTGGTTCATCCTTCGCCCACGGTTACCCGCAGGTTTCGTCACCCGGGCTGGCCCTTCCATATCTCGGTCATCCCGAGTTTCCGAAAGGGTTACTATTCTTCCCACCGGAGTCCGGCAAAGCCGTCATCAGAAGGCTCTCCGAATAATAGCATATCTGATATGAAGACAATGAGCCACTTCGATCATTCCTTTTCCTCTGTAGGACTGTTGATATAGCTGCCGCCTACAGCTTAACAGGTAATGTTCGAAGTGGCTCAGTTATGTTTTACAAGTTCCGCCAAAGCAGCCCACAGGACAATCTTGGCAGGGCTCGCTTTGGAGAACATGATCTAAAGAAACTTCAGCATATTGCCATGGTCATTGTTTCTGGCGCATACCCACAAACGTTACATCGCCGATTTGCAGCTGATCAGCGGGGATTACGCCCTGTTTAAACACCACGCGGAACTGGACGGGAGTAACGATTGGCTCCATCTCGCCCGACAGGACCACTTTGCACCAGCCACTGGGTGTTGGGCTCTCGCTCATCACCTGATAACCCACCGGCCGCCACTGTGATCCACTCACATCGCGGAAAGCAAGCTCCACGGCCGACCTTACCGAATTCACAGCATTTCCGTGAACGAACAGCACAACTTCATACTGGTTGACACCCAACTCCGGCATATCCCACACCAGGTACTCTTCCGTATCCGCCAGGCGAACCATGCGGAAAGTATCCTCTGGACCGTCGGGTATAGGCGTGTTCAGATAGCGCCATCCGCCCGAAGACTCGGTGATCATGGTGTTGTCGACGAGCGTGCCGAAGAATTCCACCACAATCAGAGGATCGTAAAGCGTCCACGTGTTCCTTACAGTTAAAGCCGTGCGCATCTGCTGCACAAATTCGCCGCTGGACGCCATGACCATCAGCTCATGCCTGCCGTCGGCCATCTTGAGTGTATCCAACATTAGGCTTGCCTCAGCGGTAACTTCGTCTCCAATAGCGGTGACTTCGCCTTCCCAATACAACTGATCGTCGACGAACACCCGGACCGGCGTGGTTTGCGCACCTTCAGGTATCCGCACCGCAAACGTGACGGGAACGACTCCCATCACTTCGCTGTCCGGCGCCGGCGTTTTCCACATTAGCCACGCTACATCCGGCATAAAGTAACGCGCCGGATCGTCCAGGGCATAAACCGGCGGGAGGTTGCGTGCCTCCACACTGAATGTCCCGTACAGATTAGCCGCTTCCATACTCCACAGACCGGACTGGCCGGACGGTATATCAATCCATCCTTCCATCACTTTCCCGTCGTTCAGGGGCGTTCCCTCGGGGGTGTAAATACGCACTCCGGCAGAAACCACCAAGGCAGCGCCCTGGCTTTCTGCGGGCACGTAGAAGTACACCCGCAACGGCCGGCCTAGAGCGGGAATGGTCACTTTGCTGCCACACAGGACCAACCCGTCACCGTCTTCGGCCTTGATTATCTTCCCTTCAGACATCAAATAAGCATATCCATCCGCCAAGAGGTATACGAATGGATAGCCGGTTCGCTCCATGGCCTGCGCCATAACCACCATAGCAGTGGGAAACTGCACACCCATGGTTGCATGGTAGGTCTGTTCCGGCGGACCGGTGAACTCGGCAATCATATCGCCTATGGATTCGGGACCGACATGGGGATCCAGTGCCGTCTGCATCTGGGACAGGGCGTTGCCGACCTGCCAGTACATGTAGCGAGCGTAATCCTCGTTACCGGTCATCAGATAAACATTCGCCAAACTCCACATCGTGTTGCCACGGCCGTCCGGACGCGGCAGCCGGCCCGACAACGGATCGCGCGACTCCAGCAGCACCTGCATGTCGTTCAGAAACAGATCGAGCATACGCTTGTCGCCGGTAAGCTGATAATATTTCAGTTTACCTTCGTTTTTGTAAACGTCGTCGTATTCGGTGAAACCGCGTTCCGCCAGTTCACGGTAGAACGTCTCCGCCACATCACGCATCGCCCGCAGATATTCCGGCTTCCATGTGGCCTCATACGCTTCGCTGAACAGACGCAATGTGCCACCGCTGGTGCGTCCCTGATAACCCCTTAGCACCTGCGAGTTCGGATACATTTCTTCGTATTGATCCTGGGCATAGTAATCCGCCACTTCCCACGCCCGCAGGTTACCGTTGATGTAGTAATCGAAGTACATAAAGCGGATGCGGGTATCCGGACCATGCGTATATTGATTGGCCGCATAGTGGACAATGCCGCCGTTGCCGCCATAGCGACCGCCGCGCCGCTTGCCGAACTGAGTGCTGTCCAAGTGACCGATATCGATATCGATAATATGCTTGGTATTGATGCGGTGGTAGTTCCACGCATCGCGCCGTCCCGACCTTAAGTAAAGCAACGGGGCGACGTTCGGCCATCCGTAGAACATGCTCGCCCAGCGGCGCCATACCGTCACATCGGAAGTGCGCCGGTAGTAGGCGTCGCCGTAGTCGATCCATCCGTATTGGGCAAAATGCTCCTGCATCCAATATTTGCGGTGCAGCAGAGCATCCAGGGCTGCTTCGAGTTCCGGAAAACGCTCCCTGTCCTCCGGATGGACGATGCCGAAAGCCTGCGTGGAGACATTCCATTCCGGGCTGGCCATGACAAGCACCGGTTCATGCAGCCATGAATAGGTTAGCTTAGCTGCTTCCGCTTTGTCGCCGTCGGCCGACCCGCCCGCTTTCTTCTGTGTGTAGAAATTGAGCCATATGTTGTGAGTTTTGCCTATGCCGTACGCCTGCGTCCAGCTGTCCAAACCACCGACATAGTAATTGCTGTCGAAGATGCGGTCGCCCGGATACTGATCGCCCATGATCACGGACGGTGTAAAGTCGAGGACGTTGCCGCCGCGGGACGACCACAAATGTATGTGCATAACGCCTTTGTCTATTTCCAGTTCTCCTGGAAATTGCTGCCAGAAATCACGGTAGCCGGCGTAAATGCCCCAGCGCTGATCGGAGAGGCCGAACCAGCCGCCGGACCTGTCTCCGGAGGCGATGATCACTTCCCCGGAGTCCGCACTGCCGCCGAGCACCCAATGATTATGCTCGTTTTGTACCAAATAAACGGGAAAGCGGTTGGCATCCACCGTGACGATATCGCCGTTTACCGCCGTGCTGGTGGCAAACTCCGCTTTCGCCGACGTGTCCATCGCTACCGGTATACTCAGGCGGATATCCCGCACCTGATTTTCGGTGCTGTCGAACGCTACTATAAATGTATGATCATGCCGCACTGCCGCCTGGTCGGCATAAAAATAGGTATAGGTAACAAACTGCGCAAAGCGCGTCCCGTTTGCACCGACATACCAACCTTCACGGCGAATGGCCACTTCCATCGGCCCACTGCGGGCAATGCTCACCTTCAGGCCCGAATCGGAGGCAACATAACGATTACCCCGGCCGTCGGTTACCACCGGCAAGTTGGCGGCAGCCGCATCGGGAGTGACAATGGCTTCATCACCGGTAAAACGGCCGTTGCCGTCTGCATCAATATACACCGCGTCCAACACGGTCGGCCGCACTTTGCTTATAACAGCCTGCATGGCTCCGGTGTTCACCGTAATGGCGTCGCGATCTTCTTTTAACTGGATACCTTGATAATTGGCGAAATCATACGCCCGGACATTGCTCCCGTATTCCAAAGCGTATGTTTGACCCTGTTCGACGTTCATGCTCAGCAAAAGCCACCGGATGGGTCCGTCGGGTCCTTGCCAGGTTGCGGTCGCTGCCATTTGCGCCGGCACCGGTTTACCTTCACCGTTCACCACCCGCAGATTTTCCACAGTGCTCGTCAACCCGTTCGGCAACGGCACTCCAAAAGTGACGGGTGACACCGCTACGTCGCTTTTTCCCCAATCGACATATAACGGAACACTCCCCGCCACAGGCCACGCCGCTCCCTCTCCGGTCTGAGCGGCCACCGGCTGAAACACGCTTACTGCCGTTAATAGTAATAGACTAATCAGCGTCCTCAATTCTGCAATCCCCTTTTACATCTGATATGTAAAATCCAAACGTTATACTTATTAGATGTATAGCGATGGATCCCTGCATTCAGCAAAATTGGCGCCTATTTTTGGAGGAGATATCGTGAAGATATCCAATATGTAGGTGCCTACCGGAAATCTTATCAGATATGAATTGCGTCACCAACACACAAATTGAAACGAGAGAGGGGGTCTAACCAGCGTAGGTCATGTCGCGCAGAATACTGCAACATCGTGCAAAATTCGCTCAAACGAACGGAGGTTAATATGGCATGTTTATCTCATGGTTGAAAAAAGGTCTGCTTACAGGTCTGATGTCGGTGTGCTTGACGGCAATGATTGGCTTGTTACTCGTAGGCATAGCTTGCGCTGAACCAATCGAAATCGTCATCCAGGGCAACCCCAATCAAATGCGGGCTTTGCAGCCGTTAATCGATGAATACAACGCGCAGCAAAACCGGATCCACGTCTCCTTGATCAATACCGAAATCAGCAACGAACAGATGGTTGTCAACTATGTGGCCGGTCTACTGCCGGATATCATCGAAAGCGGTCCCCGCTTCAATCATGTGTTGGCCCGTGCCGGCATTCTCACCGATCTCACCCCATATATTCAGAGGGCCGGCGGCAGCACCTTCATGGCACAATTCATTCCGGCGACATTGTTGGAAAGCCAGCACAATGGGCGTTACTATGCCCTGCCGACGATCTTTTCCATTGAAGGAATGTACTACAATCCTGAAGTGCTCGGTCAATCCGGTCTGAGCGCTCCCTCGGCCGGATGGACCTGGGACGATTTGAAGAAAATGGCACAAAAGGCCCGGCGCTACAATCCCGACGGCTCCAAACAAATTTATCCGATTATCAGCGAAGGTTGGTTCCAGGCCGATTTCCCCATGTTGGGGCAAGCCGGCGGCGAGTTTGTTACTCAGGATTATAAAGTAGTTATCAACTCCCAGCCCGTGCGTGATACCTTTGGCTTTATCACTCAAATGATTGATGAAGATCTGTGGGAGCATATTGGTAACGGCGTTTCCTCCATCCACGGGCCAAACGAGAGAGTGCCTAACGAAGCGTGGTTTACACGGACGGCGTTTACGTTCAGCGCCACGTATCGACAGGAACGGTTTACGCAGAACAATGCGCCGTTTGTCACCGCTCCTCCTATCCGTTATAAAACAGACACCTCTCCCTCAACACGCTTTACCGATCGCGGCTGGGCGATTTGCAATGTTTCGCAAGAGCGGAAAGATGCCGCCTGGGAAGTCGTCTCCTATTTGCTGCAACCCAAGCAGTTGGCGCAATGGGTAGCCAGTATGGGTATGATTCCGGCTACCAGGGGCGCCATCATCGACCCTGTTTTCCGGAACTATCTCAATACCAATAAAAACATGCAAACCTGGGTCAATGAATACTCATCCTTGCCGCCGGCCCGCGCCTTCCCGTTTGAAATGGAAGAAGATATGTATCTGGCCGACGGTGCGGTGGTGGCCGATTTGCACAGACAGATGCTGAAGAGAACAATATCGGTCGAAGCGTTTATTACCGAAGCCAAACGTGCTTTGGAGAACTTGATCAACGATCCCGACCGGCCTTGGCGCCACAATTAAAAACGGATAGCGCATATGCAAAGCTGATCTTCACGCCGGGAGCGCACACTCCCGGCGTTTTTGTAGTGGCGCAGGACATGGAGATGTAGCGGGACGCCGGACACGGCGGTGCGCTGCTGCAAATTTCGCAGGATGGTACTCCCTATCCCCCGGCCCTGGTATACCGGACAGATAACAAAATCCTTGAGGCACAGGGCCCTGTCATCCTGCTCGACCACGAAATAGCCGCACTCCACCCCGCTGGTTATATTCATCCCTGCCGCCTCCTTTCACAACCATCGCCGTCATCCTTCAATCATCTCTCAATCTCTTGAAATACACCAACTCGGGATCGCCGGGATCCAGGTTGTCTATATACCCGCTCGGTACATAACCCGATTTCTCCAAAAGCAACTGCATCGGCTTGTTTGATAAATTGGTGGAGGTGAATATCTTCGCCGTCCGGCACCGGGCTTCGGCATAGGCCAGCAGCGCCCGGCCGACTCCCGCCCTGCGGCAATCTCTGGCCACATAAAGCATTTCTATCATGCCGTTGCCATAAAAGTGATATGTAAGGACGCCGTAGCCGGCAAGTCTCTCCCCTCCGGCGGCGACGGCGACGAAGCAGTTTCCTGCATGAACAGCTTCCTCAATAAAGGCAATGCGGCCGGGATCCCGGCGGGTTACTTCATCCAGCGCCACCAGCCCCTCTATATCCGTCGGCCTTCCTGTCCTGATGTGAACGGCCATGACTATCGACCATCTCCCCATTATCTATATGTCAGCCGGCTGTGACCTTCCTAATGGCGGCGAGATTTCCATGAAGCCATTCCAAGGCCTGAACATTTTGCCCGACGCCGGCTGCATCGTTCGCCTTAAGGAAATATAGTATGAATACTGCCTCGATGGCGAGGAGGACATATGGCAGAAGAGTATGCTCCTCTGCCGTCAGGGTCTCGACCTCCCGATAACCCCCGACCACATTTTCCAGCGCCATCAGCCACAATCTCTGCAGGCCGGGGTCCGACAAGGCGTCCATCAAGAGGCTCGTAGTATAGTAGCATAGGTCGAAGAGGCGCGAGCCGATGGTAGTGAGCTCAAAGTCAAGCCAGCCGGTCACCTCATCATCCAGATAAAGGACATTGGCGGCATGGCAATCGCGGTGGATTAACTGCGCCGAGAGCGGCCCCGAGTTTTCGAAAGCCTCGCTTGTTTCCTCAAGAGCCCCTATAACCTCACCACTCATCCTTCGCACCCTCGCTTCGGCGGCACAGGCTTTTACCTGGCCCAGAAGGTCCATCTGTGAGAGAGATGAGAGTTTGGGTAGGGGTGTGGGTGAGGATGGTGGGGTCGTTTTGGGTACGGGCGGCTGGGTGGCACTAGGGAGCACTATCTCTCTCAGTCCGGCATGCAGCCCGGCGAGCGCCTTTCCGAACGACCGGGAACGCCGTTCCATACCAATACCAAAGTGATCGTCGCTCACTGCCCCCTTAAGAAACGGAGCCACATAGTAGCATTCTGCATCCTGGCAGACGGCGAGCCGACCGCCCCTGGCCGGTATGGGGGGAGCCACCGGTATGCCTCGCTTGTAAAGCTCGGTCAGGACGGTGAATAGCAGACCATGTGCTCTCCGCCTATCTATTCTCTTCATGACATAGCGGGCTTCGCCGCACCGGAAAAAATAGACGTTGCCGGAATACCGGTATTTATCCGTGCGGAAAGCTTCGACGGCCGTGATACTGCCAAAATCCCAAAGCGAAAGGAGATCAATAATTCGAGATGTGTCCAAAGTATCCATAGTCTTAGTTTTTATACCATGCCATGGGTCATCCCTGTCATATTTCACAAGTCATCCCGGCATTGGGGTGCTAGGGGTGTTGGGGATAGTGTGCAATCCAAATGGCATCCCTATAGATACTAATCCTGCATCCGCTCTATGTAATTTCTAGTGGCAAGAATTATGGCGGCACCTGCCAGCGGAATCATCAACGAGACAACAAAAGCAATCAGCAATCCGGTTGGCGATAGGACTGAAGCCGTCACATCCTCATGAATCGGCAAACCTCTGGCAACTCGACTGACTATGTAAGCCTCCTTAGCCGTCTCGTGGTTGGCAAGTGTCCAAATATAGCTAATAGTATTTTGAATTAAACTCGTTCCAACAGCAATTAAACCAAACTTGACCGCAGACCTTTTCAACCTGGTATAGGCCCACAACGCACAACCATTTAAAACTATAACGATCACCGATATTACAAAAAATAACCAGGCATGGCCCGAATCATTCATCAAAATATAGTCCGCCGACCTGCCGGGCCAAATCAACTTCTCTATTCCTTTATAGGTTGTCCATGAGAAGCCGAGCATGAGCAACGTGATTGGTAGCCGTCGTCTCAAGTTTTTCATCTCCTTATTTCGTTCTCGTTCAGTTGAATTTTTGCAATTGGACGGGACATAAATTGCTGGACGAAACCCACACCAAGGTGCTGGTAGACGATCCGCAAGTGGTTGAGGTATTCAATTTTTGGTACGAGTTGCGCAACATATTGCGCGTTGCCCCTGGTTATCCTGGTGGCTATGCAGCCAGAAGCGATAGTTTCGCCGGCGCATATGCCATGTGGAAGGTTGGCTGTCTTACGCCCCCGCCAATATCGATAGATTCACATACGACTGGGGCGTCACCATAATGCCCAAGGCCCCGAAGGGACAGTGGGGTTTCGCCCAAGGGCATCTGTTCAGCATTCCTGTAGGCTCTCAAAATATTGAAGCTGTCTGGACTTTGCTGGAATGGATCGGTAGCTATGAAGGTCAAAAAGCGGTTATTGTCCATAGAGACCGCCGGCCTTTAGGTCCCTACCCTGAATTGTGGGATCTATTCTTTGCCGGAGTCGGTCCGGAAAAAGCTCTAAAGTTGAAACAGTGGGTAGGCACGACCTTCAACAGTGCTGATCTGGCCCGGGTATTCAACTACTGGGAAACCCACCTGGAGGTTACGAAGATTATGACCCAAGCCACCAATAACATCTTGAGCAGTTCGACGTTGTTTTGCCAGCCGTCTCCGATCTTCAGCAAGCCAAACGTCTATAATGTGTATATACGGACCAAGAATCGATGCCTTACGTTTTCTTTTGCCTCGCACTTGCAGGTCGACAGGATGATCGGCGTATTATTTATTGATGCTCCATCCTTTAAATTCCCGCAGTTTCTTGATAAGATCAATTTGGACCACACTCAACACTCCATAGTAATTCCCTCCTTTAATGGTTTGGCTTTCAAAGGGGAATTCTCCCGGATGGTTGGTGTGGTCCTCTTTTATATCAGGCCACTCTCAATTTTACATTGCCAAACTCTCAGCTCCAGATTACCAAAAACATATGATACTCTGAAATCTTGCATCTCAAGGGTGACGAAAGTGGGATCTATGCTTGTTACGGTATGTTATGGTATGAAGCAAGAATGGGTGAGTAAACCATCTCCCGGGTGAAACGAGAAAACGAAACACTTAGGAAGCTGTTTGGTGAAAAGGATCTCAAGATTGCTATTCTGGGGGATCTCGAAAAAAGAGAACCAACGCCGGGCGAACGTCTGAAAATATGCATGTGGCAGATGGTGCGATGGCCCACACCTCATTTAAAAATGGGTTAAAATGACGTGCGGCATTCAGCGTTATAGTATGTTTTTTATGCATATTGCCTTTTTATCCTTGTTAAGCAGGCGTTAATATCATCCATTACTTGCCGGATACTAAATACCGAAAATTTCCAGCCTAATTCAGGAAGTTGGTAACGTAGTCGATTCTGATGTATCCACACATTCTTATTTTCATTCCATTCAATGCCATCGCAAAATATTGCATAATGCTTATCGGGGAACGCTATGTCCGCTACTGAAACTATATTACCTTCCTTGTCTCGGATTGGATAATGGCTAATAGCCGGTGTTTTTTGTAAACATTTTAATGTTTTTACTTTGTTCATAAGGTAGGTGACAGCTTCAGGTGGGTTTTCCATAAATCCGGCTGGTTTTACCCGCAGCATAGAATTGGCTTTAACATTTACAATTAAGTCCCATAATAGGGGGTTATGTTCCCTTCTGTGGTGATTATTGTACCAATTTCTATTGGCAATTATTATCACTTTACCCCTAGGAGCCTGTCTGAGAATATAATTGTACCGTCCAGAGAGCTTTGCTAGTCGCGTGAACCCCGTTTCTCTTACATTTTCGCGTTTTTTCGGGTACATGCAATACAGGTTTATGATCTGTAGGTTGCAATAATGGATTGGCGCGGGCA
>DULU01000126.1 GCA_012840225.1 Bacillota bacterium
CGCTTTGGCCGCTTTTTATCTGGGTAGTGGTTTTTCTGATGGGTTACCTGACCGCTACCATTACCAGCGGCACCTCGCTCGGGGATATCTTCCATCTGGGCACCCTCTTCTTTAAGTTTACGGTTTTATGTCATCTGCGGCTGTTGATGAGCGGCGCCGGCTGGACTGGCGGCGCTGGCGGCGAGGCGGGGATGGGGACGCCGGGCGGGGTGGAACCCGTATTGCGGGCCTATGTCTGGGGCGCCGTGGCCATGGCCGCCGCCGGGCTGGTGGTCTTTTGCGGCCAGATCGATCAGATAGCCGGGGTGGACACCAGGTATACCTACCGGGTACAGCTCTTTTCGGGCGATCCCAATGTGTTCGGGCCTTATCTGGTGCCGGCCTTCTTCCTGATGCTGGCCGAACTCCAGGATGAGGAGAAAAGCCATCTGGGACGCTGGTACCACCGGGTGACAATGCTGGGGTTGGTCATCCTGGCGCTCGGGGTGGCCGTTTCCGTGTCGAGAGGTGCCTATGCCAACATGGTCGTGGCCGGAATGGTCTATCTGGCCGGGCTGGTGTTCTTCATGGGGCGGGTGCGCATCACGCTGCAGATGATCGGTGCTATTATGCTCACCGTCACCTTGGCCCTGGTGGTATTGGGCGGGATGGGCCGGCTGGATCTGGTGGCGGAGCGGCTGCGTTTCATGGATTATGATAATCAACGCTTCTCCTTCCAGCTGCAGGCGCTGCATTATATCAAAGGTCATTTCTGGGGTGTGGGCTTGGGCCGCTCGGAGTTTTTCTCGGGTAACAAAGCCGTACACAATTACTTTTTGAAGCTGTTTTTGGAGTATGGCTGGCTCGGGTTTGCCCTGGTGATCCTCTTTATTACCCGCACCATTGCGGCGGCGGTGGTGGTGGCGGCCAAGAGCGAAGTCTCCCTTCTCAGCCGCCTGCGGGCCAACGCCCTCCTGGCAGCCATGGCCGGCTTCCTCGTCAACGGGCTCGTGGTGGACACTCTCGGTTGGCGGATCGCCTGGATCATCCCGGCTTTTATCTGGGGACTCTCCGACAGTGTGTGGAAAAGCGTTGAAGGATCACATCACGTCCACACCAATATAACTACCACCACCAATCACCAGGAGATTGGCTGAAGTACTGATTATGCCCTTCTGCGCTTGTGCCTGGCTTATGCTTTGTGCCGTGGGGGCGCGCTGCTAAAGGCAGCAGGGGGCGGACTATTCACCCTTCTTTTTTTGACGGCAATTTTACCGGCTATCTTCAGGCATAATCTGTGCCGTTGCCCTTTGCCGATCTTGATCCAGAACCTGTTGCTTTCCACTTCCCGAAAGATACGTACACCAAAAAAAGCCAGAGGAGTTTTGGTCTCTCGCATAGATATGTAGGGCATCTTCTTTCCTCCTGCCTCCCAAAGCTTCTTCTTTTCCCCCGCACGGAAGAGAAGATCTGGGCCTCATGCCCTAAACCCTATGCCCTGTCTCAAACTATAGGGTGGGGGGTGCTTACATAAAGTGCCTCGCCTTCCTCACGCCGGTGCACCTGCCCCGGTGAATCCGTCAGTGCTTGTACCACCAGTTCCCGCACGTTTCAGCCGACAATAAAAATCGGCCAAATATATGAAATATATGAATCTATATTACTGCTTACAAATCAGAACAGCAGATAACACCTTTCATCTACGCAATTGGCTCTGCTTATGATTCCTTCGCTTTTGCCAACTATTTCCCTCTTGGAAACATAAACTCTCAGCAAAAACATGCCAATTGGTACTCTGGTGAGGCATGGCAAACGGCATATCAGGTGGGCTGGGCGTATTAAATTGAACATACTCCGGTGGGGCCCGACCATGACATATGGACAACCCCATACTATATTTCCTGCTTGCGAATCATCTCGATATGCAGGAAGAAAGGAGTGACATGTGGAATACCCCTTCATGATGTAATGGTAAATACAGCAAAACGTCATTCATTGACACGGTTGTTGTTATTTACCAAACTTCCATAAAATGATCCGCACTTCGTGAGGGCCTGTGGCCGGTTTTCTAGTAAAGTGCTGTTGGTACGGCGGTATTGATGAGAGGTTGTGAGGTGCGTTGATCGGGCTGGAGCAACGAGTGGCTGAGCAACGGGCGGCTCCACTGACCGGGTCATTGGCAATGTTGCTGCGTTATCCATTTCCATATATACAACAGATCCTGCTCGATGCCTCAGTGATAGGCATCGTTTTTTGTGTGGGGAGTCAGATCGCCTGGGGTAACTGGCGGATATGGCAGCAACCTCTGGTATGGCCGCAGATACTGCTGCTCATGGGGGCTTTGTCTGCAGGCAAAGCCAACATCATGCGCAAGCCGGTATTAAGCAAGGTGGAATTCATCAGGCGGGCCTGGACGTGGACTACGGCGGTTTACCTGGTGCTCATGGCCTTTATCTTCTTTACCAGAGGCTATTACTCCCGGCCGTTGCTTCTGGTCTCCTTTTCTCTGCTCATGGCCTGGCATGTGCTGCACTCTTTTTTAGCCAAGAAGAGCTTGGGGCGGCTGGTACGCCTGGCAGTGGTACCGCTGGGGATGGGGAAGACTTTGAGTGAGAATAATGGTCGGGGAGAAGGGGCAGAGCGGGAGTTTGAGATTGTGCCGATGAACCGGCCGACTTATCTCCCGCAGGTGAGCGGGCTGGTCGTCGATTTTCATACCGAGCTTTCGGCAGAGTGGACGCAGTATATCGCCGAATGTGCAGCCGCCGGCATACCGGTGCTGCATGCGGCGGCGGTATATGAGATGGTCAACACCCGTGTGCCGCTGAGCCACACGAGCAAGGATTATGTCTGGAGCCTCTTCAGCGGCAAATCGCCTTATCTGCCGGTGAAGCGGGTGATGGACGTGGTGCTGGTGATCCTGAGCCTGCCGGTCACCATCCCCCTGGGGCTGGTAATTGCTTTGCTGATATATCTGGATTCCAAAGGGCCGATCATCTTCAGGCAGGAGCGGGTGGGGCGTTTCGGTCAGCCTTTCTGCATGTTGAAGTTCCGCTCCATGTACCCTGACGCCGAAGCGGAGGGGTGCCAGTTCGCCGCCCCCGATGATAAGCGAGTGACACGGTTCGGACGCATTTTGCGCAAGTACCGCCTGGACGAACTGCCGCAGCTGATCAATGTGCTGAAGGGCGAGATGAGCCTGATCGGTCCCCGGCCCGAGCAGGTGGCTTTCGTCCGGGAGTTTGAGCGGGATATACCGTTCTATTCTTGGCGGCATCAGGTCAAACCCGGCATCACGGGTCTGGCCCAGGTGAGGCAAGGCTATGCCGCCGGCGTGGATGAAAATACGATTAAGCTGGAGTATGATCTCTATTACATCAAGCATATCTCCTTCAGCCTGGACCTGACCATCGCCATGGAGACCATCGCTACCATATTCAATGGTAACGGGGCAAGGTGAGGGAAGAGGGGGCGGAGAGTCAAAGAGTTAAAGTGACGAGGTGCCGGGCAGCCACTGGCCGTTAGCGTTAGATACAGCAGAGATCAATTGAATACCCCTTTGATGCCTCTTTGAGGTTAACTTAACTCTGAGGCTAACATCACTCTGTTGAGGTTTGTAGACTTATTAATTAAGTAATATAGCCAATTATGGCAATATAGCCTAATTGTCAACCCGGTCGGCAGGGGCAACCTTCGTCGGCCGAGATTTTTGTTTTGTTGCGGTTATGGTGCGGTTTAGCTGTATTAGTTGTGATGAATATGAGTTGTGATGAAATAGAGAACGGTATATTAGATACGGTCTGAGAGGTGGTAGACGTTGCAGCAGATATGGAGGAAGAATGGGAGGAGGTCTACAACCGATGGATATATATGGACCCTTCGCTCTGACTCGTAACACCATAGCCACTATGTTAACACGGGTCCAGCCTGGGGTAGGCCTCTTATGTGATCAAGAAGGTAATGTGTGCCTGATCACCAAAAGCAATTTCGATCTGGCCGAAGTGATGCTGCAATGGGTAGGACGGTTTCCTAAGTTTTATTTTTGTTATACGAAAAACGGGGCTCAGGCCGAACGGGTACAGATGTGGCTCGCCGCCCGGTTAAACATGCTCGGCAACCCTCAAACCGTTGTGGGTGACGAGTGCCCGATTGTCGCTTCAAAAGTGATTCCAAGGGATCACTGGCCTCATAATGCAGAAGCATAGAAAAGAAGTGAAGAATAGTTACATAGCTTAGCTTAGTTTGGCATTACAAGCTAATCTGGAGCCGGAACCGGAGCCCGTTTTTGATATGACGAAAGACATGGTCAACGGCAAGCAGGGTGAGCCGAAGAGCATAGTTTGTGTCCTTTATTTTATCCGCCTTCCGGTATTTCCTAGTTCCTGTTGACCAGGTGATCCGGCACACTCATGATCCGGTGCTCATGATCCGGCACTCCGTATTCCAGCACTCTTAGCTTTTAGCAGCTAGGCTGGATAACCAGATCAGCATGGTTTGAAAGGCTTCAGTCTTTATAGAGTAGATGATATGCTGCCCTTGCCGGTAATCGGCAACCAAACCGGCTTCCTTCAGCACGTGTAGATGGTGGGAGACGCTGGGCTTGCTGATAGGAAACTGGTCGGCAATAGAACCGGCGGTTAAGCTGCCCTCGCTGAGCAGCTGGAGGATGCGGCGGCGGGTAGGATCTGCCAAAGCATGAAACGCCGTACTGAGTTGTTCCATGGGTAGCACCTCTTAACTCAATAGTTTTACACCTCGTGCAGGTGTTCTTCCTTTTAACCTGGCAGGCGCAGAGGGATGGAGGAGGGAGGAGGAGGAGATTAGCCCCCACCCCCTCATCCCTTGCCATTGTGCGCGCCTCTATTATGAACTTGATATTTAGATATTAAGCTAAATATATAACATCGCAGGTAGAATTCCTGCCATAAATCTGACCTTAGTGCCGGGAAATTCCCGGACTTTTGCATGAGGAATCTTTGCTTGCCGATTTGCGGGCAGCCTGAATCAGTTTGGCGATATAGCAAATGTGGCCGGAAGCACTCTGCGGTTTTGGTAATAATTTGCCGGTGCTGATATGCCAACATCTCTGCAGCTACAAATTATGGTAATGCTTCAAGGGTATCGAAGCCTGGCTTCTAGCTGGCCGTTATTGCCGGTAATGGTGGTGGAAAAAAACCGGCAAAACAATGGCGGGTCGGGTCTTACTATGTGGCGTTCCCTTTTTCAATCCTCTCCTAAACCCTCATTAGGATCGTTTTGCCATGTTTTTTCGTTAGGTAGCTGCTGGTAGGAAATGTAAACTGACAGGATTGCCAGGATGTTAAAATGGTGGCCAAAAGCCCCTCTGGTTGACCAAAAGCCCAGCTCAGCATATGGAATGGGTATTTTTTTACCACCCACCGATCGGATGCCTTAACCTGGTTGGCAAGGTGGGATATGATCCAGCCAAGGACAGCAGAGTGGGTGGAGCGCGAAGCAAGCTGCGGTTTTGGTAAGAATTTGCCGGTGCTGATATTCCATCGTTTCTCCAGCTATAGGTTGTGATGATGGCGCCATGTTTCGGAACTAGGCTCCAAGCAACAGCCCCTCCGGTTAAACAAAAGCCCAGCTCAGCATACATAAAGGGTATTATTAACCACCCTTAGAGCGCTAGCTGTTGTTTGGCAGGTAAGGCAGGTGGAGATTCAGCATGGAACCGCGGTTTCACTTACCATCCCGTTCTTGTAGCAGTCTTTTTAGAACTTCAATAACTATAGGAAATTTTTCCCAACATATATAAACACCGGGAAGGTCGCCCCGGTGCTAAAAGACATTAACATATAGCTAAGTGTGTTTTTTGGATACTGGGTAAACAGTGTGTTTCGGATCCCACCAAAGTAAGTAAAAGCAACCTCTTACTTTAAATCCCCATATCCTTGCCCTTCCTGTATAACGAATGCCTGTAAGCTCCTCGCCGAGCAATTCCTCTGGGACAACATTCTCATTCACAAGTTCTCTTAAACGTATTTGTGCTGTATCTGCAATGTCCGACGGATTGAAAAAATGTGCAATATCTTCTGAAACCGATCTAGCCCAAGACCATCCATCAAATTCGTGTAGCTTTTTAGCCATGCCTTTGAAAAAATCCCTGATGGAAATGGTCCCCCATCCCCATCCGTGATCTGCTAAGTCTGCATAGTCAGTACGCCACTTAAACAATTGTTCTTCCGGAGTGGAAATGCGTGGTTTTTTTGTACCACTTGGGGTAAATCTGTGCTTGGGTTTCTTTTTAGTCATCAGAACTCAACGAGCTATAGTACTCTTCCATTGCCGCCAAAGTAATTTCATTTTGGCATCTAGCTCCGTCGGGCACCCCTTGTCTGGCATTTTTCCACGGATCTTCACTATGGGTTAAATCGCTAAGCCATTGGGCTGACTTATCGCCATAGAAATCAATAACAGCTTCGATGGTATCGACCGCATCTTTATCCAGCACACTCGTATTACCTGGAATGCAGTCTTTATCAACTAAAAACTTACCACGATGATGTTCGTATAATGCTGGCACAACCGGCCCACTCGCCCAAGCTTCAATGCGTTCTGAAAACATAGGGCGTTCATCCCAAACGAGCGACCAAGCCTGGCAATAATACACAAGTTTTTCCAACTTCATGGCACTCATTGGACCTAAGCGCTCGAGTAAATACTTTGCGACGTCTAAAACGCTTGGGGTAGTTCTCAAGTATATCTCTCCCCTCTTAATCACCTACGACACGCCTTTACTGTCCACCTAGGAAAACGCCGGTTCTTCTGTATTAATAATACGCCAATTATAAGCGTTTCGCTACATTCTCCTGCACAAATTAATGCGTTAGATAGATCCGCCAAGCAAAGCCGGGAAAGATGCACCGCCCGGCAATGGGTATTTTATTACCACCCATCGATCGGATGCCTTAACCTGGCTGGCAAGGTGGGATATGATCCAGCCAAGGACAGCGGAGTGGGTGGACCGCGAAGCAAGCTGCGGTTTTGGTAATAATTTGCCGGTGCTAATATTCCATCGTTTCTCCAGCTATAGGTTGTGATTATGGTGCCAAGTTTCGGAACTAGGCTCCTAGCTGGCCGTCAGTGCCGGAAATGGCTGTGGCAAAAAAACGCCAAAACGATGGTGGCTGGATGCCTTAATGTGTGGCAACCTTGTTTTCGACTGCCTTCCAAGGCCTCGACAGTTTCGTTTTGCCATGTTTTTTCGTTAGGCAGCTGCTGGCAGAAAATGTAAAATGACTGGATTGTCAAGCGTTAAAATGGTGGCTAAAAGCCCCTCTGGTTGACCAAAAGCCCAGCTCAACATATGGAATGGGTATTTTTTACCACCCACCGATCGGATGCCTTAACCTGGCTGGCAAGGTGGGATATGATCCAGCCAAGGACAGCAGAGTGGGTGGGGCGCGAAGTAAGCTGCGGTTTTGGTAATAATTTGCCGGTGCTAATTGTACCGTCCAGAGAGCTTTGCTAGTCGCGTGAACCCCGTTTCTCTTACATTTTCGCGTTTTTTCGGGTACATGCAATACAGGTTTATGATCTGTAGGTTGCAATAATGGATTGGCGCGGGCA
>DULU01000127.1 GCA_012840225.1 Bacillota bacterium
GAGGGGCCGCCGGCCTAGCGCTGACAAAATACTCTGCCTCCTGCTGCCATCTGCCGTCGATAGGAATGAGATGTCGGCAGTTTTGTCTTTTGACGGCTGTCGTCATTAAAATTTTCCG
Source organism: Bacillota bacterium (assembly GCA_012840225.1). Classification (GTDB taxonomy): domain Bacteria; phylum Bacillota; class Limnochordia; order DTU080; family DTU080; genus DULU01. The sequence continues at coordinate 119 of DULU01000127.1, forward strand.
GGGTGATCAAATCAAAGTAAAGTACTGATGAACTCATCCAGATGACCGAATTGTTCTTCCCGTGACAACCCTCGCCCCACATCGACCGGCAGATCCGCAATTGACCCATTCTCTTCTTTCTCTCTCAACCATGCTCTCAACCGGTCGGCTATTTTTGCCGGATCGGTGGCGACATAGCCGGCCCCCCGCTCCATCACCAGCTTACTGGCCACGTTATCCCTGGGACCCAGCACCAGAATCGGCCGTCTGGCGCCGAAGTATTCGAAGACCTTGCCGGTATATACACCTTGCTCTTGTTCTACATTCCACAAAAGCAGCAGTAAAATGTCGCTGCGGCGCTGCAGCGCCAAACATTCCCGATATGGAACATGAGGTCGAACCTCAACACATCTTGTTACACCGTATTTTTCCGCCAATTCCCGGACATACTCGCCTTCCGACCCGTAAAAGACCACTTTAAACCGCTCGGCCGCCTCACCCAAGCCGGCTAAGGCGGCAAACAAAGGAGAAGGATCTCTTTTACCGGAGTAAAGCAACCCGGTATATGAAATGACCACGTTCCGGCTCTCCGCCCCCCCGCTGATAGCAGGGAAATCTTCTTTAACAAAACCATTAAGCACTACTGCGCACGGTTTTTGATATTTTTCCCGCAAGATGGCGGCGAGCGGTTCCGAGACGGTTACCAACCCACTGGCCTTACTTAGCACTTTTTTCTCCAGGCGTTCATCCAAAAATTGCCGCCAGGTAGGGCGGGAGAGATAGTGATTATCGGCCCAAAGGTCCCGCAACTCTGCCACCCAAGGTAGACCTGCTCTCAAGCTGAGGCTGCGGGCCAGAAGCAGCGAGGTGAACGGCCTGGCGCTGGCATAGATTAGGTCCGGCTGCCACTTGGCCAGCAGGCGGGCGGCGGAAGTCTTGGCATATGGCAGCCAACCCACACACTCATCCGGATAGTTCGCAAGGGCTTTATAAATACTTATCATTTTCTCCAAATACTGTCGAGATGCACGGCTTGATGATCCGGATGATTTTGTCCTACCACCTACCAACTCTGCACTTTTCTGCTGAAACTTCTTAAATGGCTGGTTGATATTGAGCCATTTGGTATAGATCACTTGCTCGTCCGGCACTTCCAGGGGCAGATCCGGCGGGAAGTTTTGGTTGACGGCGGAAATCACCCGCACATCATGCCCGGATTGATGCCAATATTTTGCCAATTTCCCCACGCGCACCGCCCCAATGGTGTTATAAGGGGGGAAGAAGTACGATACGATCAGGATCTTCATCTGCTCACTCACAATCTTTCTTGGCCACGAGAACCGAGAGCGAAAAGCGTCAAGTTAAACCGCACTAAACAAGAAGCAACTGTACGGGAAGCAACTTCCCTCGCTGTGTTGCCCCGTATTATAATCACGGTGTGATTTTCCCTGCCGGCTGTTATATTCCTGCATAGAAGGCTTGTCCCTTATTATGACAAATAATATTAAAAGGAGCGATCAAATTTGTGCATTAAAAACAGGCGGTTGCGGGTAGGTGTGTTGGGGTTAATACGCGGCAGTGCTTTTGTGAGGATGCTGTTATATCATCCCGACGCTGAGTTAAGCGCCTTATGCGATTTCGATCCGCAAAAGATGGAGGCCCTCAAGCGCAGCGGCTGGGGAGATGAGCTGGCAAAAAGAAATGTGCCTTTTTACCGGGACTTTGCCCGCCTGCTTGAGCATGATCTGGACGCCGTGATCCTGGCCAATTATGCGCCGGAGCATGTGCCGGCCGCCATACAAGCCCTCGCCGCCGGCAAGCATGTCCTGAGCGAAGTGCCGGCCTGCTCCTCGGTGGGTGAAGCCGTAGAGCTCGTGGAAGCCGTGGAGAAGAGCGGCCTGGTGTACATGATCGGCGAGAATGTCTGTTTCTATCCTCATGCCCTGGAAATGCGGCGCCGCTACCAGGCCGGCGAGATCGGCGAGTTCCAGCATGGCGAGGGTGAATATGTGCACGACCTGGAACCGGTCTGGGTGCGGGTGACCGGCGGCAATCCGGAACACTGGCGCAACTGGCGCCCGAGCACCTTCTATTGCACCCACGCTTTAGGTCCGCTGCTTTACATAACAGGCACCAGGGTCTGCCGGGTGATGGGCATGGAAACCCCCAACCGGGTCGGTTACAGGCACGGGCGCCGGCATGGTGACTCCGGCGTGATGCTCTGTCAGATGTCGAACCAGGCCACGGTGAAGATCCTCATCAGCCACGGGGGCATTAAAAGGGAGCCTCCGAGTCATTGGCTCTGCGTAGGCGGCACGGAGGGGAGCATAGAATCGAGCCGCTGGAACGACGATAAGGTCTTTTTTTATCGCCGGGGAGAAGCGGCGGTTACCGATCAGAGCGGTTACCTACCCGACCCGGACCTTATATATAAAGAAGAGATCGACCGGCCGGAAATGATGGAACTGGCCTATCGCTTCAAAAGCCATGGAGCGGCGGACTTTCTGACGCTGAATCACTTTATCCAGGTCGCTTTAGGCCGGCGGGAGAACCAGCTCGATGTGTACCGGGCGGTCGACATGTCCCTTCCTGGCCTTTTGGCATACCGCTCGGCGCTGAACGGCAACATTCCCTACGAAGTTCCGGATCTACGCCTCCAGGAGAACAGGGATAAATGGCGGGACGACTTCTGGTGCACGGATCCCAAAGCAGCCCACCCCGGACAATTGCTGCCCCCATGCTCGTTCCCGGTCCCCGACATTGATCCCGAGATCTACCGGCGGCAAGAGGAGGAGGCAAAGTCCAAATAGAGTGGAGTTGCTAAATAAAAACAATTCCGTTTTGCCGGACACTCCTCACCATACCGGACAGAAAAAAGGGAGGCCACCATTTGGAAAGCCTCCCTTTGTTTTCCGGTTACTTTAATATGATTTATTATCTATTTAAACTGCTCTCTCCAGCCGGCCAGTTGTTCATTGAATTTAACCTTTAGATCGGTGGCCGCCTGGATTGGTGATATAGTATTGGCTAAAACTTGTCTGAGAACCGGCACTAATACTGGATACCGCACCAGATCATAGTTGATGGCTTTTGGCAAGGGATAACCATATTGTACGGCATCCAGCACTGCGTTGATGCCCGGAATGTCGCCATACATTTTTAAATAGGTGCCGGCAGCTCTTTTTACAGTGGACGGTGCACCTTTGGTCTGTATCCACAGCGGCGCCAATTCCTCGCTGGAAAGGAACTTCAGGAACTCCCAGGCTGCTTCAGGATGGGGAGCCCCTGCCGGAATGGCATTGCCGTCCAGGAATAACAATGTGGCTCTCACGTTCCCTTGGGGAATAGGTACTACACCCCAATCAAACTTGGCATTATTTTTAATATCACTGAGTGCCCAAGGCCCTTCATCGATCATGGCCACTTTGTTGCCGGCGTAGAATTCTTCGCGGCTGCCGGAAAGGGTGGGGGCAATGATGCCGCTATTTGCCAGATTTTGCAAATAGGCAAAAAGTTCAGCTGCCTTGTTAACGTCGGGAATGGCCTCGGTGCCATCGTCGCTGAACAATTGGACTCCATGCCGATAAAACCAGTGTTCACGATGCAGGTTACCCATGGCGTAACCATAGATATCGATCTTGTTGTCGCCGTTCGTATCCTTATTCAACTTCCGGGATATCTGCTCAAAATCAGCCAGCGTCCAGTTGGGATCAGGCGCGTTCACGCCGGTTTCATTGAACATCGTGGCATTATAATATGTGATTATGCCGCCAAAGTGAAAAGGAAGCGCCCATATCTCCCCCTGATACGTAAACCCATCGATAGCGTTGGGGAAGTGGTCGCTCACTCGGAAGCTTTGATCACGTTCGATGAAATCGTTCAATCCCATAAACCAATTCGGCCGGTAGCCCACCCAGTTGACCATGGCAAGATCGGGCGCTTTCCCTGCAGCCAACAATATCATAAGATGTTCCGACTGACTTCCCGTAACATTTACGAGCTTGACAGTTATTTGGTCTTGACTGGCCTCAAACATATCTATGTACTTTTCCCAATCAGCCAAATACGCTGCCGTCCCCCACACATGCCATTCGATCTCCGTCTTTGCAGCGGCCATGTTACCTAATCCGAATGTCAACAATAATGCCAACATAAAGACTACAACGCGTTTCATTTTCCATTCCTCCTTTTGTCATTCATTCAGGCTGCCGTTGCTGCCATTCACCTTCATCCGCAACCGGGACTGCGCCGCAACCATTTCTCCACGCATAATGTCGAGTTCAGTCAACCGGGCCAGCAGGATGTCTCTGGCTCCTGTACGGTCGAAATCATAAATAATGAAAATCGTACCATCTGGGCTCTGTGTGACGTCCGGATAGGAGACCTGTTTGCGTTCATCCAGCAAAAGGCCGTACGGCCAAGTCCGACCGTCATCAGTCGACACGTAAGCGGTTAAGTTGGCTCGTCCGCAATCTTCCGTTAACTGGCCGTTCTTTACCAAAATCAAGCGGCCGGAGGATAGACGGCCAAGGAAAAAGCGGGAATTGGTGTGTTTGATGGCTGCGGGAACAAGCCGGCTCCAGGTGTAGCCTTTATCATACGACATACTTTCACCGATGCCATACCTCGTGCGGACCCACATCAACAAGGAACCATCCTGCTTTTCCAGGATCCGGTGTTCATCATAAGTTCTAACATCCACAGGCACATCACAGGCGCCTCTCACCTGCCAGGTCTGCCCATGGTCTGTGGAGACCACGCACTGGGCACTATCTTGAGGTTGCATCCATACAGATACCGGTAGGCACCATTCTCCCGTAGATAACACAATTGGCTTACCCATCATAACACCATTGGCAATTTTACTTGGTGCAGACCATTGAGGATTACTGCTGCTACCACCCATCGTATGCATTTCCCACAGTTCAGCAGGCGACTTGGCAGGAGTTGATGCTGATACCTGCTGTGCCCAGAAGAACCACAAGCGCCCGTCAGGATCAGCCCATATTTGGGGATCATATGCTCTGACCGGTCCGTTACCATCCGGGTCTACAACAATGATGTCGCGCCAGCTTAAGCCATGATCATCACTTGAGGCCAGCACCACATAGTTGTTCTGGTCTTCGCCGGGAGTCACACCGGCATACCAGGTGGCAAACAAACCACCTTGCCAGTAGCATATACTTGGTATACCCTCAAACTTGCGGGTGGCCGAATTGAAGGCCAGTATGATCAGGAGCCTTCCCATGAATACACCCCTCTTAGCCTATCGATACAAGGCTCCTGCAAGCAGATAAGTTAAGTCTATTCTATAAGGAGTGATAAAAATGAGTCCTCCTCCCACCACACCAACACCGGAACCTGCCGGACAGTCGGAGAAGATCCCTCTTTTTATCTCTGCCGGACAATCGAACGAGTCTGGCCGGGGATGGCCGGAGCCGGCAGACATAGAAAGAGGTATTCCGCAGGTCACCACCCTGGGCAACGACTATGTTTGGAAACAGCTTGAAGAGCCGGCCGACTCGGCGAAAGGGCAGGTCGATAAAGTAAGCGAGGACACCAATGCCGGCCACTCGAGCCTAGTCAGGCTGGGTAAACTCCTATATGCCGCCACAGGCCGGCCGCTCACCATTATCCCCTGCTCCAGAGGCAGCTCATCGATTGTGGAGTGGCAGCCTCCGGCGGAGCGCTTCGATCGCTCCACCCTGTTCGGTTCCGCCGATTACCGGATCGACCAGGCCATTCGGGCGGGGAGAGAGCTCACGGCCTTCCTCTGGTATCAGGGAGAAAATGATACGGGAAGGGCCGAGCTGCGGGAGCACTATGTTGCCCGGCACCGGACGATGGTAGACACCTTTCGCCGCTATTATGGGGACAAGCCGTTTATATACAGCCAACTCGGCGCTCATATAGTGGAAGCCGATAACTACCACTTCATCAGGGAGCAGCAGCGCCGGATGGAGTGGTGTTCCGGCTATGCCGAGGCTATCCCCGGCCATTACATGGTGGTGACGCATGATCTGAGCTTGTTGGATATTGTGCATTTAGATACGGCGGGCCAACTGGCGCTGGCGGAACGGCGGGCGCTCGTGATCCGCCGCTTTGTGTATGGGGAGAACATCAATGCTACAGGACCGCGGTTGGTGAGCATCACCCGGCCGAGCCCGACGACGATAAAAGTGAAAACCACCGCCACCATAAACGACCATGATACATACGAAAACTATTTCACCGTGTTTGTCGCCGGCACGGCCGCCACCATAGCGGCGCTGGGCCGGGATCCGGCCGACAAAACCGCCGTGCTGATCACTCTGGCCGAGGCGCCGGCCGGCCCCGTCACGGTGCAATACCAGCCGCCGGTAGGCCGGCCGTTGGGAAAGCGGCTGGAAAATGTGGTGAAGGATGAGGACGGCTTGCCACTTCCGGCCTTCGGCCCCATCGGCCTGTTTGAATAGAAGGTGCGGGTTAAGCGTCCTTATCCTTTATAACCCAGGCGCCGGGAGATTTGCCCGGCGGTGGACTTGAGGGTCGCGATCACCCGCTCTTCGGTCATGGCTTGATACTGAGTCAATGATCCGGACACGCTGAGCGCGGCCACAGGTTCTCCTTTGGCATCGTATATGGGAGCGGCGATGCACATGAAACCCAGCGCCGTCTCCTCACGATCCTCGGCATAGCCCCGTTGCCGCGCCACTGCCAACTGCGCCAAAAGCTCGTCGATGGTGGTGACGGTGTGGGCGGTAAGGCGAGGAAAGGTGGAGCCCACCAACTCCCGGACCTGATCGTCGGGACAGTGCGCCAGCAATATCTTGCCCAAGGCCCGGCAATAGGCCGGCCGCTGCTGGCCTACCCGGGTGTTGAGGGTATACTGGGCCATATCGGTGACCTTTTCAATATAGACAATATTCGCCCCATCGAGCTTGGCCAGGTTGACCTCCAACTTCGTCTCCCCTGCCATGCTCTTCATGTAAGGCAGGGCTTCGTTGCGAATATCGAGCCGCTCCTGGGCGATATAACCCAGGCTGATCAGCTTCACCCCCAGGCGGTAGCGGTGATTGTCGTTTTGCTCCAGCAAACCGCCGGCCACAAGAGTGGTCATCAACCTGTGGGCCGTGCTGGTCGAAACCTTTAGCGCCCTACTCACCTCACTGATACCCACGTCCCGCTCGCATTGCGCCACATAGTCGAGAATAGCCAGCATACGCCTTCCGGCTTGGATAGTATCGGCATCACGCCCAGAAGCCATCATGGATCACCTACGGCCATTTTCGTGAATGGAAAAACGATTCCCTGCAGTTTATTTGCGGTTATCCCCGGAGAAAAAGTTTGCGGCTTATCTAAGAGGATTTCCGGCAGTGGTGTGGAAAGCGTCAATTGAATTTCGGAATGGTTATCCGCATAACGGAAATACCTCTGGTCCCCGGCCCCCGGCTCCCGGCCCCCGGCTCCCGGCCCCCGACCCCCGGCTCCCGGCCCCTGCCCCCTATCCTGCAAGGTAGATGGAGGTAAGTTGAATGCAAATCACGCGTGTATATAGCGATGGGCGTCATAATGCTTTCTCTTCCCTGGCGCAGTGGCAAGGGCGACTTTACCTTGCCTTCCGCTCGGCCACCTCGCACGTTTCCCCTGAAAACCCCGATGGCCAGATCCGCATCCTGGCCTCGGATGACGGCGGAGCCTCCTGGATCCAGGTGGCCTTGCTGTCGTTTCCCGGTCTGGATTTGCGGGATCCGAAGCTCCTTGCCACGGAAAAAGCCTTGTATGTGCATACTTTCGGTTATATGAACCCCTACCGCCGGGATGCCAATGTCAGCGCCACCTTGGACGGCTATTCCTTCACCGATCCCGTCAGAGCTGCCGATGAAGACAACCTGGTCATCTGGTGGCCGGTTTATTATAAGAATGAATTCTGGGGCGCAGGATACCGCTACCACGGCAACAAGAAAGATATCCGCAGCATACTGTTACATTCTGCCGACGGCTGGCGGTGGACTGTGGAGTCGCTCATCTACGATGTTCCCTGGGCCTGTGAGACCACCCTGCACTTCGACAGCGAGGGGACAGCTTATGCCAGGGTGACCAATGCCGGTTACAGACTGAATCCCCCGTCCTCAAACGGGCACCCCGTCCTGGCGACGGTCAAGCCGCCATATATGGAGTGGCAATACCGGGAAATGGATATAAGGATGAGCGGTCTGGCCACCTTCCCGTGGCATGATACCTTTCTGTTGGTCGGGCGGGCGCATGATGAGGACGACTTTCATACTGCTGCGTTCATAATTGATGGAAATAGATTACGCCGCCTTTTCACCTTACCGAGTGGCGGCGACACTGCCTATCCTGGTATTGTGAGGGATGGGGATTCCCTGTTGATCAGCTACTATTCGAGTCATGAAGAAAACGCCGGCAGCGACTCCGTCCCCCATCCGTCGAGCATCTATCTGGCCCGGATTAATATTGATGAATTGGACCTGGAATCGGCGCCGGAATGGAAATAGGATGATGACTATGAAAGTTAGACAAAGTCGGGTGCTGTCCAAACTGAAGGCCGGGGGTGTCGTGCATTTGGCCAGCATCTTACCCGAACCGTGGAATGTCGACCTGCTGGGGCAGCTTGGCTTCGATGGCGCCTGGGTGGATGCCGAGCACAATGAGCTGAACGATGCCAATTGCAGCAGCCTGGCCATGGCCGGCAAAGCCGCCGATATAGACGTCATGGTGAGAATACGCAAGCAAGGCTATGCCGACTACTTCCGCTTCCTGGAGGTCGGCTGTACCGGCATCCTCGTCCCCCACTGCGACAGTGTGGCCGATGCAGAATATGCGGTGGAGTTCGCCAAATTCCCTCCCCTCGGGCGAAGGAGCCTGGGCGGCCTGGGTGCCGATTGCCGCTACGGCATGGTACCGTTGCCAGACTACCTGGCTGAGGCCAACAGTCAAACGTTTATCGCCGTACAGATCGAATGCCTGGCCGCGGTGGAGGCGGCTCATGAGATAGCGGCGGTCGAGGGAGTGGATGTGCTATTTGTCGGCCCGGGCGATCTCAGCCTGAGCTTGGGCAAGCCAGGGCAGACCCGGCATCCGGAGGTTGTGGCAGCCATACGACAGGTCGCCCAAGCCGCCAGGAACAACGGCAAACACTGGGGCCTCCCCGTTGGCTCCATCGCCGACGCCCAGTTTTTCTATGACCTCGGAGCCAGATTTATCATCTACGGCTCAGCCAAAGGGCTGCTCATCAAGGGCTTCAAGCAGGTGCGGCAGGAGTGGGAGAAAGCGTTCCATCAATCCGCCATTTAACGAGTATATTGTGCTACCCAAAACGTCACTTCGCCAATGCAGCTCGTCTGCGGAAGCGAGGTATTTCACTTGCAGGCGGTAGATGTCTCTTATCCTCTTGTACTGCAGGCCATCGAGGAAATGAAGGCTAGAGAAAAAGCAAAATGATAGCTACCAACCATTTGGGGAGTGAAACAACGAGGAGGGGAGTCGCACCCCTCCTTTTAGTTTATTTTTTCAGCGTTGTCGGTTTCCTGCCCAACAAAAAAATACCTTGTTTTAGATGAATTTTATTCAGATGTGATCCTTTTGTCTTCCCTAACCTGCCAGCTATCTCTTCCATCTCCTGCTTTGAAGCCGCTAAAGATACGCCCATCTGCGCTGTGGAGATTGACAAAAATGGTGCCTTGCCAAGCATCCGGACAGGCTGCCCCGATCTCTACCGTACCCCAATAATCGCTCAATAAAGCATCTTGTAAAGCCTGCAAATAGAGGCCGTGGCTCGTCACATAATACGGCAGGTGATGGGAGTGCGAGCTCTCATAAATTTGAATCCAGTCGGCATCGACGTAATCAGCAGCTAATGATTTATCTAGGTCGTCAACTAAGGCGGACGCATCTCTCATATGGCTGGCCGCCAACCAATAAGCAGCCAGTGTCCAGCCCGCGAAATTCAGATCCGAGACTCCTACACATAGTTCATACCTGCGCCGATAGGCTTCCAGGGTGGGCTGATCGGGGGGTTCTTGCATCGGTAAGAAAATTATGGGATTAAGCTGGATAGGATGCTTTTGCTTGCCTACTTGATCCTTTATCCCAAGGCCTTCGGCTGTCATGTAATAGCCTTTTGTAGTGTCATATAAGCGTGGAAAGGCCAAACCTTGTTGGAGCGCGGCCCGCCACCGATCCACTTCCGGGCACGGTATGTTATACTCCTTGGCCATAGCACAACCAACGCGCAGCGCATAACGGGCACTGAATAGTGCACACAGGTAATTGGCTGCATTTTGCCCGCCTAGCTCATCTTGCCCCATTGATGGAGTTACATGAATGCCCAGTGTTCCATCTTCCTCTTGCAGGAGAATGGCATGACTGAAGCGGGCGGATTCCCGTACCACCGGCCAGGCCACTTCCTGCGCCCAGGCGGTATCGCCGAGATACTTGGCCGCTTCATAAGCCATACGAGCCGGATATGCTACATTGTGAATTTCATAATGATACCAATTGGGACTGCCGTGAGCTAACGCTTTTGTTTCGGGACCAATCGGAAATACCCAAGCCCACATGATGCCTGGTTTATCAAAAACGCTCCGGGTAAAGGCCCGCATATCATCGATATAGTTATAATAAAACTCAACCCAACTGCGGGCGATATCCAGGTGTCCCAATCGAAGCAAAGCCGGATGAATAAAGGACAAATCCTGAGGGAAATGAAATGGCCAGCCATTTCCTGACCATCCGGTAGGAGGAGCCGGAGAGCGGAGATCCGGCGCATGGCTGGCCAAAGTATAAAAAACGGAGCGCGCCCAGAGCGCTTGAAAACGAGGCTCGGATATATTGATAAAAGAGCTGCCCCAACGCTTGTGCCATTCCTCGCGGGCTTGGGCAGCAATGCCGGTGCTATCCATCACGGCGGCCATAGTGCGGCACAGTTCTTCCTTGCGGTTACATCCGGCTACACCAAACAACAGCATATGCCGCCCATCTTTACCCGAGAAAGAAATGCTCATACCCTTGCCGTTGTCGCTGGGATTTAGCCGGCATTCGCCCACTGCACTGAGCACTTTTACCCCGATCAGGCTGCTGGCTGTACCGATCTTGATTTGGCACAACCACCAGTGGTGATGATGCTCCAAAGTGGCCGCAGTACCGGATAAACGCTGTTTGTAATGCACCCTCAGGCTAGTTTCCGGGATCACCATTAGATCAGGCATGGTTTGCTCGTCGCTGGCCTGATATTGCACATCCACCGCCCACAAATCCCGCTGGGTAGGATGGAACCAGGTGCGAAACTTCAGCTGCAGAGCCGGCCATGACATGCTGGTGGTCAAAACGGCGTCGTATAAGGTGAGGCGCTGCTCATATTTCTGTGGGGGACCAGGAGGCTCCCCTGCCCAAACCAGGCGGGCTACAGGGAGCCAGTAGTCGAGCCCATAGGCGCCGCGATGCCAATGATCAGCATGCATTAATGTTGTACGGGATATGCTGGTTAAGTTGGCACCATTTAGCCCGTTGTGCATCAGTCCCCACACATCGAAACAAGCACCACATCTACCATTACCTAGGTAGAGATTGACGTGTTTATCCAGTTGTTCCGGCCATGTTGTGCGTACCACATTTCCAGGTTCCAGAGCTCTCTGCAGTGAATCCAGCATAGCAAAGACACCTATCTTTTATGTTTAAATTATTTTCGCTATTTCCGCCAGCCTGGCAATCAGCTTCATTACCATTGCCGCCCCAGCAAGCCGTTTATTTCATCCGCAGCTTGCTCTACGGCGATGCCAGGCGGAATAACGTTTTTCACCACATCGCTTACATATTTGTTCAAGATATTATTGATATCGGTGAACCTAGGACCGTAACTAGGACCGTAAATTTCTCCATACATCACTTGATCGATAAATGTGGTCAGCATATCCTGGGTCACATAGGTGGCCAACTTCTGATACTCGGCAAAAGCCGCCCGCATACTCGGTACCCCACCGAAAGCAATGGCCTTGCGTGCTGCCCAATAAGGATTGGCTACCAGATTATAGGCCAAATCCCAAGCCGCCTCTATATCGCTACCTTTGATGAAGCGAATTACCGCACCCCTGAGCAACGGTATATGCCCAGTGGGACTGGGTGCCACGCCGTACGGCAGACCGGCTGCCTCGTAATTGGGGACGCGATTGGCCGCACTACCGATCAGCATCGCTGCTTTTCCTGATCCAAAAGGATCGCCTCCCGACTGCTCAAATGCTGTTCTGTCCTGATTTATCCAATCGGCGAGGAAGCGCAAAGCTTCAACCATTTGCGGACTATTGCCGACAAAGGTGTTGCCCCAGTCATCCATCCATTTGGCGTTCCAGGCGCTGCCGAAGGTGCTCTGAGCGGCAAAGTTTTTTACCACCATGGCGCCCCATTGCTCGGGTGTACCATCGCCGTCGTTATCGACAGTGAGCTTTTTGGATAGGTCGCGTAATGTCTGCCATGTCCAGTTAGGATTACCATAATGCACTGGCGGTGGGGCTATACCGCGCTCAGAAAACAACTGCTTGTTCCAGAACACAATTTCTGGATTAACATTGGAAGGCAGTCCGTAATATACACCTTTATATTTGATTGCTTGTACCAAGGGATCAAAAAACAGACTGAAATCGAAGTTATGGCGAGCAAGCAGCGGACCGATATCCGCCATGGCACCCTGCTCGGCATATTCGGCATAGGTTTCAAAACCGATGCGGTATAATTCCGGCGGCACACCGGCCGACAGGAGCGTCAATACTTTATCATCACTACCTGAGATCACAGTTACTTTGATGTCGGGATTGACCTCTTTGTACCATGCCAGATATTCATCCATAAATTTAGCCCGTTCGCCGCTAACACTGATGACGAGCGTAATTTCTTTAGCTTCTACCACACTGTTAAAACCCAAAATACAGATCAACAACAAAAGCAAAAGCACTCTACGCATAACTAACCTCCCTAAATTTGGTCTTGGTTTTACCGTTTTCAGATTTTAAAAGCCTCCGCTTTCCCTTCTCTCCTCCTCCCCTTCTCTCCGTTTTGCCAGACCTTCATAACTCATGCACTTATAACCTAGCCTGGCTGTTATTTATTGAGGCGCTTAATCGTAGCGGCCGAAATGTTGGATAGCAGACATGATCAATCGCAACCCGGTTAAGCGGGAGCCGTCGTTAATGGAACCGGCAGTCATAAATAGCAATCCCCGCGAAGAGCGAGCCATTCTATAGTCCCGGATAAATTCGGCCACTATCTTCTCTTCTTCATTACGGCTAAAGGTAAACGGAGCCAACTGGCCGCGGATTATGGCGTTTGGCAAATGCTCCCGGATTTCACTCACTGTGAGGGTGGGGCCGAAATTGACCCGGTTTAGACCCAAATTGCTCAAGATGGGCAATAAGTGCCCCATAGCCGAGTCGGAGTGCTGATAACGTAGGTGATGTGGCTCTGGGCTATATTGCTTGAATATCGCATCCAGAATAGGGTAAGCAAAAAACTCATACATCTCTGGATTGAGGAGGGCGCAGTTGTCGTCGTAGAAGCTGAATCCCCTCGGGGAGGTGTCGGGCGTATAGCCCGCCTCTTCATCCAAAACACGTGCTATCTCCAGCATGGTACGCAATATGGTGTCACGAAAACGAGCGGCCAGATCCGGTTCATCAATCAGAAGGTAGATGAAGTTTTCAGTGCCGTATATTGAGGTAGCGAAGGTGACGGGACCCCGCTGGCTGCGGTATAAAGGAGGCTTGACGCCGAGGGCCATCAGCCGCTCTTTTTCTTCATCCCAGTTTTCCGGCAGGATAAACTTGCGGACATCGCGCTCCTCTACCCTATCGAGCAACGCTTTCAACTCATCAACATTGTTCGCCGAAGGTTGCAGCCAAAAAGTACCCGATTCCCAGATACTTTTCGCTTCGAAAACATCGGCCAGCCCTTTTACGGGAGGATAGCGACGAGAGGGATCAACCCGCTTCTCCCTGAGCAACCGCCGCCCGACGATCTTTTCAGCCACGTCGTTATATGCCTTATTAAGTGCCAAGGCGTAATCGGGATCATGCAGGTAACGCCACCGATCGAGGTCAATACCGAGTTCAGTGGGTATGCATTCCCAGCTCATGAAGATATCGAGCGGCACCTGGGGGATATTCTTTCCAAAGGGGTCGGCGTAGGCGATAGCTTGGTCTTCCCAAAACCGCTCGACATCCAGTGGCGCCAGTCCGCCACGCAATTTGGTTTCTCTCACCAATACGGCTGGTGCGTCGTCAAGGCTGCAGTTAAACCAGCTCATCCAGATACTCCTCCATATTCCTCTGTTACATCACTGTGTTACGTCGCCGGGTTAACAAATCAACTTTTATGAGCTAAACTGTTTCAAATCCTTTTTCCAGAATCAGCAAAGCCTACCTGCGACAAAAACTCTGATTTAATGAACAACCATTTAATGGAGAGCAGTGATTTGTCATCTTCACGTTGAATGATATTGAAGAGAGCTAAAGTAGCTCTGTGAAGGTGTTATGGAAACTGGAACATACACATTTCTGCTACCCATACAATCATTTCAAGCAATGGCGTCAATGCAACCTGTGCAGTCAATACAACCGGTGGGCATAACCTGGTTGCCCATGCCGCCGCGGGAACAGCGCGCCCTGATGTATGAAAAGAAATTCAGTATAGCTGCCGAAACCAGGAGCACGACCGCCACTAAGGGCAGGCGCCACACGCATAAGTGCTTTGAAATTGTGATTGTACATCAAGGTGCCATCATCTTAAGCCTCGATACATCAACCCAAGTGCTTACAGCCGGCGATGCCATTATTTTCCATGGTAGCTTATTACATGGCGGGCGGACTTTAGGCAGCGCTTATACCCGTACCGCCTTCCACCTGAACATAAATAAAGCGGATGTGATCGACTGGTGTAAATTAATACCGGCAGATGCGAAAAGTTTTGTATACGCCTATTTACCACAAACTTGTTACCCTGCTTTTTTTGAAAACCTAACCAAACTCAGCGAACAGCCAGCCAAAGGCGATATTTCCCAACAAGATACCGACTTGGTGGCCAATGTTCTCTCCACCTTACAAGTAGTAGAGCGTCCCAAACAGGCCGCGTTACATCCGGTAGTACGTGAATCCATAAAACTGATGACGCAAATGAACACAGCTACTCAGATAAGCGATTTAGCCCGCAGGTTGTATATCTCCCAGAGTCATTTGTTTGCCCTCTTCCACAATAACCTCATGTGTTCGCCATACCAGCTATGGATGAAAATAAGGATCGAGCAAGCATGCAACAAGATCTTGAAAGAGCAGATCCCGGTAAATGATTTAGTCAAAATGTTCGGCTTCACCACCCGCCGATCTTTTGAAAGAGCCTTTCGACGGTATACCGGAACCACCGTCAGCCAATACCGTGAGCTCGGGTGGTGCTCATCGTGGTGATGGGTCTAGTTCATAAAATCCCCAGCACCTATACCTATGGTAATAAATCAGTTTCCATACACACCGCATCTAATTCAAAACAACAGAAGAAGAGGGAAGTAAGTAATGAAAACCAAGAATTGTATTGGCGTTCGTGCCCCGGAACCCGCCGGGCAGCCGGAGAAAACCGTATCTGGATTCGCAGCGAAGGGAGAAGATTGATCAATGAACGCCAGGGAGCGCTGGTGGAGAACCTTTCACTTTCAACAGGTGGACAGGGTACCGAATTATGAGTTCGGTTACTGGCAGCAATGCTATGAAGCATGGCACAAGCAGGGATTGCCGGAGCATATCAAAAGCGAGCGGGAAGCCAATGATTATTTCGGGCTGGACAAGCGGGTGACCATCCGGCCTGCCATAGGCGTGATGCCGCCATTTCCAAAAAAAGTGCTGGAGACCCGGGATGACGTGGTAGTCCTGCAGAATGAGGAAGGCATTGTCTTAGCCCAGCCACTAAGCGAGGAAGCTACCATACCACACTACCTTTCCTATCCGATAAAAGACCGGGCGAGCTGGGAAGAATATAAGGAAAGGCTCAATCCGGCGACACCGGAGCGGCAGCCGAAATCCGAAACCTTAAGGCAGCTGGCTGAGAAGTATAATCAGGCTGATTATCCTGTGGGGATACACATCGGTTCTTTGATCGGCACTCCCCGCAACCGCATCGGTGTGGAGAACCTGGCTTATCTTCTATATGACGATCCGGAACTGGTAGATGAGATCGTAGAGACCCAATTTCAATTAATTATCCGGGGCATTAAGCCTTACCTGGAAGAGATCAAATTCGATTATGCGAGCGGTTGGGAAGATATCTGCTTTAACAATGGGCCTCTTATCAGCCCCGGCATGCTGCGGGAACTCCTTTTGCCCAGGTATAAGGCGATAGCAGATCTGCTGCATCAGTATGGAGTGGATGTCATCTTCACCGACTGCGACGGCAACATCAACTCCCTGGTGCCCATGTGGCTCGAATCCGGGTATAATTGTATGTTTCCTATCGAAGTGAGGGCCGGTTCCGACCCTGTGGCTTTGCGGAAGCAATATGGCCGCCAGATCCTGCTCCTCGGCGGCTTCGACAAAATGTGTCTGCTAAAGGGAAAGGATGCAGTGTTGGCGGAGTTGCGGCGACTGGAGCCGGTTATCCAGGAAGGGGGTTATATCCCGCACGTGGATCACCGGGTGCCGGCCGATGTGCCGCTCGACACCTATCTATACTACCACCGGGAAAAGAGGGCGGTTCTGGGGTATTAAGAGTATTGGAGTATTAAGAACACCAGGAAGCTATTTTGTTACCCGGACGCTTTATAAAAGTTGTGACAGCCATACGGAAAATTGCCCAAGCCGCTAAAAACAACGGCAAACACTGGGGCCTCCCTGTCGGCAGCATCGCAGATGCCCAACTTTTCTATGACCTCGGAGCCGGATTTATCATCTACGGCTCAGCCAAGGGACTGCTCATCAAGGGCTTCAAGCAGGTGCGACAGGAGTGGAATGAGAGCTTCGGCAAATAAAAAAAGGTGTCAGCCTCGGCTAAGTGCGGGTTTCTGGATCTATAGTCCCGATTTCGGAAGCAGAGATTGGACCTCCGGGAGATGGCCTCCAGCCCATCTCCCCCATGCGGCGCTATAGTTCAACCTCCAATCAAGCTTCGGTTTGACATGGAAACCGATATCGGCAGTTGGCCGGTGACGCTTGGGCATTATCGGCTGGTCCTTCTTTCCGGTATCCGTTTACCAGGCCATTAGTCAAGCGTTCCCGGCGCTTGAGATATGTAAGGCCGACGACCTTTTAAATGAAATGCGTATCATCAAGAGCGAATGCGAATTAGATATGCTGCGCCGGGCTTTTGCCATTGCTGAAATAGCTGTACAAAAAGTTATTGAAGCCATCAAGCCCGGCATGACGGAGCTTCAGGTGGTAGGCCTGGCCCAGCAGGCCATCTATGAAAATGGCGCCGAGTATGAAGGTATGCCCCAGTATGTGCTGTCGGGGAGAAAGACCACCTATGCCATCTCCCGCCCCACGTATAAGGTCATAGAAAAAGGTGAGTTGGTGCAGCTTAACCTGTCGGTAAGGGTGGGAGGCTACTCTTCCGGAGTGGGCCGACCTGTCTATATGGGAAAGATGCCGGCAGAGGTCAAGGATTTGGTGAGCTTTGGCCTTGAGGCCCACATTAAGACTATGGAGTAATTGAGGGCAGGCCGTGAAGCCGGCGAGGTTGCCCGAGAATATGCCCGCTTTGTGCAATCACGGGGCTATGCCAAATACATGTTATATGGTCTTTGTCACGGCCTGGGCATGTTTGAAGTAGAGCGGCCTTGGATGGAGACGAACTCCCAATACCAACTTAAGGAAAACATGACGTTTCAGGTAGACACTTTCTTTGCCGGCCAAGAGTTCGGCTTGCGCTGGGAGGACGGCGTGCGCATTATCA
>DULU01000128.1 GCA_012840225.1 Bacillota bacterium
GATAGACATATGGCGGCGCGGCCAGCGGCTGTGGAAGCGGCCGCGCTCCCTTTATCTTGTCTTAATTGGAGTCGTTTTGCCGCTGATCTGCCGACTTCACTCCAGCTCCAAAATCCAGGTGCCGGCCGGCTGGGCGGTTTGGGGAGCGATCACCTTCATGCCGGTGGTCTCCGCCGGCAGGTGCTGGAGGTTAAAGGCGTTGGTCATGCAGGTATATGGCTCTGGGCTGATAAAGCCGCAAAAGCCGGGGAAGCCGTTGAAGATCACCCAGTGCGTGTAATTGCTGTCCGCCCTGAGGGTGGTGAGGCGGCCGGTGCGCTTGTCTTTCAACTGGAAGCGGCTCCAACCGTCGGCATCCGGGGCGGTCAGCTTATAGCCGCCGTCGCGCCGTACGGCATGCAGCGGCTGCCAATCCCGCAGATCATAGGCCCCCTCCGGTTCATAAAAGCGGCCTGTGGGAATTTTGTCCTCGGACTCCCAAGCCAGCGCCGGGGAGAGGCGGACAGCCCAGCGGTCGTCTTCCCCGAAATTCTCCGGTTCCGGGGCGCTCAGGTAAGGATGAAAGCCCAAGCCGAAAGGCATAGGTGTGTCGCCGTTGTTGGCGATGTGGCTGTCGCAGCGGAGAGATTTCCCCTCCAAGGTATAGGTGAGGGTGAGAACAAACGGGTGAGGAAACTGCTCCAGCACATCAGGGTGATCGGCGGCGGAAAATTGCAGCACGACCCGGACGGCTCCATGGTCGGTCACATCCGTCTTTTCCACCCGCCAGGGACGGCGCAGGGGGAAACCGTGGATGTGATGTCCTTCCGGGGTGTTGGCTTCCAGGCGGTATTCACGATTATTGAAAGTGAAGCGGGCTCCGGCAATACGGTTCGGAGGCATCAAGACCGGCACTCCCCAGCGGGAGGGCTCTCTTTTCAATGCATCGGCATCGGGTGGACGGCGGAGGACTTCCCGGCCGTCTATTTCCAGGGAAAACAGATTGCCGCCCAAAGTGGGAGCGATCATCGCCTTGCTGCCCGCCGTTTGCTCTTCCAGCCGGAGAGCGGGAACACCCGACCAACTAGTTTCCGTCACCGCACCTATTTTACTCATCTCCAGCCATCCTTTCCGTAGACTTTCCGTCAAAAATACTTATCTTCCTCCGGGTTCTATCCCGGGGCGGGCTCAGCTCCGCCGCTTCTTTATTTCGGCAATCAGGGCCGGGATCACTTCATGCACGTCGCCGACGATGCCATAGGTGGCGATATCGAAGATGGGAGCATCGGGGTCTTTGTTGATGGCCACCACCTGCTCGGCCTGGATGCCCACCTGGTGCTGCACCGCTCCGGAGATGCCGCAAGCGATATACACTTTCGGGGCCACGGTTTTCCCCGTCTGGCCAACCTGGTGGGCATAAGGATACCAGCCGGCATCCACCGCCGCTCTGGAGGCGCCGACCGCCCCGCCCAGGAGGCGCGCCAGCTCTTCCAGCATGGCAAAGTGCTGCGGTCCGCCCAAACCTCTTCCTCCCGACACCACCACATCGGCCTCGGCGATATTGACCATCTCCTCGGTAGCCCTGACCACTTCCAATATCTCGGAGAGCAGGTTGGCTCCTTTCGGCACCTCGTGGCTGATCACTTCCGCCTTCCGGCCTGCTTCCGCAGGGGCTTTCTTGAAGATGTTAGGCCGCACGGTGGCCATCTGCGGGCGGTGATTGGGGCAGATGATGGTGGCCATGATGTTACCGCCGAAGGCCGGACGGGTCTGCAAGAGATTCCTGGTTTCCGGATCAATGTCGAGACCGGTGCAGTCGGCCGTCAGCCCAGTTTTGATGCGGGCGGCGATGCGGGGAGCGAGCGCTCGCCCGATAGCTGTGGCTCCGAATAGGATCACCGCCGGCCGCTCATTTTGGATCAGCTCGACGATGGCCGCTGTGTAAAGGTCGTCGGCAAAACGGGAGAGACGCGGGTCGTCGAAGACATGGATACGGTCTGCACCTCTCTCCCCGAGGTTGGTCACGGCTTCCGCCGTATTGCTGCCCAAAAGCACCGCCACCAGCTTTTGTCCCAGTTTGGTGGCTAATTTACGCCCTTCGCCCAAAAGCTCGTAGACGACGTCGACTACCTTGCCGTCCCTTTGCTCGGCAAATACCCACACATCGGCCGCTTCCGCTGTCGGCTTGTCCCGCTCTCCGGCCGCAGCTTCCATTTCGGCGGCCTGCTCCATAAGGGAGATGGCTTCTTCCGGGCAACAATCCAGACAGGCCCGGCAGAGATTGCAGCTCTCTTCTTTCACCTTCGCCTTCTCGCTGAGCAACTCCAGGGCGGCAAAGGGACAGGTATAAACACAGGCGCCGCAGCCGGTGCATTTATTAATATCAATAATAATAGGCATGATCAGACAACCCCCGCTTCCCGTAAACGATCAAAGAGGGCGGAAACCTTCTCGCCGGTATCACCATTAAGCATCTCGCCCCGGCCGCGCCGCTTGGGAGTAAAGATGCGCACCACCTGCGTGGGCGAGCCCTTCAATCCGGTTCTGGCGGTATCGGCAGCGATTTCGGCTGCGGTCCAGGTCGTCACCTGATAGGACCTCGCCCGCATTTTTCCCCTTAGAGAAGGGACACGGGGTTCGTTGATCTCTTTCACCACCGAAAAGACCGCCGGCAAGGTGCAGTTTATCACTTCATAGCCGTCGTCGGTCATCCGTTCCACCACTGCCCGACCGGCCTCCACTTCCCTGATCTTGCGCACCATGCCGACAAAAGCGATGCCCAGATGCTCGGCTATGCCCGGGCCGACTTGCCCGGTGTCGCCGTCGATGGCTTGTCGGCCGCAGATGATCAAATCATATGGCCCGGTTTTTTGGATGCCCTGGGACAAGGCATAGGAAGTGGCCAGGGTGTCCGCACCGGCGAAAGCCCGGTCGCAGAGCAGATAGGCGTCGTCTGCCCCCAGGCTGATAGACTCGGTCAAGGCTTCTTTAGCCTGGGGCGGTCCCATGGAGAGGACCTTCACCGCTCCGCCATATCTTTCTTTCAGGCGCACCCCCTCTTCCAGGGCATAATTATCGAATGGATTGATGATGGAGCGGACACCTTCCCGCATCAGGGTGTTGGTTTCCGGGTTGATCTTAACCTCGGTGGTGTCCGGCACCTGCTTGAGGCAGACTATAATGTTCATTTCATTCCTCGCTTTGTGCTGCCGGCAAGATGGTTGCTCACTCACCGGATCACGTATGATCAGTGTTTCTTCCCGGCATATTCCTTGTTCAGGGCCAGCCCGATCACATTGCGCTGGATCTGGTTCGTACCTTCATATATCTGCGTGATCTTGGCGTCGCGCATCCTTTTTTCCACCGGGTACTCCCTCATATAGCCATAGCCGCCGAACACCTGGACGGCATCGGTGGTCACTTTCATGGCCATATCGGAGCAGAACAACTTGACCATGGCCGATTCCTTGCTGATATCCTTCGTCCCGGCATCGATGGACCGGGCTACGGCATAGACCAAGGCGCGGGCAGCCTCGATGGAGGTGGCCATATCGGCCAGCATATGCTGGATGGCCTGCTGGGCGATGATAGGCTTGCCGAACTGCACCCTTTTGCGGGCGTAGTTGACAGCGTCGTCCAGCGCTCCCTGGGCTATACCTACAGCTTGTGCCCCGATACCCGGCCTGGTGTGGTCGAGCGTCTTCATGGCCACGATAAAGCCCTGACCTTCCCGCCCGAGCACATTCTCTTTGGGTATGCGGCAATCCTGGAAGATAAGCTCCCGGGTGGCGGAAGCCCGGATGCCCATTTTCTTCTCCTTTTTGCCGAAGGAAAAGCCGGGAGTCCCTTTTTCCACGATGAAGGCCGTGGCGCCGCGGCTGCCTTTGGCCGGATCGGTCATGGCGATGACGGTGTAGATGTCGGCCTCACCGCCGTTGGTGATCCATTGCTTGGTGCCGTTGAGGATGTAATGATCCCCGTCCGGCACTGCTTTGGTCTGGATGCCGCCGGCATCGGAGCCGGCATTGGCCTCCGTCAAACCGAAAGCGGCGAGCTTTTTGCCGTCGGCCAGATCCGGCAGGTATTTCTGCTTCTGCTCTTCATTGCCAAAGAAGATAATCGGGTAGAAACCTAGTCCGGAGGCGGCATAGGAGACGGCGATGGCCGCATCCACCCTGGAGAGTTCTTCGACCACCAGGCACTGGTTGAAGACGCCGAGGGAACCGGAAGGAACCATGCCGCCGTAGGCCTCCGGGATGGAGACACGGAAGAGATCGGCCTGAGCACAGGCTTCGATGCATTCCCAGGCGAACTCCTCGCTCTCCTCATACTTGGCCGAAACCGGAGCGATCACTTTGTCGGCCACTTCCCGGGCGACATCTTTGATCATCTGCTGTTCTTCTGTAAGAAACCAGTTAATCATCGTAATTTACAACGCTCCTTCATATGGTCGGGACAGGCGTACCGGACAGGCCGGACCAGCCCTTGCCGCAGCGAATTATTACCTGGTCATATTACCTGGAGCTAATTATTCTCACCGCCGCGCCAAAATCCTTCCCAATGGTAGTTCTGTTCACCATCCTGAACGGCGATTTATCATGCGCACTCAGCCATATGTTATGTTATAATGTTCATCAATACAATAAAATAAAGCAGGGCCTGTAGCGGGAGACCGGGCTTACCGGTCTGAGAGGGAGACATAAAGCGTCGCCGACCGCAGAACCTGAACTGGGTGATACCAGCGTAGGAAGTCGGGCTGCACAGGATGAGGAACTGTACGGCACCCGCTGGTAGCATTGGCGGGTGCCTTAAATTTTATGCTGTTGCCGGCTTTGGCCGTGGTGACGCCGGGCGGGCTCTGCCAAATAAAAAAGGAGCGTGCTGGAGAATGACCAAAAAATTCGAGGAAAGGGATCTTGGAGGTCTTCGGAAGGAGATTGCCCGCTTGGTGGGGGAGGTGCGGGAGAGTAAACCTTTAGTGCATCACATTACCAACTGGGTGGTGACCAACTTCACCGCCAACGGCACCCTGGCCATGGGGGCGCTGCCCGTCATGGCTCACGCGGCCGAAGAGGTGGCCGACATGGCCAAGCTGGCCTCAGCTCTGGTTTTGAACATCGGCACCCTCACTCCTTCCTTGATCGAAGCCATGCTCGTAGCCGGCAAAAGCGCCAATGAGAAAGGCATCCCGGTCATTCTGGATCCGGTGGGTGCCGGAGCCACCAAACTGCGCACGGAGAGCGCCCTGCGTCTCCTGGATCAGGTACAGGTGGCCGTGGTGAGAGGCAATGCCGGAGAACTCGCCGCTTTGTGCGGGGTGGAGAGCGAAGTGCGGGGCGTGGAGTCCATTTCGGCCGGTGTGGGTCCCGCGGAGCTGGCGAGGAAAGCCGCCGGCCTCTTAGGCGTGGTGGCGGCGGTCACCGGGGCGGTGGACTGGATCTCCGACGGACGCTCTTTGATCAGCGTGGCCAATGGTCATCCCATGCTATCCACGGTGACCGGCACCGGATGTCTCTCCACTACGGCCGTGGCTGTATATTGCTCCCGGACCAAAGACTACCTCCTGGGAGCGGCGGCCGGCTTGACCGTTTTGGGTCTGGCGGCGGAGATAGCTGCTCCGGCGGCCAACGGTCCAGGCACTTTCCAGGCTCATCTCCTGGATGCGCTTTATCACATGGATGCGGAGAAGATAAAAACCGGGGCTAAAGTGCAATACGAGACGACCAGGTGATGATTTCTTTCATGGAGGCATGAGATGATCAGGAAAAAGCCACAGGAATTAGCCCAAAAGCTCGCTGTTTATATCGTTACCGATGAAGAGCAGGCCGGCGGCGAGGCGAGCTTGATATATACAGTGGAAAAAGCCCTGGAGGCGGGAGCCGGAACGATCCAGCTGCGCCATAAAACCGCCGATACCGCACATTTTCTGCGCCTGGCTAAAGCTATCAGGGAGCTTACCCGTCGCTTTGGCGCCCTCTTTATTGTGAACGACCGGCTGGATATCGCTTTGGCAGCCGAAGCCGACGGCATTCATGTAGGGCAACAAGACATGCCGGTGGAGCTCGCCAGGAGATGGCTGGGAGAGGAGCGGGTGATCGGCGTCTCGGTCGGAAGCCCCGATGAGGCCAGGGAAGCGGAGCGGCAGGGAGCCGATTATGTCGGCATCAGTCCGGTGTTTGCCACCGGCAGCAAAGCCGATGCCGGCTTTCCCGTCGACTTGGCGGGGGTGGGGGAGATCACCTCCGCCACTTCGTTGCCGGCGGTGGGCATCGGGGGAATTAATGCTGCCAATACCGCCGAGGTGATAAAAGCCGGAGCTGTCGGCGTGGCGGTGATTTCGGCGGTGATGGGGCAGCCGGATCCCTATGAGGCCACCCGGGCTCTGATCGCCGCCGTAAACTCCGCCCTGGGGGAAAAAGGCGTGCCCTTGACTGGATATAATAAAGGAGCTGCTGCCACTGCCGCAGTTGCCGCACCGGCCCCCAGCGGCACGGTGGGAGAGTTTGCGCTGATAGAACGGCTGGCCCGTCTCATCGGCCCTCCCGCCTCACCCGACCTCCTGATCGGCATAGGTGACGACACCGCCGTCCTGGCTGCGGGCACTAACGTCCCCTCCTCCTCCGCTGCGGCTCCCGCAACCACCACCGCCGGGCGCCACTGGCTCTGGACCATCGACGCCCAGGTGGAGGGAGTGCATTTCCGCCGTGATCTGATGGGACCGGAGGACATCGGCTACAGGGCTATGGCGGTAAATGTCAGCGACATCGCCGCCATGGGCGGCAGACCCCGCTTTGCTTTGGTTTCGCTCATGCTTCCGGCGGATATAAAAGCTTCGTATATCGAGTCCGTCTACCGGGGCCTGGTGGAAGCGGCCGGAGCTTTCGGCGTGACCATAGCCGGCGGGAACATCACTGGTCACGACAGACTGATACTGGATGTAACCGTGCTGGGTGAAGCTCCCCTCTCGGGGGCTATATGCCGGCATGGCGCCCGCCCCGGCGACAAGATCATGGTGACCGGGCGGATCGGCAGCTCCGCCGCCGGGCTCTGGTGGCTGCTCTCAGGGGAGAAAATGTCCCGGCAGGCCCGGCCGGAGCAGGTCCGGCCGGAGCAGGTCCGGCCGGAGCAGGTCCGACCGGAGCAGACCCAGCCGGAGCGGCGCCCGCTGCAGGGAGCGGCGGAAATCGATATCGCCCCCCTGGTGGCAGCCTATCGCCGGCCTGTGCCCCGCTTGGCGGAAGCGGCAGCCGCTGTGGCGACCGGAGCCGTTACGGCCATGATGGATATCAGCGACGGGCTGGCCGGAGATCTCCATCATCTTTGCCAGGCCGGAGGCGTGGGGGCTCGTCTCGACCTGGCCAGGATACCGGTGCACGACTCCGCCCGGCAAGCAGCGGAAATGGCCGGTATCGACATCCGGGAATGGCTCCTGGGCGGCGGCGAGGATTTCGAACTGCTCATGGCCGTCAAACCCGAAGCGGTGGACCGTGTGCAGCGCGCCGTTGCCGAAGCGGCCGGCATGCCGGCTACGGTGATCGGGGAATTCCGGCCACCTTCCGAAGGAGTAATGCTGGCCGATCCGGAAGGGCGCCTTTCTCCTCTGCCTGCTTCAGGTTGGGATCATCTGAAGCTGCCCGAATAGAAGACAGGAAGACAGGCGACCGCCACCGCCAATCCCATATGAACAGGAGATATATAAATGATTTTATCGCCAAAGAAGGCTGTACCCAAAGCCATCACCATTGCCGGTTCCGATTCCGGAGCCGGAGCGGGCATTCAGGCCGACCTGAAGACCTTTGCCGCCTTGGAGGTGTATGCCTCCACCATAATTACAGCTGTCACCGCCCAGAACACTCTGGGGGTGACGGCGGTCCACACCTTGCCGGCCGAAATGGTGACGGCTCAGCTAGACGCCGTGATGGAGGACATTGGAGCTGATGCCGTCAAGATAGGCATGCTGTCGGAAGCCGGAGTGATCGAAGCGGTAGCAGCCGGCCTCGTGCGCCATCGCCTTGACAAAGTGGTCCTGGACCCGGTGATGATGGCCAAAAGCGGCCACCGACTGCTGGTCGAGGAGGCGGTGGCCGCCCTCATACACTTTTTGCTGCCGCTGGCTTATGTGGTCACCCCCAATTTACCTGAAGCCGAGGTGTTGGCAGGGATAAAAATCGAAGGCATGAAAGACCGCATTAAAGCAGCTGAAATCATACACAAAGCCGGGGCCAAATATGTGGTGATCAAGGGCGGCCATGATCGCCACCAGCCTCAGGATATCCTCTTCGACGGCAAAGTAGTGCGCGAACTGGAAACATCCTGGGTGGATACACCGAACACCCACGGCACGGGGTGCACCTTTTCCTCCGCCATCGCTGCCGGTCTGGCTAAGGGACTGTCGGTGCCTGAAGCCGTGGCCCAGGCTAAAGATTACCTGACAGGAGCCCTGCGCTGCAGCTACGCCGTCGGCGCCGGTCACTCCCCGGTAAATCATTTTTTCCGGTGGTGGCCGGAGGAAGGAAGAGCGTGAAGAGAGCGGAAATCTATAGCCTGAAACCAAAGCCCTCAACTTTGCGGCTGAAAGGGGGAGACCGCGGCGGCCGGTTCCTGATATTTCGCCAACGCGTCCGGCAGCCCGGTGTATATTATGGCTATGACGCCTCGGGAAATTGTCAAGCGCACAATCGAGTTTAAAAATCCTCCCCGGATGGCGATGACCTTACTGGACAGAGAGGGGGTGGACCGGGATATAGTAAACACCAGCATGCGCCCTTCTCCTGATTCCAGGCCGTCTTCCGGTCGGGATGAATGGGGGGTCCTCTGGGCTAATGTCGGCGTCTCCCGCCTGGGAGAGGTGCAGGAGCCGGCCCTGTTGGACTGGGCGGAATTCGACCGCCTGCAAATTCCCGACATCCGCCGCCCGTCGCGCTGGCAGCATCTGGAGTCGGCCCGTGCCGCCGCCGGCGACAAATTTCTGGTGGGGTCCGGTATTTCCATATATGAGCGGGTGCACTTCGTCAGGGGTCTGGAAAACACCTGGGTGGATATCATCCAGGCTCCCGATCAACTGCGCCGCCTTATTGACATCCTGGTGGACATGAACCTGGTGGCCATTGAGCATTATGCCAAAGCCGGCGTGGACGGCCTGATGTGGTGCGATGACTGGGGTTTGCAGGATCGGCTGATGATCGCTCCGGAGCATTGGCGGGAGATCTGGAAGCCGGCCTATCGGCGCATCTATACCGCCGCTCACCAAGCCGGACTTTATACCCTCCTGCATAGCTGCGGCTATATAGTGGATATATTGGACGATCTGATCGAGATAGGCCTTGATGTGATCCAGATGGACCAGCAGGAGAACATGGGCCTTGAGCATTTGCATGATCGCTTTGCCGGCCGCATCACCTTCTGGTGCCCGGTGGATATCCAGTCGGTGATGCGCTACGGCACCGATGAGGAGATCCGCGCCTATTGCCGCCGCATGGTGAAATTGCTGGGCACACCCGGCGGCGGATTTATCGCCGGCGAATATGGCGATCCGGTCGGCGCCGGACACAGCGACGAAGCCCTCCGGGCGATGCGTGACGAGTTCAGACGGATCTCCGCCAACTGGAGCACCTTTTGGGCGGAGCCGGAGAGCAGTGCTGTAGGTGTGTAGGAGCGGCGCTGGCGGCGGCAAGAAACAGGTGCAGTCGCCATGTTTTATGATTGATCGGCCTGTGGCGAGCCGGTTTTGTTCCAGGTGCTCATGTAACGCACAAAGCGGGCGGTGATGAGCTGGGGATTGGTGATCGCCGTGCCGACCACCACGGCATGGGCTCCGGCCTTGAGGGCGCGCACAGCCTCCTCCGGTCGCCAATAACGTCCTTCGGCGATGACCGGAACCGCGCAGCCCTTACTGATCTCCTGCACCAGATCCACATCCGGCTCCTCGGTGTGGCGGCTATAGGGAGTGAATCCGGAGAGGGTGGTGGCCACCATATCAAAGCCCAGCCCGGCAGCGGTTTTGGCTTCGTCCAGGGTGGAAATGTCGGCTAAAGCCAGGCGTCCGGCAGCGTGAATATAGGCTACCAGGTCGGTAAGGGAGGCCGGGGAATTGGTCTGCGGGCGGGGACGATTGGTGGCGTCCACCGCCACGATGTGGGCGCCGGCGCCGATGATCGCCTCCACTTCCCGCAAGGTGGGGGTGATGTAGACCGGGGAGTCGGGGTAGACAACCTTGTATAAACCGATGATGGGGAGCGGCACCACCCGGGAAATGGCGCGCACATCTTCCGGTCCTTCGGCCCTGATGCCGGCAGCGCCGCCCAAATAAGCCGCCCTGGCCATCGGCACCATATATTGCGGGCCGCTCAAGGGATTTTCCCCTCTGGCCTGGCAGGAAACGATCAGCCCGCCGCGCAGTTTTTCCATGATCATATTGTTGTCTTCCAAATCCGTCCATCACCCTTTCTTTGTCTTTCCTTCACATTTTACCATATGATCCTGGTGAAAATTTGTTTGGGTAAAAGCAGATGACGCTGCACCGGTCCGGCACAGCGTCACCTATCTCATCGAGATGTTTTAGCGGTACACTGATTAACGGTAGTTATTCCTTATTCACTGTATCCAACTCGGCCTGGACCAGCGGATGCATCATTTCAAGCATCATCTCCACTGATTGTTGACCTGATAAGACTTTACTCCATTCCTTGCTGAAGATAGAGTCGATAGTACTCTGGGCAGCAGTCAGGTATCTTGGGTAATTATCCGGATCCAGGGCCACATTCCGGAAATCTAAAATAAAGTTGCGTTCCTTGGCATCGCCTGTCAAGTATGTCTCCATTCTCTGTAAGGCGGGCAGGAATGCCGGCAAGCGACCTGTCGCTATAGCATATTTCATCATTGACTCATAATTGAATACCAGGAATTCCATCCAGCGCCAAGCCGCTTCAGGGTATTTCGTTTGGCTCCAGATATGAAATGGAGCGAATGCCACATTAGTGCCTCGA
Organism: Bacillota bacterium; assembly: GCA_012840225.1. Classification (GTDB taxonomy): domain Bacteria; phylum Bacillota; class Limnochordia; order DTU080; family DTU080; genus DULU01. The sequence goes on from DULU01000128.1 coordinate 10,965, forward strand.
CGCGCCGGTCCTTTTGGTTGAATAGACACTTCCCAAGTATCCATCGAACTTTTGATGCGGTCAATCCAGTTAGTTTGTCCATGAAGATAGATAGCCAAATTGCGACTGGCTCCTAGAGAGACACCCTTCACCGGCGCCACGTTGTTTTTCACCAGATTGGCATAGAACGAGAAACCGATGCGGGCCGCTTCTGTGTTGTAGAGGCTTTTAGCCGGATTGAGGGGACGATCGTAGAGAGCCCCTCCGGCCTGCCAAATAGCTGCGTCCATCCGATTCAAGTTTCTGGCAAAATCCACACCCCAAATGTCGATGGCATTATTGCCGTCCAGATCGCGGGTGAGCTTTTTCGCCATAGTTTCCAGTGTACTCCAGGTCCAATCCTCCCCAAGTTGCTTGGGGGTGGGAAGCCCTGCTTCGGTAATAATGTCTTTATTGTACATAACACCTTGAGGAAATACTTGGCTCGGCAATCCAACCAATTTACCGTTTGCTGTCAGAGTCGACAAAGCGAAGGACGGCAGATAATTGAGATTGGCTACCGGACTGCGATTAATGAAGGGGGCTAAATCAAGCAGTTGATCCATATGCGCCAGCATGGTAAACGTGGAAGTCGAATCCAGTACATCAATCGGCAGACCGCTGGCCATACGCACCTGGGCATTATTCAGGTAGTTGCCGGCCACTACCTCGATTTGCACCTCAATATCGGGGTTCTGCGCATTGAATATCTCCGCTTGGGCTTTCAGGTAATCATTCATGGATTGCCCATGATCTCCCGTGAGATGAACAATCGTTGATTTGGCCGCCGAAGCAGGCATAGCCAAAAGGATTGCTAAAGCCAGTATCGCCAACCGCACCAATATCTTTGACATTCACACTTCTCCTTTCAAATACTTATTCCCCGCTCTTCTTTGCAGTCAATTAATTTATGCACAAAACCCGGATAAATTGGATAAAGCCTCCTCTCTATTTTTGCTTAAGTTGATATACAGCCACTTGGTCAGGTGGTACCGACACCACATGATCTCCGGCAGGTTGTGGCCCGGCCAGCGTTTGCCATTCGCCTTCATCACCGGCCGGCAGGTGGCACACTATGTCGTCAGGATGAAAATTGATGGCCACGATATATTGCTGTTTATCTCGACCATGGATCAGCCAGCAATCCCCGGAGCTGTCCATTGGCTTGGCTATATCTTGCAGGTCGGCGGGCAGATTGCCGGTGATGAACAACACTGCAGCTTTTTCCACCGTCTCTCCGGCTTGCACCGTCCGTGACAAGCGCTTGTAGGGATAACAGATTTGATCGTAAAGCAGGCTTTGCCACATAGCATTGCGCTCCGGCACGGTGACGATGCTGAAGGAGTCTGCTCCCAATATCCCAAGCATGGTCAGGCCTATGCCCTCATCAAGGTGTAACCAGCCGGAGTCGGTATTGACGACCCCCTGATCACTGGCCAGACCTTGTATGAGCAGGCATCCGTGTGAGGTGTAAACATGGCGTACGTGTCCGTTGAACAAGTCGTTGGCGAGATTGAAACCAAGCCCCCTGTGCTCTAGTAAATGACAATTCAGGTTGGCTTGCGCCTGGGAAAACCAAAGACAAGTGTGACCATCGGGCAGGGCTACGAAGCCCAAACGGCGAGTGATGGCATATAGCGCCTTGGGGTGGCCGGCATATCGGGCATCATTTTCCAAAATCGTCCCCACAGTAGTAAATCCGTTATCATAAGGATGAATGGAATGTTCGACAACCTTTCTGCCAGGTCCGAAGCCGGCAATCTGCATACTGCCGCAGAGGTTGTTCTCCCATTCCAGCAGATGGGCTCCGCCCGGCATGGCTATGGTCAGCTGCGCCGTACGGCTGCTGCCGGCAGCCCAGCTGGCGGAGGCGAGCC
>DULU01000129.1 GCA_012840225.1 Bacillota bacterium
CCTGGCCTGTCTAAATAAAATGTGAGCGGTCCACAGGAGGCCGCTTTTCTTTTTCTTTTTCGTCTTCTTCCAGGCATGGTGCGGGGGTTCAATAACTTAAGCCTAAAAGAGGAATCCACACAGTTCTGGCAGAATCTCCGCAAAGAAAGGCGAGGCATCAGCATTTATGGGCATAAGTACGGATCTGTCTCTTGCGGCCATTTTCTTTACCGCATTTTTATTGGGTCTATCTGGGGCTCTCATGCCGGGTCCGGTGATGACGGTCACCATGGCTCACGTTCACCGCCGGGGGGCTCTGACCGGTCCGCTCGTGGCTTCTGGCCATGCTCTGGTCGAGGCAATATTGGTGGCAGCATTGGCTCTCGGCGCCGGCGGATTGCTGCTTTTGTCGTGGGTGAACGGTTTGACGGCAGTAATAGGAGCCGTTGTATTGATGTGGATGGCTTGGGGTATGTTTAAGGAGAGCCGGACCAACAACACAGACCAAACTGCAACGACTAGCGCCCTCAAGACAGGGCCGGTGTTAAGCGGGATATTAACCAGCATTTCCAACCCTTACTGGTTTTTGTGGTGGTCTACAGTGGGTGTTGGTTATTTTGCCGTAGCCAAAGTATGGGGCATATGGGGCATCATCACCTTTTTCATCGGACATATATTGGCCGATTATGCCTGGCTGACTTTGCTCTCCACTGCTTTGGCCCGCGGCAGCCGACTTATCGGCAGTAAGGTCTACAATTTTCTTTTGCGCGGCTTGGCGCTCTTCCTGGCCTTCTTGGCTACCGGCTTCTTCATTTACGGAAGCAGGACCATCATTGCGCTGTTTTAATTTACCAAGCTATTGATTCACGAAGAGAAAGATTTACTGAAAGAGGGAGTAGGGATCACAGTTGAACGCCTTAACTGAATTGGTAGAGCTTAGCGACATGGAAAAAAAGAGCCGGGGACTGGAATATACACCTGCCGAAATTGCCAGGCAACCCTTGGCCTGGAAAAAAACTTGCGCCGTCATAAAGGCGCAAAAAGATGATTTAGCTGCTTTCCTGCGCCGGCATGTCTCGAGGGGGGCCTTTGGAACCTGTGGGACCTGTGGGATCAGCGGGACCAGCGGGATCAGCGGGACCAGCGGGAGCTCAGGAGCAGGTCCGGTACATATGGTGGGAGCCGGCACCTCGCATTATATTGGCGAATCGGTACGGCATCTTCTCACCTCCGCCTGGGGGAGACCGGCCTGGCCTATCCCCTCGACGGAACTGATTCTTTCTCCTGAAACTTGGCTCGCCGCCGATGCCCGCCTGATGATCAGTTTTGCCCGCTCCGGCCAAAGTCCGGAAGGCAATGCTGCTGTGAAGCTGGCCCTCCGGGAGCGTCCATCACTGCCCCATCTGGCCGTCACCTGCAATGCCCATGGCGAGCTGGCCTCCATTGTGAGGGAGCTGGACAATTCCAAGGGCTATGCTTTGGTCCTGCCCGAAATGACCAACGACCGGGGACTGGCCATGACCAGTTCCTACAGCAGCATGGTAGTGGCCGCCCAGGCTTTGACCGAGATTGAGAATCTGGAGCGTTACCAGGACGTGGTGGCCGGGTTGTCGGAAGCTGCCGCCTATGTTTTGGCTTCCTATGCCGATACAGCCCGCGCCCTGGCGCAGCTGGATTTCGACAGGATATTATATATCGGCAACCGTGATCTGTATGGCGTCTCCTTAGAGGCTCATCTGAAAATGCAGGAGATGACCGGCGGCTTGGTCATAGGCAAAGCCGAGAGCACCCTGGGAGTGCGTCATGGCCCGCTGGCCGCCTTAAACGAGCAAACTATGGTGGTCATGTTCCTCTCCGGTAATCCTCAGGTACGCCGCTACGAAATGGATCTGTTAAAGGAAATACATGAGCTGAAGATAGCGCAGAAACTGGTAGCGGTGGTGGCTGAAGCCAATGCGGAAATTGAAAAGTATGCCGACACAATGGTGGAGTTGACGCCGCCCGCTCTTAAGGCGCATGCCCAATTCCTCCTTTCCGACCGGTATGTCGCTCCGGTGTCTATACTCTTCCCACAGATGCTGGCCTTGTTCAAGTCGATGGCCGTAGGACTGCAACCAGACAACCCCAGCCCGAAAGGGGTTATCAACCGGGTGGTTAAGGGAGTACGCATTTACGGTTTGGAAGAGAACGGAACGGAGGCGGAGTGCCATGCCTAGAGCTCCTAGAGCGGTAATTTGCGATGTGGACGGCTGTTTGGTACCCCCGCGCGGCGAAAGTTGGGATTTCGCCGGCTTGGGACGCATAGCCGAGATGAGCGGCAAAAACCAGGTAAAACTGGCCCTCTGTTCCGGGCGCCCCCCGGCTTTTCAGGAAGCTTTAGCCAGAGCGCTCCTGATATCCTCATATTGCATATGTGAGAACGGTGCTCTGCTGATGCACCCGCTGACCAAGCATTTAATTGTGCACCCTAATGTACCCCGTGAGTTTCTTACGGAGCGGCCAAACATTATCGCCGAAATACAGAAATTGGTAGCGGGCACCTCCACCGTCGTGGAATTTGGCAAAGAAGTGCTGATCAGCGTGAATCCACCAAACAAGGAAGAGTTGCCTCATCTTTTGCAGGCAGTGAAAGACATCCTTCATGGTCTGCCGGTAGCCTTGTTTAATTCAGGAAGATCGGTCGAGGTGGTGCCCAAGGGAGTGACCAAAGACGCCGGGCTGGCGCTCTGGTCGGAAATCGAAGGAATTCCCGTATCCCTGGTCACCTCCATCGGTGATGCCGATAATGATCTGGACATTCTGGGAGCGGCCGGTACGGCGGCAGCCCCTGCCAACTGCACCCCGGCAGTGAGGAATATAGTCGATTATGTATCGCCATATCCAATGGTCGAGGGTGTGCTGGATATCCTCTCACAAGTGCAGCAAGAAGAACTCCCCGGATTGCAAAAAGGCTGAGCTCGGTTCACCTGAGCTCAGCCCATCTCCCGGCCTTCGTTCAGCCGACCACAGCTTTACCGGCGGCGCCGAACACGGTGATGCGCTCTTTAATTGATCCCTTCACCACTGCCCTGGCGGGACCGAGGCACTTGCGGGAATCGGCCAGCTCCGGATCTTCGGTGAGCAGGCGGCGCAGGGTGGAGGTGAAGGCCACTTGATTCTCCGTGCTCACATTGATTTTGGCGCAGCCGGCGGCTATGGCCCGGCGGATAATATCATCGGGTGTTCCCGAACCGCCGTGCAGCACCACCGGCACCGGGATAGCCCCCGCCACTGCCTGCACGATGTCGGTGCGTATATTGGGAATGGTCTTATACATACCATGTGCGTTACCGACCGCCACGGCCAAGGCATCAACTTTGGTCTGCTGCCAGAAGTTGACGGCTTCCTCCGGGTCGGCCACCAGAGCGTCGGCAGCCGCCACGGAGAGATCGTCTTCCACCCCACCGATAGCGCCCACTTCCGCCTCCACGGAAACTCCCATGGCGTGAGCGACGCGGCATATCTCTTTGGTCATCCTGATATTTTCCTCAATAGGCAGGCGGGAGCCGTCAAACATCACCGAGTTGAAACCGGCCTTTATGCAGGACATGATCAGATCAAAACTGCCGGCGTGGTCCAGGTGCAGACTGACAGGCACCTTGGCTTGCCTGGCTGCCGTCAGGCCGATGGCGGCGGCAAATTCCACGCCCATATGGCGCAGACCACCTTCGGTCACCCCTAATATTAATGGAGCGCGCAGCTCTTCGGCAGCCTCTAAAGCCGCCTGCGCCAACTCCAGGTTGCTGAAATTAAACTGCCCTACGGCATACCCGGCCTTCTTGGCCGTCAGGACCATCTCCGCCATCGACGCCAGCATGATTAAATCCCCCTGTTTTTATTTATTACTTCAATTCCAGCTGCAGTTCATCCGCCAGGCGCCGGATGGCCTCGACGCATTGACGCATGCCTTCGGTCATATCGCCACCGGGACGATAATGCGGCTCCAGGGTGATCGGTCCGTCGTAGGCTGAGGCGATGCGGGCTAATTCTTTGCGGTAATTGGTTTCCCCTTCACCCGGCGGGGTAGGCTCTCTCTTGCCCAATGCGGCGTTATAGCGGCTATCTTTGACGTGCACCAAGCCCAGCCGGGCGCTGATGGCCGGCCAGTCTTCATCTCTGGGTACCATACCGTGACCGGTGGAATTGCCCGGATCCCAAATCAGCTTGAGCCGTGGATCGGTCAAGCGGCCGGCGGCTTCCGCCAGTTCGGCTGAAGTACCTATGCAACAGGCTCCTTCATTTTCCAGACAAGGTACAACGCCGGTGCCTTCCGCGGCTTCCAGGGCCGCCGCCACTGCTTCATTCATATATTTCCAAAAGTCCGGATGCTCGACCCGCCAAAAGGAAAAGAGGCGTATCCTGTTGGTACCGAAGATCTGAGCCAGCTCTACCCCCCTGGGGATCATTTTCAGGTGATCTTCGTAGCTAAGCTCACGGGCGCCGTGCATGGGCCCGCTGCTCGCCGGACTGGTACCCGGTAGACGGCATTTCAGAAACGGGGTGGCCACGGCGGAAACGGAAATGCCATGATCATCAAGGAGCTTTTTGGCTCTTAATATGGGCTCGTCCGGTAAATCCATGACATTGACCCCGTCGATGGTGCGAATCTCGGCCCACTTCAATCCCCACTTTTCCGCCAGCTTCAGAGCTTCGGCAAAGTTGTCATGAGCCTCATCGGTAAAAAACGACAAATGCATAGCGATTCCTCCCAATGTAAACCTGAGCTATTACTTTCGGCTTTTATGCTTGGGCGTCCTTCCACCTGATCCACTTTTGCTGTATATGACGATACTTTTGTGGTGAGCCTATCCTCGTACATTGTCTTCAGGCAGAAGGTGAAGCCCTCATGCGCCGCACCCGCTTTTGGCTGATGACCGGTTTGATTATATTATTAGCTGCGGCAGGCAGCTTCTTCTACATTAACAAGGCGGCCGGCGACGCCCGCCGACAACAGGTGGAACCCGCCCGGCTTAAAGAGGACAAAACCCCCAGGGAACGGGACCTGGAGAAAATCAAATTGGCCGTCACCAGCGGCTTGGCTATGCCTCCGGATAAAATCACCCTGGAGGAAGCCCGGTATATCGACACCGGCCGACCGGAAAGGCCGGGAACCAGGTCGGAGTCGGCGTCTGGGTTGGCGGGATGGTGGCTCACGGTGGAAGGCACCTCCGAGAAGACCGATGCGGCCGTCATCCTGGAAGATGCCCGCCATGTGTTTGCCGAGTTGGCCGACACGGGAGTGGATTTGGCCCAGATCTCCTTATCCTTGTTTACCGATGATTTGACCGATGTATATGGCCGCCCGATCGAGCATCTACAAGTGTTGCGCCTGATCCTGGATAAGGAAACGTTCGCCAAGATCTCCTGGAACAGGTTTGATCCTCTGGATTTTCCCAAAGTGGCGGTGGACTTTTGGGTTCACGAACGGGTCGCTCGGCAAATGGCGGAAATGGAGAAGAAAAAACGCCAGGAAGAGCTGAAAACCCAGCCCGACGCCGTCTCGGACCCGGGCGGCACATAAGGCAAGCCCATAGCCCGCCTTTGCCCACGCTCATCTCATCAGACTGGTTGCGCTGCCAAAAAGCGCCACAGCTCGTCCTCCACCGGACCAGGCATGATCTTCTCGTCGCCGCCGGCCTCCACCAGGATGTTTTTATCGCCTTCGATTACTTCGCCGATGATGTACGCCGTTATGCCCGCTTTCTGCAGGTGATCCCGCAAACCGGGACCGTCGGCGGTGGTGATGAGCATAGCCCCCGACGAGATCAGACCCAAGGGATCGAGGTCCAAAGCCCGGCAGATGATGGCGGTTTCCTCCCTCACAGGCACACGCTCCCGATATATGCGGAAAGCGGCGCCCTTCACCCCCCGCGCCATTTCATATAAACCGCCGTACAGACCGCCCTCGGTCAAGTCGTGCATGGCGGTGGCCCCGAAAGCGGCGGCCACTTCCCCATCTTTGACGGCACTGATTTCCCGGTAAAATCCCCTGGCGTTGGCAAGCAACGCTTCCAGCGACTTGCCTGCCAATAATGCGGGCTGCCTCCGGCAAGCCTCGGCGATGACCGCTTCCCAGTCGCAGGCCAATATGGCTGTACCTTCCAGCCCTACCCCTTTGGTCACCAGCACGGCATCACCCGGCCTAAAGCCGAAGGAGGTGACAAAGCGGTGCCGCGGGGCGCGACCCAAGGCGGTGGTGATCACCACCGGGGAAGTCACCTTGGAGGTTATCTCCGTATGGCCGCCCACAATATCGATACCCAGTTCAGCCGCGGCTTCCCCCATCTCTTCCATCAAGGCGGCGATGTCCTCAGACTTGGTCTCCTCCGGCAACAGCAGCACGACCACCACACCGATCGGCGAGGCCCCGCCGGCGGCAATATCGTTGCAGGAGATATGCACCGCCAGCCTGCCGGCACCCTGCCCCGCTCCGGTGATGGGATCCGAAGAGACCACACACACTTCCCCGCCAAAATCCAAAACCGCCGCATCTTCGCCGATGGCCGCTCCCACCAGCACATCGTCCCGGCGCCGTCCCACCCGGCGTAATACCAGATCTTCCAAAGCAGAAGGAGAGAGCTTGCCCGCTTTCATCATCTCACCTGCGTTTCCGTTCCGTTCCTTGTTATTGCCGCTTGTTTGCTGTTTGTCGTGCCGTCCGGTTTGTTTTATGAAACCATATGTATCTGCAAGAGATTGGTGCTGCCCGGTTCGCCGGTGCGCACCCCGGCCGCCACCGCCACCACATCGCCTTTTTTGATGATGTTGCTGTGGAGGGCAGCAGACATAGCCACGTCCATCATATCGTCTGTGTTTACTGCCTTGGGGCCCAGGACCGGATATACACCCCAGATCAGGGACAGCCGGCGCACCACCGACTCATTTGGGGTAACGGCCACAATCGGCGGCCGGGGACGGTATTTGGAGACCAGACGCGCCGTGGCTCCCGACTGGGTGGAGCAGATAATGGCTTTGGCCTTGACGGTGTGAGCCGTCTCACAGGTAGCTCTGGCTATGGCTTCAGCCACGGAAGAGGCGCGGTGATAAGGATGTCCTGCCTTATTTTCATCAAAAGATAAGTTGCTTTCATCAAAGGAAAAGAGGAAATGCCGCCCGTCGGACGGCGGAGACACTTTTTGTATCCTGCCGAAGGCCAGGGCGTCCTCCGCTCGCTCGGCCACTTTGGCCAGGGTCAACACCGCCTCGACAGGATATTTACCCACAGCGGTCTCCCCCGAAAGCATGACGGCATCGGTGCCGTCCAGGATGGCGTTAGCCACATCGGTGACTTCGGCCCTGGTGGGCCTGGGGTTCCTGATCATGGAATCGAGCATCTGCGTCGCCGTGATCACCGGCTTCCCCGCCTGGTTGCATCGGGAGATGAGGTATTTCTGCACCAGCGGCACCTCTTCGGGAGGCAACTCAATCCCCAGGTCGCCGCGGGCCACCATCACCCCGTCGGCCGCAGCGATGATCTCCTCAATGTTGGCCACCCCTTCCTCGCTCTCGATTTTGGCGATGATGGGGATATTGCCGCCAAAGCTTTCCACGACCCGACGAACCGCCTCCACATGGGCGGCGCGCCTGACGAAAGAGGCGGCAATATAATCGACGCCATGTTCCACACCAAAGCGGATATGGACCAGATCATTCTCTCCCAGCGGCGGCAGGTCGACCCTCACCCCGGGCAAGGTCATGCCCATCCTGGATTTCAGCTCCCCGCCCACCGTCACCAGGCACTCCAATAACCCCGGCTCCACATTCACCACCTGTAACTCGATTAAACCATCATCCAGGTAGATCTTTTGGTCCGGGCGTAAATCCCTGGTCAGATGGGGGTACGGCACATAGATGCATTCCGGATTGCTTTTCTCTTCCGCATCGGTAAAAAATAGGCGTCCCCCCTTGGCCACCGGCCGGGGAGAGCCCGCCACCTGACCAACGCGGATCTTCGGGCCCTGAATATCCTGCAAAACAGCTATATGCCTGCCGGTCTTCGCCTCGCAAGCTCGAATCAGGCGGATGCGTTCCGCATGCTCCTCCAGGCGGCCGTGCGAAAAATTGAGCCGCGCCACATCCATTCCGGCAAATATAAGGGCATTGATCATCTGCGGTCCATCGCTAGCCGGCCCGATGGTGCAAATAATTTTAGTCCGGCGCATTGAAAATCATTTCCTTTTTTAATTTTAAGATTTATAAATGATGCTAATGACCTAAATAACCTATGGTTCTATAGCGGGCGATACGCCGCTCGACCAATTCGGCCGGGTCTATGTCGGCCAATTCATCCAGATGCTTTATTATAGCTGCCTTCAGCATGGCGGCGGCGGCCTGTTTGTTGCGATGGGCGCCTCCGGTAGGCTCGGGGACGATTTCATCGATGATCTTCAGTTCCAGCAAATCCTTGGCCGTCAGGTGCAAATGCTCCGCTGCCTCGGCCGCTTTCCCGGTGTCTTTCCAGAGAATCTGGGCACACATCTCCGGTGAAATCACCGAATACCAGGCATTCTCCATCATCAAAATGCGATCGCCGACGCCGATGGCCAAAGCGCCGCCGCTCCCGCCTTCGCCAGTGATCACACAGACAATGGGCACTTCCAGAAACGACATATAGCGGATGCACTCGGCGATCATCACTCCTTGCCCGCGCTGCTCCGCCTCGATGCCCGGGTATGCCCCGACCACGTCGATCAGGGTGATGATGGGCCGCTTGAATTTCTCCGCCTGCCTCATGAGGCGCAGGGCTTTCCTGTAGCCTTCAGGATGAGGCAGGCCGAAATTGCGCTTGATATTCTCCCTGGTATCCCTGCCCTTCTGAGGACCGATGATGGTGACCAAGCGTCCGTCCACCACCGCCGGTCCGCCGACTATGGCCGGATCGTCGCGCACCGTCCTGTCGCCGTGCAGCTCCAGAAATTCCTCTGCAATGTCGGCTATGTAATCCAGGGTAGTCGGGCGCTTGGGATGCCGCGCCATCTGTACCCGCTGCCAGGGCGTCAGATTGGAATAGATTTCCTTGCGCAGGCGTTCCGCGCTCTTTTCCAGAGTTTGGATATCCTCCGATAAATCGATCCCTTTTTCCCTGGTGAACTTCTGCAGCTCATTTATGCGCTGTTCCAATTCGACCAGTGGTTTTTCCCACTCAAATACGCCGTTTACCACTCATGCACCTACCTGATTAAGGCTTTCCCCAACACCTGGCTGGCTTCTTCCGCCTCGGATTCGGGTACCAATATTTCAATGTTGCACCTGCCGTCCTCCCCCAGGCCGACAGGGCGCAGCATAGGCAACAATCCTTCTTTCTGCAACATATTCTTCAAGCGCTCAGCGGTAGATTTTGTGGGTGCCACATAGACCACGGTCCACACAATGAGCCTCCTTTGTTTCCGGTTATGCTACCGAAATAAACCCTGTGCGCTTTGGGCCGCCTGGTGCAAGCTTTGCCAGGCCGTTATGGCCAGCGCTTTCAGCTGGAGCCAAAAGGACGGCGACCAGAGCACTTTGGCCAGCATGCGCACCTGCTGACGAAAGGCGGTGACCAAGATGGCCCCGGCAATATAAAGGAGCGATGCCGCGGCTTTTACCCCACGCCTCGCGGTAAAGCAATGCACTTTAACTATCAGACTGAATATAGCTTGCGACCACCGCGGCAATTTTCATCCTCCCATTCCGGGCAGGCCGGCCGGTTTCATGGCTCAGGCGCCGGATTCCAGCTGGCCATGCTTGGTCCAGATTTGGGCTTTACCCCTTATTTTCATGGCTGAAGTATGCTCGGTAAACTGGACAAGCATCACCTCGCCTTTATCTAATTTTTCACTGTGATGGAATTTGGTTTCCTTTCCCCTGGTCAATCCGATCAAAGTCACTCCGTCCTGGAGAGCCTTAACTACGATATAATCGCCTTCAATATTGTATGATTCCGTTCCGCCGGACAAGGTTATGCCGCTCCTTTTACAAGATGTCTTGTGCTCTAGCCTATCTTTTCTCTGATGCGGGCGGTAGTCCTCCGCCGATTATCTGGTATATTTGTGAGAACTGCCCAATAGTTATATTTAGATAGAGGAGGAAACCTTTTTGAGTATTCCAGGAGAAATCCTTATCTCCTTGTTTACCGCCGCCGGTGTGGTGCTCGGCGGAGCAATGATCGGTTCCATTGGCTCCCTCTTGGCGGGCGAATCCCCTTTTGCCGGTATGCGCCATCTCGCCGGTTCGGTGCGGCTGTGGGCGGTGGTGGTAGCGATGGGGGGAACATTCAGTGCCATCCAGGCTTTGGAATCGGGCATCTATTTCGGCCGCCTGCATATTCTCCTGCGACAGATCCTGGTGATTATTTCCGCCTTCTGCGGTGCCCAGTTGGGACATTGGCTGATCAAGGAGATCACCGGTGGTGTTTAACCTTTCCTGCCTGCGCAGCCGCTCGGCGGCTTATCTGGTCGGCGGGATCATCCTCGGCCTGGTGATAGCTATTGTCTTGTTTGGCCGCCAAGCCGACCGCCTGGTTTTGGATAACGCCAGGCTGATGGATCAGGTGGAAAGACTGGCGGCGAAAGCTGCTCAGCTGGAGGAAGCTTTGACCACGGAAAGCCGCCATCCGGTTAAACACATCGAGCTCTCCGTCACTTTAGCCGACATGCCTCCCGATCCGCATCTCCAGCTGATGCTGGAAGAGGCTCTGCACGAAGTGCTTGTTCCTCTTATCGGTGTCGAAGTGGAAGAAGTGTCGCCGGAATTCCTGGTACAAGCCGTAAAAAGGGACCTCCAGATAGACGGGAAGACATATCATCTTGGCCCCAGGCTGATCATCATCTCCAGCACAGTCAGGGTGGAAGCAGCTGCCGTACCGCCTGCAGCGAGCCGCCCGGTCGCCCCTTTTTAGCCCCCTTGCACCCTTGGCTGTCAGCCCGGCCTAATCCGGCCGAGTGAAGACAGAGAAGCCAACCGACTCCGCGGTCTGCGGTCCGTCCTCCCTTTCTATGTCGGCACCCAGCCTCAACAGTTTGTCCACCAGGTGTTCATAGCCCCGGTCGATGGTTTCGGCTCCATATATGCGAGTGACGCCCTCAGCCGCCAAGCCGGCCGCCACTAAGGCGGCTCCGGCCCGCAGATCCGTGGCTTGCACCGGAGCCCCGCTCAATTTGGGCCGGCCTTTGATGATGGCTGTATCCCGTTCCACCCTTATATCGGCGCCCATGCGTCTCAGCTCGTCCACAAACCGCCAGCGGTCGAAAATGGTATCCCGCACCACGCTCGTGCCCTCGGCAATGCTCATAAGGGCACAAAACGGCTGTTGGAAATCGGTGGCGAAACCAGGATATGGAGCGGTCTCCACATCGGTGGCCTTCAGGCTCCCGGAGGCCTTGACGGAGATGCCGTCGTTTTCTTCTTTGATCTCCACGCCGGCTTCAATCAGCTTCATGATCGGCAGGCGTAAGTGCTCGGGAACGGCGTTTTTCACCCGGATCGACCCGCCGGCAGCAGCGGCAAACATGATGTATGTTCCCGCCTCAATCCGGTCGGGTATGGCCGTATGCTGGGCCGGGTACAGCTTCGGCACTCCTTCGATGCGGATCACGTCGGTACCGGCGCCGCGGATGCGCGCTCCCATATTGTTGAGAAAAATGGCCAGATCCACCACTTCCGGCTCTTTGGCGGCGTTTTCCAGGATGGTCGTCCCTTCCGCCTGTGCCGCCGCCAGCAACAAGTTTATGGTAGCTCCCACGCTGTTGCGCCCGACAAAAATGGTGTTGCCGCACAACTTGTCTGCCCTGGCCGTCAAGCTGCCGTGTTCAATGGCCACCTCCGCGCCCAGCTGCTGGAAGCCGCGGATGTGAAAATCCACCGGTCTTGGTCCAATATCACAGCCACCCGGCAGCGGTACTTCAGCCCGCCCCAACTTGCCCAGCAACAGCCCGGAGACATAAAACGATCCTCTTTCCATCCTGACCAATTCATAGGGAGCTTGGTAGCGGTTGATGGTACTGCCGTTCACATGTATGCGATCATCTTTGTCGCAATATACCTCCGCACCCAAAGCCCTCAGGATCAGGCCCATTACAGCTGCAGAAGAGCCGCGGGAGATATTGTCCAAAATACATTCCCCATCGGCCAGTGCCGCCGCAGCCAGTAGAGCTTGACTGCTGTTTTTTGAACCGCTGATGACGACCTCGCCGGTGAGCGGCTTACCACCTTTAATTTTCAAACAGGCCATCTCCATACTATACTCCCTGATGATTTACTCTCGATCCAGATAAGCCTGAAGGACCTCTTCCAGGATTTTATCCCGCTCAATGCGCTTGATCAGCAGGCGGGCTCCTTTGTGGCTGGTAATATAAGCCGGATCACCGGTGATCAGATAGCCGACGATTTGATCCACAGGACGATATCCTTTTTCTTTCAGCGCCCCGGCCACCTGAGTCAATATCTGCTTGACGCTCGGCGCGGCATCGGCCAGCGCCGCATCGAAGAGCTTGGTCTCTTCCACTCCTCCGGGCACCACCTGGGCAAACTTTTTCTCCTCCATACAGATCGCCACTCCTTATTTTGCGCCGGCCCATGGTTGATTAGATTCAGGGTTTGGCAAAATGCCGGGCTAAGTTTGGTTCCATATTGCCATCATCATTCCTGCCGGTTTCCTGTCAGGAGGCGACAGGTGTCCGGTTTTTCCCGGAAACCCGACGGTCTTTTTCCCGGACACCCGTCCTCCCGCTTCTCTGGCGGCGGCAACTTCTCTGCAGCTTTTTTATTGAATCAAACCGTTATGAATGGTATAGTGCCAGTTGCGCCCGTTATTGTTGTCCCAGTTGCCGGCGCCGTCATGGAAGCAGAGCTCCAGCCGGCCACCGTCACCCGCTCTGATGGTGCAGGTATAGACGCCCGGTGAAGATTCTTCCATCAACACATCCTTCACCTGTTGCCAGGGGCCGGGTCCTATGCCGTAATGCAGGTAGATGCGGTCTGGATTCTTCCGGGACAACAGTCCGCTATACCAGACTTTAACTTCCTCCCCGGCCGTGATCGGTGCCGGAGTGATGAAAACGCCATCCCCTGCCGTGAAATCGGTGAAATCAGGTGCGGCGGGTGAGATCTCCTCTTCCCGGACGTCTTCCAGTAAAGCTATCTCAGCCTCATAGGCATGCCTGCCGGCAGATCTCATGGACCTTTTCAGGGCGTTGGTGAAAAAGCGCACGCTATTCCCCCTTTCACCAGTTATCCTGCCTCCCGCTCACGTGTTTAGTCAGGCAACCTTCGCAAGGCTGATGTTTTTCCGGCACGAGGATCAGATAAAAACAAAAAACCCGCCGTATGGCAGGCTGGTAGTCCCACGGGGATTCGAACCCCGGTCTCGTGGCTGAGAACCACGCATCCTAGGCCTCTAGACGATGGGACCAAGTTGGCTGGGGGACCTGGATTCGAACCAGGACTAATTGGTCCAGAGCCAACCGGGCTGCCGTTACCCCATCCCCCAAAGCAAATATGATTGTAACACAGGTCCACCCCACTTTACAAGAGCTTTCCCCACCTTTTTTTGCCAAACATATGCGGGAGGGACAAAGCGCCAAGCCGCGAGGCGAACAATCGGCACCGTCAGCAATCCGTGCAGGTGAGGGCGGAAATACCGGCTATAGCCTTAACTACGAGCGGCTCGATTTTTTCCAGCCCCCCTTGCATCGTCCGCACTACCTCCTCATGACTCTGACGGGCGGTGGTCAGGCCGGCGCCGAGATTGGTCACCAGGCACAGTCCGGCATAACATATGCCCAGTTCCCTGGCCAGCACCACCTCAGGCACACCGGTCATGCCGATCACGTCGCCGCCAAGCATGGCAAAGGCTCTGATCTCGGCTTTGGTCTCATAGCGGGGACCGTTCACGCACACATAGCAGCCCATGGTGAGCTCCAGACCCAACTCTTTTCCGGCCTCTAAGAGAACATCACTCATCGCCCGGCAATAAGGAGCGGTCATATCGGTGTGCACCACCGGCCCTTCCTCATAGAAGGTGTCTTTGCGCCCGGAGGTCATATCGATGAAAGAATCGAGCACCACGAGCTGCCCCGGCAAAAGTTGCGGGCGCAGGCTGCCCACGGCCGATACCGCCAGTATCCCTTCCACCCCCAGGGTGTGCAGTGCCCAGATATTGGCCTGGTAATTGATCAGGTGAGGCGGTACGGAATGGTCCATATTATGGCGGGGGAGAAAGATCAGCTCTCCCGCCGCCGGCAATTCCACCCGGTAAATCTGTACCGAACCGTAGGGAGTGTCGACCTGTTCCGACCGGGCCCCGGCCAGAAAGGAAAGGCTGCTCGTGCCGCTGCCGCCGATATAAGCCGTTTTCAAGCTCTTGCTCCTTACCGCTCGCTTATTCTTATTTTTTCATCTTGGCGATGATGGCGTCCGTCATCTCTTTTGTGCCTACCGCCGAAGGATCATGGCGAACCGGTTTCAGGTCATAAGTTACATATTTGCCCTCGGCCAAAACCTCGGTCAAAGCGTTCTCCAAGCGGTCCGCCGCTTCCTCTTCGCCGATGTGCCGCAGCATCATCACCCCGGATAAAATCAAAGCCGAGGGGTTCACCTTGTTTTGCCCCTTATATTTCGGCGCCGAACCGTGGGTCGGCTCAAACACGGCGACACCATCGCCGATATTGGCCCCGGGCGCCATCCCCAGGCCGCCCACCAAACCGGCGCACAGGTCGGAGAGGATATCGCCGTAGAGATTGGGCATCACCAGCACATCGTAATCTTCCGGCTTCTGCACCAATTGCATGCACATGTTATCTACCAGGCGCTCTTCATATTCCACTTTCCCGGCGTAATCTTTGGCCACTTCCCTCGCCGCTTCATAAAACAACCCGTCGGTCAGCTTCATGATGTTGGCCTTGGTCACCGCCGTCACTTTGCGCCGGCCGTGCTTCACGGCATAATCAAAAGCATATTTCACAATGCGCCGGGAAGCCTCCGGGGAGATCGGCTTAATGGAGATAGCGGCACCCGCAGCTATCTTGCCCGGAGCCATGCTCCTGATGGTCTCGGCTTCAGGGCTCTGCGGAGCAAATTCCACCCCGGCATATAAGTCCTCGGTGTTTTCTCTCACGACCACCAGGTCGGTACCCGGATAATGCGAACGCACTCCCGGATAATAGCGGCATGGACGCACGCAGGCGTATAAATTCAGTTCCTTGCGCAAGGTCACATTGACGCTGCGAAAACCGGTGCCGATGGGAGTGGATATCGGCCCTTTGAGCGCCACACCGTTTTTGCGGATGGAGGCCAACACCGGTTCCGGCAGAGGGGTGCCGCATTTGGCGATCATCTCTTCGCCTGCTTCCATTATTTCCCAATCTATGACCACACCGGTGGCCTCAATGGCCCGCCGGGCGCAATCCGTCAATTCAGGGCCGACCCCGTCTCCGGGAATCAGGGTAATGCGATGTGCCATGTTTCTTCCTCCATCTAAAAATCATCAGCTATGTTCAGTTCGGGAGCGATGGCTTTGCGCAGCGCCTCCCAGGGCAAAACGGCACATTTGATGCGCACGGGAAATTTGACCACGCCGGAGAGAGCTTCCAGATCGCCCAGATCCTCTGCGTCTGCCTCTGCCTCTGCATCGGCACCCGCCTCTGCCGCCGCCTCCGCCGTCACTTCGTCATCCCCGGCCGGCGCTCCTTTCATCATGTTCCGGAATCTTTTTAAAAGGCGCACAGCCTCGGCCGTCGACTTGCCGGCAATACTCTCCGCCATCAATGAGGCGGAGGCTTGACTGATGGAGCATCCCTTTCCTTCAAAGCCGACCTCTTTAATCCGGCCGTCCTCGATCATCAGATCCAGGGTGATGTCGTCCCCGCACAGGGGATTGTGCAGATGCACGCTGTCGGTGGCCTCCGTCAGGCGGCCCCAGTGGCGGGGAGAACGATAATGATCCATAATAACCTCACGATACAGCTCATCAAGAGACATGGCCGAAGAATTCCCTCGCTTTGCCCAAAGCCGCTACCAGCGCATCTATCTCCTCAAAGGTGTTGTAGAAATAAAAGCTGGCCCGCACCGTAGCCGGCACCTGCAGCCAGTTAGCCGCCGGCTGGGCGCAATGATGCCCGGCCCGCACCGCCACCCCTTCCTGATCGAGCAAAGTGGCTACATCATGCGGGTGAATACCCTTGAGGTTAAAAGAGAAAAGACCGGCCCTCTCGCCGCGGGGCCCATAGATCTCCAACCCTTCCAGCTCTTGCAGCCGGGGTCGGGCATAGTCCACAAGTTCTTTTTCATAGCGGACGATCTCCGCCATACCGATCCGGGAGAGATAATCAATCGCCGCTCCCAAACCGATAGCTCCGGCGATGTGCGGTGTTCCGGCTTCAAGCCGCCACGGCAACTCTTTCCACCTGGCAGAGTAGAGATCGACATCGGCGATCATCTCCCCGCCGAAGAGAAACGGTTCCAGTTCCTCCAGGGCTTCCATCTTGCCGTAGAGCACCCCGATGCCCGTTGGCCCGCACATTTTGTGGCCTGAGAAAGCCAAATAATCGCAGTCCAGCTCTTCCACCCGCACGGGCATATGCGGCACGCTCTGCGCCCCGTCGATCAACACCCGGGCGCCAACTTGGTGAGCGGCGGCGACAATATCCCGCACCGGATTGATGGTCCCCAGCACATTGGAGACATGAGTCACCGCCACCAACCTGGTGCGGTCGTTGAGTAATTTTTTATATCCCTCCATGTCGATATGCCCGTCGGGTAAAAGCGGCATAAAGCGCAAGGTGAGGCCGAAGCGCCGGGCCACCTGTTGCCACGGCACCAGATTGCTGTGATGTTCTATCGGCGTCAGCACAATTTCATCGCCGGTCCGCCAGGATTTATAGGAATAAGCCACCAAATTGATGGCCTCCGTGGTATTTTTGACAAAGATGCACTGGGCCGGGGACGGCGCACCGATGAAGGCAGCCACTTTGTGCCTCGCTTCCTCAAAGCGGGCTGTCGCCCTTTCTCCCAGCGTGTGGATGGCGCGATGCACATTGGCATTATCCCGGCGATAATAGCCGGCGATGGCTTCCAGCACGGCCACCGGCTTCTGCGTGGTGGCGGCATTGTCCAGATAAACCAGCGGTTTGCCATGTACAGTCTGTTGCAGGATGGGGAAATCGCCCCGCAGATCAACAGGCAGCATCGTTCATCTTCCCTATTATAGTCTGGTTGATGGTCGCCCGCACACCGGAAAGTGGCACACGCTGTAAAACCGGAGAGAAAAAGCCTTCCACTATCAGCTGCTCCGCCTGCCTTCTGGACAATCCCCTGCTAGCCAGGTAAAACAGCTGTTCTTCATCGATCTGCCCGGTGCTCACCGCATGGCCGGCCTGCACATCCTGTTGCTTGATCTCCAGATACGGCCGGGCGGTCACCTGTGCCTTACCGTCCAGCAATAGGGCTTGCGAGCGTTGGTAAGCCGCAGCTTTATAGGCTTCGTGGGTGATGCGGGTTAGGCATAGGTGGTCGATGGTGGAGCGATCCTTGGCTATCCCTTTGGCCAGGATATCGCTCGTCGTATGCGGGGCCTCGTGATAAACGCCGGTCTCCAGCTTTACCTTTTGATTGTCGGCGGCAAAGTAGATGGTGAAGATGTTGGCCGTCGCCCCTTTTTCAACCATATGAACAGCCACTTGGTCATCGATGTTCCGGCTGCCGAGATTGATCACCACCCACTCCACCTTGGCGCCTTCTTCCAGGCGGGTGCGGCGAACGGCTTTGGCACCGGCCTCGCTACCCCAATTCTGCAGGCTCACGATCTGCACCCGGGCACCTTTGCCGACCACCACTTCGCCGGTCAGGGCATGTTCTTTATCTCGTCCGGTGGAGCTCAGAGTCTCCACCACCTGGAAATCCGCTCCCGGCCCGGCTACGATGATAGTGTGCCAGGCATCGGCTTCCGCCCGGCAGTTTTCGTATGACAGGTGAAAAGGCAACTCTGTTTTCACCCCGGCCGGCACATAGAGAAAAGCTCCGGCAGTTACCTCCGGCAGGTCCGGATGGGACGGCATCAAGGACCGGTGCTTGTCCTTGGCTTCAGCCAACGCTTCCAGGATCACCCGCTCTCCGGCATCGCCGCAGAGGCGGCAGGCGGTCACTTCCCCGTCCACCTGAGCAAAAAGGGAAGCGGCTTCAGACTTCGGTTCTGCACCGCCGTCGCCGGATGGCCGGCGGCTTATGACTTTGACATTCATCATTTCCGTCGTCATTTTTTCAACCAATCATATCCTTTTTCTTCTAAAAGCAAGGCCAGATCTCGCTCACCGGAGCGCACCAACTTGCCGTCCATCAGCACATGAACACGATCGGGATGTAGATAATGCAATATGCGCTGGTAATGAGTGATTACGATAATGCCCAGTCCGCTATGGCGGATCTTGTTGATGCTGCTGCTGACGATGCGCAAGGCATCAATATCCAAACCGGAGTCGATCTCATCCAATATGGCAATTTTGGGGGAGAGCATGGACATCTGCAGGATCTCACAGCGTTTCTTCTCCCCGCCGGAAAAACCTTCATTCAAATACCTGCCGGCGAAGGAATCGGCCATCTCCAGCATCTTCATGGTCGAGCGCAGGGAGCGGGCAAAGGCCATGACGGGCATCTCGTCGCCGGCCGGCCGGCGGGCGTTCACCGCCGTGCGCAGGAAATGGGAGACGGTCACCCCCGGCACCTCCACCGGATACTGAAACGCCAGAAACATCCCGGCTCGGGAGCGCTCATCCGTGCTCATTTCCAGAAGATTTTGCCCGTCGAGGGTGATGCTGCCTGCAGTCACCTGATATCCCGGGTGTCCCAGCAAAGCGTAAGCCAGCGTGCTTTTGCCCGAACCGTTGGGTCCCATGATGGCATGCAGCTCTCCGCCCCGAACATCCAGATCTATACCTTTAAGGATTTCCCGGTCGCCGACCGACACATGCAAATCCTTGATACTCAGCTGCGTCTCCGGCAAACAATTCCACCTCACTTACCGGCCGCTTGGCGGCCGTGGTCCAAGTTGTTTTCTGCACTCGCCTTTAGTATACCTCTCAATGTTAAACTGCTCTTGTTAACTTTGTCAAAACCTTTTCACCACATTTCCTTTTTCCCAGCTTATTACCTGCTCAACCCCAGAATCTGCCTGTATCACGGTTAGGGGCGGTGGCATCCTATGCTCACGGGAGGTGATTTCTAAGTGGCACAAGGGCAGAAGAGCAACACTGTCCTGGTACCTGGTGCAATGCAGGCACTGGAGCGCTTCAAGCAGGAAGTGGCCTCCGAGCTGGGCATCACCAACTACCAGGGTTACCTCGGCGATGTTCCTTCTCGTATTAACGGTGCAGTTGGTGGTCATATGGTGCGCCGGATGATCGCTGCTGCGGAGCAATCCTTAATTGAGCAGACTACCTCGGCCGTGCGCTCCGGCTTCCAGGCCGGTCTGGCGGGACAGGTGCCCAATCCGAGCACCATCAGCGAGCAGAACCTCCAGCCCCGGAATCCGTAACACGGGCTGAGAGATGAAGCGCATCGGTAAAGTCCAAGTCGGAAAGTGAGTACCTAGCGGGAGGGCCTCGGCTCTCCCGCTTTTGCTTTTCCCCGCTGCCGCTTAAGAGATGCGTGAGTTGCGCTCCGCTGTTTCAAAGCGGATGATATCGGCCAATTCGGCGATCATGGCGGAATTGGTGGGAATCTTGTTCCATTTGGGACCGGAGAAACCGTTCCCCTTGATATCCTGAAACTGCCGGTCGCCCCGCTCCCACCAGGCCGTCAGCACATTGCGGATAGCCGCTTCCACTCCCCCGGCCGACGATTGATATTTCTCGGCCACCATGGGGTAAAGCCTCTTTGTGAGGCCGCCGGCCAATAACCGGTCGTCGTCCAAAACCATGCGTACGGCTTCCCGCAGATATAGATAGCCTTTCATGTGCGGGGGCACACCGATTTTATGTAACAACTCGCTGATGCGCAGATCCAGCCATTCCGTATTTTTGACGGCCGCAGAGGGAGCGGCGGCCGGCGGGCGCACCTCCGAGGCGGTAGGCTTGTCGTCGGGAAGGCGACCGAATTGCCTGATGCGCTGGGCCAAAACGGCTAAATCGATAGGCTTGACGATATAATAGTCGGCGCCGAGACTGGTGAGACGGTGCATGATGTTCTCATTACCCAAGGCGCTCAGAACGATGACCCGGGGCTTGACAGGCAGTTCGAGCTCACGCAGGCGCTCTAAGACCGCCATACCGTCCAGGCGGGGCATCGCCACATCCAGAATTACCACATCCACCGGGATGTTTTCCAAGGCTTCCATAGTGGCTTCGCCGTCCGTGGCCACAGCCACCACCGTCATGTCGCTTTGCTGCTCGAAAAATTCCAAGAGCGTCTGGCAAAGATCAGGATTGTTATCGGCGATCAAAATGCGTATTCTGTTATCCGCCATACGTGGCCTCCTTCATGATGATATTCGCGAATTTGGCCTCTCTTTCGAGCTGTATGGCATTAATCCTTTAAAATAACCGCAAAACGATTTTTATACGGCGGGATGCTGATCGGCCGCCGCCTGTTCCCAGGTCGGCGGTTTCATCACGCCTACTCCGTCCCTGTTGGTATCCGCCGGCGGCAACAGCACCCTCGCCAGCACCTCGTCCACCTCTTCCACCAGCACGATATGGAGCGCTTTGCGGATATCCTCCGGCAACTCTTCCAGATCTTTTTCATTGCCGCGCGGCAGTATGATATGGTGAATGCCGGCGCGGTGAGCGGCCAGGAGTTTCTCCTTTATGCCGCCGACAGGAAGCACACGTCCCCGCAAAGTGATCTCGCCGGTCATGGCCCAGTCGGCCCGCACCGCCCTGCCGCTCAAAGCAGAGGTCAAAGCCATAGCGATAGTGATACCGGCCGACGGGCCGTCTTTGGGGACGGCTCCTTCCGGCACGTGAATATGCACATCATATTTTTCGTGACAATCGGGGTCGATGCGCAGCGCCTCGGCGTTGGCCCGCACATAGCTGAACGCCGCCTGGGCCGATTCCCGCATCACCTCGCCCAGCTTCCCGGTGAGAGTGAGAGCGCCTTTCCCTTTCACCACCGAGACTTCAATGTGCAGGATCTCCCCGCCTGATTCCGTATAGGCCATCCCGGTCGCCAGTCCCACCCGGTCTTCCCGCTCCGGGGCGGTATGCCGGTAAGGTGGCTGACCAAGGTATATACCGGCGAGCTTACGGCTGAAGATCACTCTCTCTTTTTCCCCGGACACGATCTCCCGGGCCGCTTTGCGGCAGATGGCCGCCAGTGTGCGCTCCAGATTTCTTACCCCGGCCTCCCTGGTATAGCCGGTAATCAGATAGCGCAGCATGTCGTCGCCGATTCTCAGCTGGCTGCCGGAGAGACCATGCAGCTTTCTCTGCTTGGGAAAGAGATGGCGCCGGGCGATCTGCAGCTTCTCCTCTTCGGTATATCCAGGGATGTCTATGGTTTCCATGCGGTCGCGCAAAGCCCTGGGTATGGAGTGGGCCACATTGGCCGTAGTGATAAACAAGACATCCGAGAGATCGAACGGTATCTCCAGATAATGATCATAGAAGGCTTGGTTTTGCTCTGGATCCAGCACTTCCAGCAAAGCGGCGGCCGGATCCCCCCGGAAATCGCTCGACATCTTATCTATTTCATCAAGCAGGATGACCGGATTAGCGCTTTTGACCATGCGCATGGCCTGTATCACTTTGCCGGGCATGGCGCCCACATAAGTGCGGCGGTGCCCTCTGATCTCGGCCTCGTCACGCACGCCACCGAGGGAGAAACGATAAAATTTGCGACCCAACGCCTCGGCTACAGAGCGGGCCAGGGAGGTCTTCCCCACCCCGGGCGGGCCGATCAGGCACATGATCGGTCCCTTTATCTTCTGCACCAGGCGGCGCACCGCCAAAAACTCCAGGATCCGCTCCTTCACTTTTTCCAGGCCGTAATGGTCACGTTCCAATATCTCCTCGGCCGCTTTGAGGTCCAACCGGTCTTCCGTCCGTACCTGCCAGGGTAAAGCCAGGATCCAGTCCAGATAAGTGCGGACGACCACCAACTCCGCCGCCATGGGCGGCATGCGTTCCAGCCGCCCCAGCTCATGCATAGCCTTTTCAAATGCTTCCTTAGGCAGCCCGGTGGTCTCAATGCGGCGGCGCAGTTCGTCCACCTCATGGCTGCGCTCGTCCGCCTCCCCGAGCTCTTTCTGAATGGCCTTGATCTGCTCCCGCAGGTAGTATTCCTTTTGCGCCTTCTCCATCTGCTGTCTGACGCGGGTCTGGATCCTCTTCTCCATCTCCAGTAGTTCATTTTCCCGGAGCAGAATGCTATAGATCTGCTCCAGCCTCTTGTCGACAGCCTCCAGCTCCAAGAGCGCCTGCTTCTCCTCCACCGACACCTGCAGTTGCGCCGCCACCAGATCGGCGAAAACGCTCCCGTGCTGTATGTCGCTGAACGGGGCGTAAGTATCGGCCGGTTTTTTACTTAGTTTTATATATATCTCCAGCTCGCGGCGGACCAGGCGCATCAGGGCTTCTATCTCCCGGCGGTTTTCGGCATCGTCATGAATAAGATCCACATTCACCATATAGCAAGGTCTGGTTTCCGCAAAGGATATTATCCGCACCCTCTGCAGACCTTCGACCAAAAGGCGCAGTTTGTTGTCGGGTAAAGTAACCACCTGCTTGATGACGGTCAAAGTGCCGACATCATTTATCTCATCGGGACCGGGTTCCTCTATAGCGGCATCATTTTGCAAAGAGAGGACCAACAAATGCGTCTTCTGCTCCATCGCTTTTTCCAAAGCCTTCAGCGAGCGTTCCCTACCCACTTCAAATGAAGCCATCATATGCGGAAAAACAAGCAGGCCTCTCACCGGCAGCAACGGATATTGCTGGACCGGCACTTTCTTTTTCACCGGCATCCTGCACCTCTAATTTATAAATAGTAAATGTAAAATCGGATTCGACATAAGGGTATTTTATCATATTCACCAGGAGAGCGTATTCCCGGCACCAACCGGGAATTTATGACAGCCGACCGGCGACCGGGAGGACCGGCAGGCGACCGGCCGCAGCATTCTCCCCGGAGAGAAGTGCTCCTTCTATCACTTCTTCGATGCGCCTGACGGCAATCACCTCCAAACCTTTCTCTTTTTCCTGCCGAAAAGCCTCCCGCCAGTTTTCTTCCGGGATATAAGCGCGCTGCACCCCCGCCAGGCGGGCGGCCTCGAGCTTCGCCGTGATGCCTCCCACCGGCTTCACATAGCCCCGGATCGAGACCTCACCCGTCATGGCCACCACATTGTCGACAGGTATACCTTTTATGGCCGAATAAACGGCCGTCACCATAGTCACCCCGGCCGAGGGGCCGTCAATGGGCACCCCACCGGGAAAATTGATGTGAATGTCGTAATCGTGAGGACGCACGCCCAGGCAGTTATGGATGACGGTGAGCACATTGTCCACCGAACTGCGGGCCATGCTGCGCCGCCGCATGGTGACACCCAGACCTCCGCCCATCTCCTCTTCCTCCATCACCCCGGTGATGGTGAGGCGGCCGCTGCCCCTTCTCACCGGCACGGCGGCAGCTTCCACTTCGATCACGGTGCCCTGATTCGGCCCAAACACCGCCAGGCCGTTGACACAGCCCACCTGCGGCCGGGGAGAGACGGTGCGATCCAGCCGCGGCTGGTATTGCCCGACATTCACCACCCACTCCACCTCCTCTTTGGTGATCTCCGTCCGGTTATCGGAGAGCACCAGACCGCCGGCAATCTGGATGATATTCACCGCCTCCCGCCCGTTGGTGGCATATTGAGCCACCACGGCCAAGGCTTCTTCGGTAATGCGCAGATTCAGCTTGGCGGCGGCATTTTGGGCGATGATGGTGATCTCCTGCCGATATAGCGGCCGGAAAAACACCTCCACACAGCGGGAACGAATGGCCGGCGGAATCTCATGCGGATGCCGGGTCGTGGCGCCCACCAGGCGGAAATCCGCCGGCAGCCCCTTTTTGAACACTTCATGAATGTGCAGGGGGATATTGGTATCTTCGGGATTGTAATAGGCGCTTTCCAAAAACACCTTGCGATCTTCCAGCACCTTGAGGAGCTTGTTCATCTGTATGGGGTGAAGTTCACCGATTTCATCGATGAAAAGGATGCCGCCATGAGCTTTGGTCACCGCTCCCGGCTTAGGTTGGGGAATACCCGCCATGCCCAGAGGACCGGCACCTTGGTAGATCGGATCGTGGACGGAACCCATCAGCGGATCGGCTATGCCTCTGTCGTCAAAGCGAGCCGTGGTGGCGTCTATCTCCACAAATTTGGCGTCGGCCTTGAAGGGAGAGAGCGGATTGGTTTTGGCCAGCTCCAGCACCAGTCTGGCCGCCGCCGTCTTCCCCACTCCCGGAGGACCATAAATCAGGACATGCTGCGGATTAGGTCCGCACAAGGCAGCTTTGAGGGCTTTCAACCCTTCCTCCTGGCCGATGATTTCCGCAAATGAGCCGGGTCTGGTCTTCTCTGATAACGGCTCAGTCAGCGAGATGGCATTCATCTTGCGCAGCCGCTCCATCTCCTTGCGCGATTCCCTGTCCACCGCCGTGCGGTTGGTCTGCTGGCTGCGCAGGAGGTTCCAGAAGTAGAGACCGATTACCACGGCAAAGAAAAAGTTGATCAAGCCGAAGATACCCATGGCGTCCATACACTTCACCCTGATTATTATGGGCTGCCGGAGCCCTTGGTAAGCATGATGGAGGCGATTAGTGGTGGAAAAAAACGCCCGGCTTATGCAGCGCGGGCGTTTGGGCTCTCTCCAGGATTGGCTATGAGCAGGCGAATTACGCCGTCTCTTCCTTATCTTTATCCTTGCGATCTATCCGGATCAGGCACGGCCGCTCCAGGCTTTCCACTGTAGCCTTGGTGATGATGCACCTTTTCACATTTTTCTCCGAGGGCAGCTCGTACATGATATCCAGCATGATCTCCTCGAAAATGGAGCGCAGGCCGCGGGCGCCGGTCTTGCGCGCCATGGCTTTTTTGGCTATGGCCTGCAAAGAATCGGTCTCGAATACCAGCTCCACGCCATCCAAAGCGAACAGTTTCTGGTACTGGGTGACTAAAGCATTCTTCGGCTCCACCAGGATGCGGATCAAAGTCTCCTCATCCAAGGCATCCAGGGTCACCACCACCGGCAGGCGGCCGATGAATTCGGGGATGAGGCCATACTTCAACAGATCTTCCGGCATCACCTGACGCAGCAGATCGCCGATCTGCTTCTCTTCCTTGGTCTTGACATCGGCGCCGAAGCCCATGGTCTTCTCGCCCGTCCGCCGCTCGATGATCTTCTCCAGCCCGTCGAACGCCCCGCCGCAGATAAACAGGATGTTGGTGGTATCTATCTGGATGAACTCCTGATGGGGATGCTTGCGGCCGCCCTGAGGCGGCACGCTGGCCACCGTGCCCTCCAGGATCTTCAGCAAGGCCTGCTGCACACCTTCGCCGGACACGTCCCGGGTGATGGAGGGGTTTTCCGATTTGCGGGCGATCTTATCCACCTCATCGATATAGATGATGCCCTTTTCCGCCCTCTCCACATCATACTCGGCCGCCTGGATCAGCTTGAGCAGGATGTTCTCCACATCTTCCCCGACATAACCGGCCTCCGTCAGCGAGGTGGCGTCGGCGATGGCAAACGGCACATTCAATATCTTCGCCAGCGTCTGCGCCAGCAAAGTCTTGCCGCAGCCGGTGGGGCCGAGCAGGAGTATGTTGCTCTTCTGCAGCTCCACATCGTCGGCACCGGTGGAGTTGATGCGTTTGTAGTGGTTGTAGACTGCCACAGCCAAGGCCTTCTTGGCTTTTTCCTGGCTGATGACATATTGATCCAGGATGGCCTTGATCTCTTTCGGCTTCGGCACGCTGCCTAAATCGACACTTGTATCCTCATTGAGCTCTTCCTCGATGATCTCGTTGCAGAGCTCGATGCATTCGTCGCAGATATATACTCCCGGGCCGGCTATCAGTCGCTTCACCTGTTCCTGGACTTTGCCGCAGAAGGAACATTTTAGCTGGCCTTTTTCTTCCCCAAACTTGAACAAATATCTCACCTCTCGAGATCGGGTTTATGGGTTCATGATCCGGCTTGCTCCCGCTTCTGCAGGATATCGTCTATTATGCCGTATTCCATGGCCTCTGCGGCAGACATATAATAGTTGCGATCGGTATCTCTCGCCACTTTATCCATTGGTTGCCCGGTATGCCGCGACAAGATCTCATTAGCTATATTCTTCAGGCGCAAGATCTCCCTGGCTTCAATCTCCACTTCGCTGGCTTGTCCCCGCGCCCCACCCAAAGGCTGGTGGATCATGATGCGGGAATATTTGAGCGCTTTTCTTTTGCCCTTGGTCCCGGCAGCCAGGAGGATGGCGGCCATGCTGGCGGCCATGCCCATGCAAAATGTGGCCACATCAGGCCGGATATATTGCATGGTGTCATAGATGGCCAGTCCGGCATAGATTAATCCGCCGGGGCTGTTAATATACAAAGTTATATCCTTTTCCGGATTTTCCGCTTCCAGGAAAAGCATCTGGGCGATCACCAGATTGGCCAAATCATCGTCGATCGGCCCGCCGATAAAGATAATCCGCTCCTTGAGCAACCTGGAGTATATATCGTAAGCCCGCTCGCCTCGATTGGTCTGCTCGACGACTATCGGAATCAGATTACTCATGCGCCGCACTCCCTTTTCCCTAAATTATGCCGCCCGGCCGCAGCTGGAACACAAGAACCTCACAACCCCTTGTCGTCACTTTCAGCTTTGCTCTCGGCAGCAGAGGCGTCGCTTCCGGCCGGCCGCTCCACAGTCTTCTCGGTAATTATGGCCTTTTCCACCAGAAAATCAATGACCTTGTCGAGCCGCATCGCCAGCCGCAGGTTTTCTTTGGCATCGGCTTCGGCGTAACGCTTGCGCACCTCTTCCGCATTAACATTATCGCCTGAGGCCCGGCGTTCTATTTCAGCATCTACTTCATCCGCCGTGACATCGATTCCTTCTTGCCGGCCAATAGCATCCAGCACAAGTTGCTCCAAAACGGCTTTCACAGCATCCGGCTTCAGGCTTTCGCGCCAGGCTTTGGCTTCTTCGCTGTCTTCCTCCAGCAATTGTTGCGGATTTAACCCCTGGTAGTAGAAAACTCTGGCCACCTGCAGCAGCCGTCGATCCGTCTCCCGCCTGACGAGAGAATCGGGCGCGGTGGTCTCCGACCGGCGCACGGCTTCATCAATTAATGCCTGGCGCATCCGAGCTTCCGCCTCCTGCCTGGCGCTATTCTCCAAATTCTCCCGGATAGTCCGGCGCAAGGCTTCGAGGTTCTCGTAATTGCCCACATCCTTGGCAAAATCATCTTCCAGCGCCGGCAGTCGCTTAACCTGTATGTTGAGCACTTTCACATTAAAGGTGGCCTTTTTTCCCGCCAATGAATCCGGTTTATAATCCTCCGGGAAGGTCACCTCTACCGTTCTTTCCTCATCGACCTTCGCTCCCAGGAGCTGTTCCTCAAACTCCGGCAACAGCCGACCCGAGCCAATCTCGGCAAGGTAATTTTTGGCAGCACCGCCCGGAAAGGCCTGGCCGTCGATCAACCCTTCGTAATCCAGCGTGACGAAGTCGCCTTTTTGCACCTGCTCGTGGGGAGCCGTCTCCAGTTGGGCATGTTCGTTCTGCATCTGAATTAAGACGTTCTCGACATCCTCATCCGTCACTTTGGTGATGGTGCGCTCCACAGGTATGCCGGTATATTCGCCCAGCTTCACCTCAGGGTACACTTCCACCGATACCTTGAGCTTTAGCTGATCTTCTCCGATGCTCTCCAGATTTATATCGGGCTGATCTATCGGCTGAATGCCCGTTTCCTCCACGGCCTCCCGGTATACCTCGGGAAACATATGCTCAATAGCATCTTCCAGCAACACCGGCCGACCGATATACCTCTCAAAGATGTTTCGGGGTGCCCGACCTCTCCTAAACCCTGGAATGTTATATTTACCCACCAGGCGCCGGTAGGCTTTACCCATCTCGGCTTCCAAGCGTTCCTTATCCACTTCGATGTGCAAAGCCACCCTGTTGTTCTCCAGTTTCTCCACGGTTGCTTTCATGTGCGTCAAGGCCCTCCCGACAAAAATGCATTTTGTTCAGTTTATCAGTTTCCAGGCGGATCGTGCAATAAAAGAGGGCTGTTCTAGCCCTCTCACCGCCTTAGCTGGTGCGGGCGGAGAGACTTGAACTCTCATGGTTTTACCCAACGGATCCTAAGTCCGTCGCGTCTGCCAATTCCGCCACGCCCGCTCACCTTCGCCGATAAAAACCACACCTTATTATGAACGAATTGCGTAAACTATTCAAGACCCCCATTGCTGATCCTGACATCTTTTCCTCGTGGGCGCCCGGAGGTCGCCTTTTCCGCCAAGACGGCGAAAAGGAGGCCTTTCGGCCTCCGGCTTGGGGTGAGCGATGGGATTTGAACCCACGACCTCCAGGGCCACAACCTGGCGCTCTAACCAACTGAGCTACGCCCACCACATGCATGCACTAGTGTACCAAAGCACTACCCTTTCGTCAATCACCAATCAAAAATAAAAAAATGCTGGTGCGCCTGGGAGGATTCGAACCCCCGGCCAAGAGCTTAGAAGGCTCCTGCTCTATCCCCTGAGCTACAGGCGCGCCATGGAGCGGGTGAGGGGAATCGAACCCCCGTAGCCAGCTTGGAAGGCTGGAGCTCTACCATTGAGCTACACCCGCACCTCAACCTTACTTTGTCATTATATATGTATCCCCTCCGTCAATGCAAGAGGTTAATGTTCCTGAGGCGGGAAACTTCATGCAGCTTATCAGCTTATTCTTCATCGAGCTCAATACCCATGTCGGCGAACATTTTTGCTGAATAACTTTAGTACAGTTTGGCGAGAAGGGAGGCAGGATTCGCTGCAGAAAAGTCTAAGCTCAACATGGCGGATCCATCCGGCGGTTGCCGGAAGTCTGGCCTGACTCCGCCGACAATCTTTGGAGGTGTGGAATTTGAAAGTTAAGTTGGGCTGCATGACCCGTCCATATGCCAAATATCCGGTGGAACGGGCTTTGGAGGGCATCGCCGGAGCCGGTTTCAAGTATACGGCCTTTTTGGGAAATCACCCCGACGGAGGGGCTTATAATGAAAACACTCCTGTGGAGATTCCTATGCGCCTGAAAGAAAAAATGGCCGGCTTCGGCCTGAAGCCGGTGACCGCCTGGGGCAGCAATCCGCTGACCTACGGCATCGAGGGAATGAAAAAACATGTCCACATTGCCGGCGAGCTGGAGTTGGAATACCTGATTCTCTCCAGCCCTTATGTCGGCAAGAACGTCGAGAATCCCCCTTCTGCAGAAGAGATCAAAAAACGCTTCCTCACCATCATCGAAGCTGTCCTCCCCCTCTGCGAGCAATACCAACTGCGCCTGGACATCAAACCGCACATGGGTCCCTATGGCCGAGGGCCCGGTATGGCGGAGTTGGCCGCCACCATCAATCATCCTCTGTTCGGTGTGTCGTATGATCCGGGGAACATTCACTTTTATGAAGGTCTCTCCCCGAAAACGGATCTGCCCGCCGTGGCTTCCCGGGTGACCAGTATATGCGTGAAAGACCACAAGGGGCCGCAGTTGAACAGGGACTTCCCCAACCCGGGCGATGGCGACATCGACTGGCCGGATCTTTTCCGCCAGCTGAAGGCGGCCGATTTCACCGGCTATGCCTTAATTGAAGTGATGAACGGCGCCTCTCCCGAAGAGATCGATGCTGCCGCCAGCCGGACGCGCCGACGGCTGATCTCCTGGATCACCGAAGCCCAAGGTCAAGTAGTCGAGTGAACCGGCGAGACATAAGATATACTGTCGAAAACAAACGGATCCGGGTTGTGACTTTCAGCCCGGATCCGCTTTTTATCTATTTACCTAATCACACATGCGCTTTCAACCACTGCAAACCTTTACGGAAACCGGCTTGGTGCTCGGTCTTTCCTTCATATTCCACCAGCCAGGGCCCGCTATAGCCTGCCGCCTTCAAGCATTTGACGGCATGCTCCAAGGGAACTTCCCCTTCGCCAAGCGCTTTCCCCTGATACTCGCCTCTCTTGCCGATACCGTCTTTGAAATGGGTGTGTTTGACATAGGGAGCGATGGTCTCATAAAAACGAGCCACCTTGTCCAGGTCATGCCCGGCCCAGCGGTAGTTCATGGTATCCAGGTTGGCGCCGATGTTCGCCGAGCCCACCTTCGTCAAGATCTCCACTTGGAGATCGGCATCGTTGGTGACCAGCCCATGATTGTCAAGAGCGAAACTGAACCCTTCTTTCTCTATGAAAGGCCGGCACATCTCCAATCCCTTGGCTATCAGGTCGATATAGAGCGCCCGATCTTCCGGTACCTCCGGTTTGGGGGAGCCGCCGTCGATGCGCAAGAGGCGCGTGCCCAGAATCTCGGCCAGACGGCAGAATTTTTCCATGCGGTCCACCTGCACTTTTAACGCCACTTCATCCATCTGGATGAAATCGTTAGCCGGCGACACGGAGGAAGCCCGGATGCCGTACTCATCCAGCAGCCGGCGCACCTTGGGCGCTTTCTCCATGGCCTCCTCAAAGGTTTCGCCTTTGCGGTAATTCCAGATATCGGAATACAGAAGTTCCGTGCACTGGAATCCTTCTTCTTTCGCAAAGGCCAAAAACTCCTCCAATGTTCCCGGGTAGTTGTAGTGGATAAGTCCAAACTCCGGCATGATGCTTCTCCTCTCTTTTTGCTTAAGCTTTTATTTTCTATATCTATCAGCTGATCAGTTCCAGTCTGCCGTGCTCAGGCACAAAAGGCTGGTCGTGGGCATATTTGCGGTAGTGCAGGATGCGATTCACATACCACGCCATGCCCTCGTTCGAATCAGCAATAGCGCCTTCATCCCATAAGCGCTTGGCCACTTCCCAGGTAGCCAAGACATCCTGGAAAGCCCGGTGCGCCCCCTGGTGTTTTATATCCAGATATTTACAGACATCCTCCAGTTTATGGCTTTTATAGGGGAAACGCTTGATGCACAAAGCACGGGTATCCAAAAAAGAATGATGGATGCCCACCCCCCACAACTCCCTATGCTTTTGATCCAAAAACCCCAGGTCGAAAGAGATGTTGTGGCCGATCAAGAGCGTTTGCCGGTCGATGATGGTCATAAAGCGCAGGAGCACATCGCGCAGTGGCGGGCAATCGGCGGTCATCTCTTCCGTAATGCCGGTCAGAGCGGTGATCTCTGGCGGGATGGGTCTCCCCGGATTGATTAATTCGTGGTATGAACCTGTAATATATCCATTGCGTATGCGCAGGACAGCCAGCTCCAGTATGGTATCTTTCTGCCGGTCAAGTCCGGTGGTCTCCAAATCGAATACGGCGCTGTTTTTATATATCAAGGTGATCCCCCTTGAACCAGTGCCTCCACGCATGAGTCACATCAGCGACCATCGGCATTCCCTTGCTGACTATACGCCCCTTTCGACATCGCCCAAAAATAACCTGCGAGGAAATTGATTTGCCTGTTTCTGTCGGCAGCGAAGAGCAAGAAATGAGTGCATAATATCGCCTAGGATTTGCCGGAGTATTAAATGATAGTGTAATATTAACAAAGGCATACCCAAGGGTTCGCCTTTTCCTGGTGTTTTTCATGGTTATCTATCTTGGAGGGGCATCAGATGGCCAAAAATTGTCCAAACATACTTTTTATTATGACCGACCAGCATAGGGGAGATTGTCTGGGATGTGCCGGGCATCCGGTGGTGGAGACGCCATATCTCGACCAACTGGCTTCTGAGGGAGTGCTCTTCCGCCGTGCCTATACCTCGGTGCCGGCCTGCCTTCCAGCCCGGATGGCTATCATTACCGGCATGGACCAGTGGAACCACGGCAGGTTGACTATGACGGGAAGCGATGCCCTAAATTTTCCAACCACTCTTATGGCGGAGTTGGCCAAGGCCGGCTATCACACCCAAGGTGTCGGGAAAATGCACTTTTTCCCACAGCGCCTTCTATATGGTTTTCATAATATGGTGCTTGATGAGAGCGGCCGGCGTTATGGAGACTTTGTCAGCGACTATCATGAATGGTTCGACGAGCATAAAGAAGGTGCTTATGACTATAGGGACCATAGCATCGATTGGAACAGCTGGATGGCCAGGCCCTCTCACCTACCCGAGCATCTTCATCCCACATACTGGACGGCCTCGGAGGCTATAAAATTTCTCAAGCATCGCGATCCCACCAAGCCGTTCTTCTTGTGGATGTCTTTTGCCAGGCCACATTCGCCGTATGATCCTCCCCAGGTTTATTGGGACATGTATATCAACAATCCCGATATTCCCAAGCCATATATAGGCGATTGGGCGGCGGAGTTTGATTACCCGACCTTCGATGTCAACGCCTCGTTCGGCAGGCGATCAGAGAGAGAGATCCACAGAGCCCGGGCCGGTTATTACGGAAATATCACCTTTATAGATCATCAAATCGGTCGGGTTCTATATGAGCTGCAAAGGAGGGAACCGGAGGAATATGACAACACTCTGATCCTCTTTTGTTCCGACCATGGCGACATGTTGGGCGATCATCATCATTGGCGCAAGACCTATGCATATGAAGGTTCGTCCAGAGTACCGTTCCTCATCCGGTTTCCAAAACACTGGCAACTACCCCGCGGCCAGGTGCTTGATCAGGTGGTGGAATTGCGGGATATCATGCCTACCCTGCTGGATGCTGCCGGTGTGGAAATACCTGAATCGGTAGATGGCCTGAGCGTGTTGCCACTTTGCGGTAAATCGACGACGGCCACAGGAAAGGAAGAGGCCCAACGCAAATGGCGGCCCTTTATCCAAGGAGAGCACAGTATATCTAACGATCCCACCTGGGGCAACCAGTGGATCACCGACGGCCGGGAAAAATACGTGTGGTTCCACCATACTGGTAGAGAACTGTTCTTCAATTTGCCCGATGATCCCGGTGAATGCCACGATCTGCACGCCGATCCCATATGGCAGGAACGGGTGGAGGTATGGCGGCGTCGCCTGGCCGAGATCAACGAGCGCAGAGGGGATCCCCGCGGCCGGGGAGGTAAACTTGTACCCCAACCGCAGGGTGCGATGCGTCTTTCCCCCAACTACCAACGTTGGAAAGAGAGAGCATAAGATCAGGATCGGGGCTGCAGTGCCTCAGTCCTTGATATCTTCTGATGAGACAAGGTATATTAAGAAATCATAATATTAATACCCCGCCATGAAGGAATACTGCATTTGTCAGCGTAGATATTTAGTAAAAAGTAGTTGTAAAAGTGCTCATATGGTCGTGAGACATTGAAAGGGGGTGGGGAAGCAGCTGGCCCAGAGCTTATAGCGTTTGATACTTTCTAAGCACAAAAAAGGAGGTTAATTCATGAAAAGCTTGAAGAAAACATGTTGCATTCTTTCTTTAGTAATCTGCTTAACGTTAGGCCTCTTCACCAATGTATCCGGTGCGGAACAGCTATCCATCTTGGTGAAGTACTTGGGCTCGGGTGCTATGGGAACGGCGTTCAACCAGATACTGGGAGACATTAAAGCCAAGAATCCTGACATCACAGTCAATATCACCGTCGGTTACAACCTTGATCAACTAAAAGCGATGGTCGTCTCCGGCTCTGTACCGGATTTGGTTGAGTTCGACCGTTATCGTGTCGGTGAATGGGCCATCGACAAATTGCTTTTGCCTATAGATGAACTGGTGATCCCCTGCTGGATGTTAATGCAACCTTTATGCCCGGACCTGCCAACGAATCGTATGTCAAGGGACGGTTATATGCTGTGCCCATTGATACCGACATGCGCGGTCTAGCCTGGAACGTAAACCACCTGGAATCTGCCGGATTGAAAGGGCAACCGCTGGATTGGCAAAGCTTTAACAACTTATTAAGAAACTTACCATCATGCAAGCCGACGGCACACCTTCCAGGCTAGGATTTGTGCCGTGGATTGGAAACTGGTACCACATCGGCTGGATATGGACGTTCGGTGGTGATTACTTCGATCCCGTCGCCTTCCGGCCGACCCTTGACCGTAAAGAAAACGTGAATGCCCTCGAGTGGGAAGCCGAGTATGCGATGCTTTACGGAACAAAAGCCGCCCTGACGGGATTGGGATTCAATGATGACTCCTTGGGTAACGAGAAAGTATCCATGATGGCCACCCATGACGGCGTCTTTTCAGGTATATTAAAGAATAATCCCGACATGATGCTTGATGGCGGCGCTATGCCACATCCCGAAGGAGGCAGCAACGGCGCTTGGTCAGGCGGATTTGCCTGGTCGGTTCCTGTAGGGGCCAAAAACACCAAAGCGGCTGCCCGATTCATCGAGTTCTTCTCCAGAACAGAGAACCAAATCGTTTATGGCACGTTGTGCTCCCGGATACCTGCGAATACCAGAGCTCTGCGTGAAATCGCTTCTCTGTACCGTCCAGAGAGCTTTGCTAGTCGCGTGAACCCCGTTTCTCTTACATTTTCGCGTTTTTTCGGGTACATGCAATACAGGTTTATGATCTGTAGGTTGCAATAATGGATTGGCGCGGGCAAG
>DULU01000130.1 GCA_012840225.1 Bacillota bacterium
AGTTAAGCCCTCCAGCGGCGATGGTACTGCAGGATGACCTGTGGGAGAGTAGCACGTTGCCGGCACTACTTTTATGAAGCGTTCCGCTTCAGCGCATGAACTGAAGCGGAACGCTTTTTCATGTCCGGAAGTATATCGATCAAAACTATCAAACATGTAAGAAGGATTAATCCAGGAAAAGGAGTATTACAAAAAAGATTGTGGGAGCATGTGATGTGGAGGGATATATATGACCAAAATACGTATTGGTGTGGCTGGGCTGATTCATGATCATATCTGGCATGTGGCAAGCGGATTTCTGACGGATCCCAGATGTGAAGTGGTGGCTGTGGCCGACATCAATCCCTCTTTGCAGAAAAAAGCCCTGCAGGATTGGTCCGTCTCTCACATCTTCGATTCATATGAGGAAATGATGGACAAGATCTCTCCCGATGCCGTGCTGGTATATACCGACAATGCCTCCGCGGCCGATATAGTGGAATATGCCGCCGAAAGAGGCATCCATGCTTTGGTGGAAAAGCCGATGGCCGCGACGCTGGAGCAGGCCGACAGAATGCTGATCGCGGCGAAAAAACACGGTATCACCCTGATGGTCAACTGGCCCACGGCCTGGTCTCGGGCCCATCAGGCCGCCCTGGAGATAGCCAAACGCGGGGACATAGGAGATATCTACAAAGTGCGCTACCGGGCGGCGCATCAGGGACCAAAGGAAATAGGTTGCTCGCCCTTCTTTTACGAATGGCTCTACGACAAAAAGCGCAACGGTGCCGGCGCCCTGATGGATTATTGCTGCTATGGAGCCGATTATGCTGCCTACCTTATGGGGCGGCCAAATGCCGTCGTCTCCGTTGCCGGCCGGTTTATTAAGGATTACATCACTGTAGACGATAATGCTGTAATCGTCGCCAAATACCCTCACGGCCTGGCGATATGCGAAGCGTCCTGGACCCAATACGGCTTCGGATATGAGCTGATGATCAACGGCTCCGCCGGCAGCGTGCGGAGCGACGGCAAACGGGTTTACATTGCCGACGAGCGCCAAAAAGAGGAATGTGAAATCAGTGCGCCGGAGTTGCCCATAGAGCGCAGCTCGGCAGCTGCCTACTTCCTCACCTGTCTCATTGAGCACAGGCCGATCGAAGGCCTCTGCAATGCCGTGGTGTCGCGCAATGCGCAAGAGATCCTGGAAGCAGGAATCCTCTCGGCCGAATCGGGGACAGCCATATCTCTGCCGGTGGTATCAAGGCGCTGATAAGCATCTGGACAGCTTTGCGGAGGCCACTATGATCATTGGCGCCCAGATTCTTCCTGGGCGATGGTCGACCACAACGACAGCTTGTTTTCGGCACCTTCTATAGTCTGAATGTCGCAGAGCTTGAGATCAAAAACCGCACCTTGCGACCGGGCTATGCGCCAGCGTATTTCTTGGCGTATTTCTGCCGGATCATACAAAAACAAAACGTTGGTAGGGTGACAGTGCACCTCCAATACCACGGTCCGGCCGGCAAGCTGTGGAATCACTTCCTCCGGATCGGTCCACGGCGACACATGAAAGTGACGCAATCCCGGCAGTTGAGCGATGATGCCGGCTTTTTTATTGAGGTTCTCGCAGCCGTGATAATATACGCGGCGGAAAAGAGCGGCAATGCGTTCATTATAGGGATGGACAAACTCCGCATACATAGCCGGGCTGAGCGAAGCGGCGCTTTGGGCATGGCAGTACACCCAACCACCTTCCAGCTTATGTCGGAGAGAGGCGGGGATTTCATCATAGGGTTGATGCAATCCCAAGGACGCCTCGGCATCATAGGCACCGGCCGCTTCCCGCTGCCGGTGATATGCCACCAACCCCGTGGTGATATGATCCATCAGGCGATGGACAAACTGGGGGCGATCGACGACATCATACAGCAGGTTTTCGATGCCGCGCAGGCGCACCGCCCATTCCCACGGTCCATAATGAAGATGGTCGGTTTTCAAAGTGATGCACCCACAGCTGCCGGCGCCGGTTCATTTCCGCACTCTCTGCTATGGCTTTAACTTCAGCCGCCAGATCACGCACCAGTGAATTGCTGCTCAC
The DNA here is from genome assembly GCA_012840225.1 of Bacillota bacterium. Lineage (GTDB taxonomy): Bacteria > Bacillota > Limnochordia > DTU080 > DTU080 > DULU01. Next base: position 2,081 of record DULU01000130.1, read on the forward strand.
AATAAGCTTCATCCTCTCGACATCTTAACCCCGGTCGTTTTTGGTACCGGCAAATAATTCCATCGCGGCGCGGCGAGCTCCTTTACAGGAAAAGATTAATGCTATCTTTATACTGATTCTGGTACATTTACCGTTGACGAATGAGTGGATTTGTGGCATTATAGTTTTTGCGGGTCAGCACTGCGGGCGGGCGTAGCTCAGTTGGTAGAGCGCAACCTTGCCAAGGTTGAGGCCGCGAGTTCGAGACTCGTCGCCCGCTCCATTGCAATAAACCGCAAAACTATAAATTGGGGCCGTAGCTCAGCTGGGAGAGCGCTTGAATGGCATTCAAGAGGTCGTGAGTTCGATCCTCATCGGCTCCACCAAACAAAGCATGATAGGGCCTGTGAAAGCAGGCCCTATCGTTTTTCCGCCTTATCGGTTTTTCGCCCTATCGCTTTTCCGCA
>DULU01000008.1 GCA_012840225.1 Bacillota bacterium
TGCCTTGACAGCACGCTGACGGCCGCCCCTTCGTTCAGGAAATTGGCGATCATCTGAGCCGTCACCTCGGCCGGGTAGGCGGAGACCCCTTCCTTAACCACGCCATGATCACCGGCAAAGACGGCAGCGGCGGCCGGCTGCCAGGTAGGTGTGGTGGTGCGCTGTATGCCGGCCAGCTGCGTCACCAGATCCTCCAGCCGTCCCAGGCTGCCCCGGGGCTTGGTCAGCATATCCTGCCGCTTTTTCACCGCCGCCATGGCCGCCTCGTCGAGTGGAGCGATCTGTCCCTTGATAAACGACAACTTGTGCAATGTAAATCCTCCAGTCCCTGTTATCAGATTGCCGAAAACAACATCAGAACAGTGTCTAGAACAATACGGTATCAGAACGGTCTCGTTTTATGTCTGCGCAAGAGGTGCACAAAGAACGGCGCACCGCAGAGGGCGGTGACCGCCCCGACCGGTAATTCCTGTGGCGCCATCACGGTGCGGGCCACAGTGTCGCAGGCCACCAAAAAGACGGCGCCCAGGACCATGGAGAGCGGCAGGAGGCCCCGGTGGTCGGGCCCTTTGATCATCCTTACCACATGGGGGACGATCAGGCCGACGAAGCTGATCACCCCGCTGGAGGAGACAGCGGCGGCCGCGAGGAGCGAGGCGGCCACCAGGAGCCATTTCTTCACCTTTTCCACTTCCACTCCCAGGTGACCGGCGGCCTCGTCGCCGAAAGCCATGGCGTTTAGATTGCGGGCATGCCAGAAGAGAACGAGGGCGGCGGGAAGCATATATAGGGTCATATTCACCACTGTGCTCCAACCGGCACCGGACAGCCCGCCCATCAGCCAAAAGAGGATGGAACCCATGCGCTCATCGCTGAACAGCACGATGATCGACACCACAGAGGAGAAGAAGGAGCCGACGGCTACCCCGGCCAGGATGAGGGTGGTGGTGGGGAGCCGGCCTTGCGAGCTGCCCAGGGCCATGATGAGGATCAGCGTGCCCAAGGCGCCCAGAAAAGCCATAACGGGGACGGTGCTCAGACCGGTGGCGAGGGAGCCGAGGCCCAGCGCCATCGCCAGCACCGCCCCCAGCGAAGCGCCGCCGGAGATGCCCAACACGTATGGGCCGGCCAGGGGATTGCGCAGCAGCCCTTGAAAGGCCGCCCCGGAGAGGGCGAGCGCCGCTCCCACCAGGCTGCCGAGGATGACCCGCGGCAGTCTGATCTGCAAGAAAATGAGTTCATAGGTGGGCGGCCAGGCAGAAGCATCGACAGGTAAGCCGACCATCTTCGCCAGCATGGTCGCTATCTGCAGGGGGGTGAGAGGTACGGCCCCAAAGCCGCAGGCCACGACGACCGTGATCACCCAGAGAAGAAGAGCCCCGCCCAGCGTAAACCCCCGGCGAAAACCACGGCGCAGACCCCGAAGCAGACCCCGGCGCAGAGCAGGCTTTTTACTTTTTCCTGCCGTACTGCTGCTGTTTAAAGCGGGCATGCCATGGTCACCTCTTTGCTTCTCCGGTGGTTGGATGAGGTAGTGCTTTTGGTCAGGGGAATGATGACCGGGCGGCCGGTTTGCGGATGAGGAATCACCCCTACGGCAATGCCATATACCTCCTGGATGAGATCGCTTTGTAAAACCTCGGCAGGCGGGCCGGCTTTCACAATGCGTCCCTGATGCAGGAGCAAGAGCCGGTGGCAATATTGGGCGGCCAGATTCAGATCATGCAGCACCACGATGATGAGACGCCCGGAGGCGGCGAGTGCCTGCAACAGTTCCAGGGTTTGCACCTGGTATTTGATATCCAGGCTGGCAGTCGGCTCATCCAGGAGCAGAATCGGGGTATCCTGGGTCAGAGCTCTGGCTATGGCCACCCTTTGCCTTTCCCCGCCGCTCAGCTGGAAGATGCTCCGCTCGGCAAGATGCCGGATGCCCACCTCGCTCATGGCTTTCTCTGCCATGGCCATGTCGGCGGCGCTCTCCTTGCTGAAGCGTTTCAGATATGGCAGGCGACCCATCAGGACCACATCCCGCACCGTAAAATCGAAGGCCACCGACTCCTGCTGGTGCACGACGGCCATGCGCCGGGCCAGTTCCAGCTGGGACAGCTGATTAATCAGCTGATCATCCAGGGCGACCTGTCCATAGCGGGGGGCGAGGGCCCTGCTTATCACGTGAATTAATGTGGATTTACCCGATCCGTTGGGACCGGCGATACCGATCACTTCACCGCTTTGCGCCTGGAAGGCGATGCCGGACAACACCGGATCGGCATGATAGGAAAACTCCACCCCGGCAACATTAAGTATCATCTCGGGCTCCCATCCTGACTGCAAATTGAAAATGTGGTGGAAAGGCGGCGGCAAAGGTTTCGGCAAGGGTGGCCGAAAAAGTGTTGCGGGCTGCATGAGCCACATGGAGGGAAAATAGCAATATGCTGCTAATAAAAACCTCTGCCGGGCGGCAGAGGGGCGAGAAAAATATGAGGTTAGCCTCTCTCAGGCTATACACCTCTGACCGCTCCCTTTCCGCGAAGAGTGTCTGGCCCCGGTGAAGGCAGGTCTCCTGGCTTTCGGCTTAACGTCTGGTGCGCCTTCCCCGCTTTTTTGAGCGAGTGGCTTAATGCACCCGACAACCGGTCACAGTGGCGGGACCGCGTCGGCTGGCAGAGCTTATTCCGCTCCGCTCCCGAACTTCCCTATTATCCCCCGGTAAATTGAGGGGCACCATTCACCGTCTATTCAATTGGCTGTCGACATCATTCTATGCCGGCGGCAAGCCTTCCTGCCGCCATTGCCAAAAATATATCATCTCACCAGGTCGACGGGAAGGCCTATGGCGGCAGATTTTTGCGCCGCAATGGCAATGCGCAAAGCCTCGCGTCCGTCCTCTGCCGTCACGGGCGGCTTTTTGTCCAGCAGGATACATTCAAGAAAGGCGGCGACCACCGGCGCGGTCCGGGCTTGCACCGGCGGCTGTATGTAGCGTTCGACGCCGGCCACCGAGAACCCGTCATGGGCTTCATCAATAGTCAGGGCGCCGTGAGTGCCGGTGATATCCAGGCGGAAATCATGTCCTGACGGATGGTTGACGGGGAGGATCCAGCCGAATTCGCCGCAGCCGATGGCGCCGGAAGCAAAGCGCAATGTGGTGAAAACCACATCCTCCACATCATAACCCTGGGCGGCGAGCAAGCCTTTTTTGACTTCGCAATAGACCTTCACCACTTCGCTCTCGGCCATCCAGCGCATGATGTCCAGGTCGTGCACGCCGAGAAAGGCCAATAGCGATACTCTGCCGGCCAGCCGGTGCGGTACGGAGATGATGTTGGTGCGCCGGGCAAAGAGAGATTGCACCTCGCCGATGGCGCCGTCTTGGATCAGTTCCTTAGCCTTTTTGTAGCGTGGGCTAAACCGCAAAGTGTGACCCATCATCAGCTTTACCGGGGTGTGGGCAGCGGCGGCGACAATGGCATCGGCATCTTCCATGGTGGTGGCGATGGGCTTTTCCAGCAGCACATGTTTGCCGGCAGTCAAAGCATCGAGCACCACCTGACGGTGCTGATCGTCGGGGGTGCAAATGCTGACGGCCTGGACATCTTTTCTCGCCAGGAGTTCCCTGTGATCTGTGTAACCGGGGACATCATAACGGCGGCAGCTTTCCGACAGGACGGCCGGCGAAGTGTCGACCAGCGCCTGCAGTCGGCATTGAGGATTGGCGGCGTATTCGGCGGCATGAATTTGTCCCATCATTCCCATGCCAATAACTCCAATGCCTAATATCTTTTTCATAAATGTTATCCTCCAATCGATACACATTCTCATTTAAAGAATATCATCCATAAAGTTCAAAGGGAAGAAAACAGGGGGAAGGAAACTGTGCTCCTGATCACGTAGTGACAATGGCGTATATGGGTGAGAGAGCAGGAGGCGATGCTTTGGCTATACCTTTCATACATCTGGCAGATGTCCATCTGGGCAGGTTGAGCGGGGCAGGATTGACCGGCGCGCAGCTGAAGCAGCGGCGGGTTGATGCCCTCGAGGCTTTGCGACGTTCTCTGGAGTATGCGCGCACCCACAAGGTGCCGCTGGTGTTGATCGCCGGCGACCTGTTTGAGCATGCCGTGGTGCCTCGCTCTACCGTGCTTGAAGTGCGGGATCTCCTGGGAGCACTTTCCCCGGCTCAGGTCTTCATTGCGGCCGGCAATCACGATTTCGGAGCGGCGGATTCCTTCTACCGCACCTTGCCTTGGCCGGACAATGTGCATCTTTTCCTCGGGAACTGGGAGACGGTCGAGGTGCCGGACCTGCCGGTAACTGTCGTTGGCCTGGGTTTCCACGCTCCTGAGGTGACCGAGCCACATCTGAGAGCGTTGCGCTTGGAGGAGCGAGACGAGGGGCACTACCGGGTGGTGCTGTTGCACGGCGAAATGATCAACGGCGGGATGACTATGGGGGCGCCGAAAGGCAGTGCGACAGAGGCACCAGGAGGAGCGGCCGCTGGTCCCGGCTCCCGCTATCTGCCGGTGACGGAGGCGGATATCAGGGAATGTGGCGCCGATTATATCGCCATGGGCCACATCCACCGGCCGCTGGTCAGGTGGGCGGGAGACTTGGCTTGGGGCGATGGCTGCCGGGTCGGAGAAGGCGGGTATGGGGAAGGCAAGAGCGAGGAGAAGAGGCTCGTCAAGGCGGCATATGCCGGAGCGCTGGAACCGCTGGATTTCGGCGACCAGGGCGAGCACGGTTTTTATCACGGTGAATTGACCGGGGGAGGGGCCCGCCTGGTTTTTGTGCCGGCGGCCTGCCGGTCTTTTCACACCGTTACCTTGGATATTTCAGGTTGTGAGACCACGGCCGGCGTGCTGGAAAAAATGGCAGAAGCCTTGAAGCCGATAAAAGACGGCGATCTGGTGCGCCTGATCTTTACGGGCGAAGTGGAGCCGCACAGCGAGTGGGACCGGCCGCGCCTCTTGGCGTTGGGGCAGCGTTTCTTCTCTTTCCAGACCATCGATCTCACCGTGCCTGCTTATGATCTGAAAGAGCTGGCCAAAGGGTATTCCGCCAGGGCCGCTTTTGTCCGCCGCCTTTTGGCCAGGCTGGAGGAGGCCGCTGCGGAAGACAGGATCATCTTGCAGAGGGCTTTACGGCTGGGCCTGGATGCCCTTTCCGGGCGGGAGGTGAAGGTGGAATGATCATTCGCCGCCTGATCATGACCGGTTTCGGTCGCTTTCATAATAAGATACTTGATTTTCAGGACGGTCTGAATGTCGTATTCGGACCTAACGAAAGTGGGAAAACCACCATTCAGCAGTTTATAAAAGGTATGCTTTACGGCTTTAAGAAACCGGATGCCAAGCGCCGGGAGTGGACGGAGGAACAGCAGAGATATGAGCCGTGGGCAGGTGGGCAATATCGAGGATCCCTGGAATTTGTCGATGAAGAAGGTCGCGCCTTTCGGGTGGAGCGCTCCTTTGCCAGAAGCGGCGACGGTGTGCGCCTGTTGGATGCAGTGACGGGGAAAGATCTCTCTTCCTCCTACCCGACCGACAGGCGGAAAGAGCTCATGTTTGCCGAGGATTTCACCGGCATGAACCAGTTGGTCTTTGCCGGCACGGTGTTTATCGGTGATATACCCGGAGGCGGCGATGAGGTCGGACGGAAAGAGCTGGCCGCCCGGCTGGCCAATTTACAGGAGACCGGTGACGAAGCTGTTTCCTTGCGCTTGGCAGCTGGAAAGCTTGATAAGTGTCGCAAGGAGCAGGTAAGGATCAAAAACCAGGCCGGGGAGCGCCTGGCAAAGGCCAGGCAGCTTCTGGAGGAGATAGGTAAATATAGAGAAGCCATCAGGAAGCTCGAGGAAGAGCAGGCCGGACTGGTGGAAAAAAGGCGGCTCGTGGCGAGCCGGCTGAACGAGGTGAACAGGGATCTGCTGGCAGAAGAGGCCGAGCAGTTGTCCGGCAAGCTCACTGCCTGGAAAGAAGCCGGGCAGATGATTGAGCAATGGCGAAAAGAAGCCGCTGAGCTCGCCCTTTATGCCGCCTTTCCCCTGGAGCTGAAAGAAGTGGAAGCGGAACTCCTGGTGCGGCTGAAGGAAGTGGAGAACAACCGGCAGCAGGCCGGGGAGCGGGTGGAAAAGCTGCGCTTGGCTTTGGTGAAGGTAAAGGAGGAATACCAAAAGCTGCCGGGGGCTTCCGAAATCAGAGATGAAGAGGCGGCTTCGGCCTGGGAGAAAAGCGGGCAAAGCATCGCCCTGCAACTGGCACAGATGGAGGCGCAGTTGCGTGAGGCGGAGGAGCGCCTGGCGGCCGAGACCAGGCGCTGTAAAGAGCTGGAGAATATGCTCTTACAGTTCGCACCGCTTACCGTCCTGCCGGAGCAGACCCCGCAGTTGGTGGATAACATCGTCGCCTTAAGAGAGGCTGCCGGTGAGCTTCTCGGCTCGCTCTCCCGTTGCCTGGAACGCACCCGGATGCTGAAGGAGCGGATACAGGGTTATATGACCGATGTCGCCCGCCTGCTCCGGCAACTGCAGGAATTGAAGGAGATGGCGGAACTGCCTCCCAACAGCCAAGCCCGGCTGCAGGAGCATCTCACCCAGGCTAAATCGCTGACCCAGACGGCCAGGCAATTGTGGGCGGCGGGGAAGACGGATCGGGAAAAAGCCCGGCAGGCCAGGGAGCGGCTCCAGCAACTGCAGCCGGTGATCGCCGCCGGCCAGGAGTTGCTGGCGGAAGCGGAAGCGCTGCTGGATCAGGAGGGACAAGCCCGCCTGCGGGCGGAGGCAGCGGAAGCGGAAGTCGAAGCTATTCCCGCTCCCCCCAAGGGCGGCTTTATCGCCGGAGGGGCATTGATTGCGGCCGGTATTCTGCTGGCCATATGGTTGGTCATGGCTAAACCGGCTTTCTGGTGGTGGTTGCCCCCCCTGGCTGCCTTTGTTGTGGGAGCGGTGCAGGTAGCAAAGGCGCGGCGTGTGGTGGCGGCCATAGAAAGGGAGAAGCAGAAATGGTACGATACCAAAAGCCAGTGCCGGGCCACTGTCACCAAACTGAACTCCCGGATCCAGGATCTCCTGGCCAAAGTCAGGCAACCCTCGGTGCCAGCCTGGCGGGAAGCCTGGCGGGATATAGCTGCCTGCCGGGCCGATGTGGAAAAGGAAGAAGCATTGACGGCCGCCATAAACCAGCTTTTGGAGCAAAGAAAAGAGCATGAAGCCATCGTGCTCGATCTGTTGCAGAAAGCCGGCTGCCTGGACCAGGATCAGGATGGGAGCCAAGATGGACAGTATGAAAGACAGCCGGCAGTCTCGGACGGAGTTGAGCCTGAGCCGGATTCCCTGGAGTTGCCATGGACTGAAAACCATATCGCCCGCTTTATGGAAAAGGCTGCCCGTTATGCTGATCTGCTTTGGCAACGGCAGCATTTGCCTGAGCGCCTGGCGAACCTGCCGTCGGATCTTGAGCAAGTGGCCGGCGATGTGGCCCAATTTGAAGCTTCCTATACCTCCTGGCGGCAAAAATGGGCGAAAGTCGTCATTTTCCCGTTGGAGCAGACAGCTGCCACCCCGGAGGCTTTATGGCGACAGGCATGGGTCGAAGCGGCTGCCGCCACCGGATTGGCGGAAACGGAAGAGACAACCCAGAGGGAGGCCGGTGATTCCGACAATTACCTCCACTCCGCTCTTGAGGCGGATATCCATCCTGCTCTCTATTACCGCGCCCAGGAGTTGCCTCCCGATCTCTGGCCGGAAGAGTGCCGGCAAGCGGCAGCCGCCCTGCCGTCCACAGTTCAGCTGGAGAAGCGGCATCAAGAAGTATTGGGCGTCATTGCTGCCGCCGAGCAACTGTTAAGCTCGCTCCTGGCAGCAGCAGGCGCCGGCGATGTCGGACAACTGCACAGCTTGTGGGACGAGCGGCAGAGGCTCATCGCCCAAGCCGGGCAGCAGGCGGAAAAGACAAGTGCCGCTGAGGAAGCATATCAGCGGCTGTTGGCGGACATGAGGCGGTTTGTGGCGGATCAGGCTGGGCCATTTATGCAAAAGCTGCACCTCCTGATTCCCGTCGGTGCGGAGAAAACCGGTTTAAAAGATATTAATGCCTGGTTGAATGGTATAAATGAAGGTCTGGATCACATCCGCCGCTGCCGTAGGATGCTGCAGCAAGTGGCGGACATCAGCAAAGAACTGGAACTGGAAGAGGAAACAAGTCGGCGCCATGAGGCCGCTATGGCAAAGCTGCAGCAGGAACTGGCGGAAGTGTATATGAAAGCCGGTGTAGGTGATGCTCAGGAATTTGCCGCCGCCTGCCGGAACAAGGCGGCATATGTGAAGCTCATGGAGAGCATAGAACAAAAAGAAGCGGAAATCGCCGGTATTCTTTCAGGCTCTACCGGGGAAGAGTTGGCTGAGCGGTATAAAGCCGTGGTAGCCCGGTGGCAAGAGCTCCGGCAGGAGTTCAGTGAAGAAGAAAATGGATCCGCTGCTATGCCGGCCGACCTTTCTCCTTCGCCTCCTCCGGCCGGCTTTTCGCGTTCAGCCGCTGAAGCGCAAAGAGCGGAGTTGCAGGCTGCTTTAGCCGGTCTCCACGACCGCATTACGGAAATCAATAGCGAGATGAAAATGTATATGGCTCAGTGCGAGCCGGAAGAGGAGGCGGTGGCCGAAGAGGAAGAGGCGGCCGGAATATATGAGGCCGCCGGGAAGGCTATTGCCGCCCTGGAGCTGGCACTGACAGAATTGGAAAATGCCGCCGAAGAAGTGCATCGCCAGTTCGCTCCCAGGCTGAACGAAAAAGCTTCCCGGATTCTCTACCGCCTCACCAACGGGCGTTATGACAGGCTCTCTGTGGATGATTCCTTAACGCTCAGCGTGATCGATCCTGATCTGCAGCGCAGCTTGAATGCCTCAGCTGTCAGCCGTGGCACCTATGATCAGATATACCTGGCTTTTCGCTTGGCTGCCGCCGATGTGATATGCGAGGATAAATGGCGCCCGCCGCTGTTGCTGGATGATGTTTTTGCCCATAGCGACGATGAGCGAACCAGGGAAGGCCTGAGTACGCTGCTTTTTCTCGCCGAGGATAGACAGATCATCTTCTTCACCTGCCGGCGCCGGGAGCTGCACATGCTCACCGATTTGCAAAAAGAGACGGGGCGGAAATACCACGAGATCGTTTTATGAGACGCGAGCTATATGAATCTTGATGCTATTGCTTATCAAGAGACATATTGTTTTCAGCTTCCGCTATAAAGGTGATATCAACAGGCAAAGTCACCGGCACCACTTCCAATTCCACGGTGCGCTGCTCGCCGGGATGCAATGTTATTCTGGTGCCGTTGTCGCCGGCGGGCTGGGAACGTTTCGGCAGGGTGGCGGTGTCGATGTAAATCATGTAATCGCCGGGGGCCAGATCGGTGAAGTAGAACCTGCCTCGTTCGTCGGTGATGGCGAAAGCTTTAAATGATGAATCGGCATTTATGCTTGTGATTATGACCTTTACGCCTCTGATGCCGGTGCCGGGAATGCCGTTGCTCGTGGCCTGCCCATTGAGGGACCCGTTCAGCGACCCATTTTTGGAACCATTAAGCGTGCCGTTCAGCCAACCGTTTAGTAAATTGCCATTACTGAGGAGGCCGTTTACCGCCGGCGGCTCTTGCGCCGTAGCCCAGATCACTTGGCCGCTCACTGTTATGGGCCGCTCGAGGGGGATGACTATCTCCGTCTTCCGCCCCTCAACAACTTCCACCACCAACGGCAGCTCTACCTCCGGCTTCAGGTAAGAGGGCAGCCCTGTTACATCAAGTCCTTCCCTAATAAGAGTGTTAACGATGAAATTTATCGTTAACCTTGTATGTCAAAATGTAAATAAAATAAGCCTTCATTATTTAAATAATGGCATGTAAAATATATAAAAAATATATATAGGAAGTATAACCGATAATATTATTGCACCGGCACAATCACCAGCGAGTACCGGTACGCTGTGACAAGCAGGCATAGAAGCTGCTGCTTTAGCCAACAATAGCAGTCGTCGGCAAGGAGGCGGATGGAACAGTTGAACGCGGGAGACACCAATTTTAAAAATGGATGGCGACTGGATAATAGCTATTCCTGTCTGCCAACGTTTTTTTATACCAGGCTGACGCCGACTCCCGTCAAAGCGCCGAAGCTGGTCCTGCTCAATCGTGGGCTTGCGGAGAGACTAGGTTTATCGGTGGTAGAACTGGAGAGCGATGAAGGAGTGTCTATCCTGGCCGGCAACCGTTTGCCGCCAGGCGCCGATCCCCTGGCTCAGGCCTATGCCGGCCATCAGTTCGGCTATTTTACCATGTTGGGAGACGGCCGGGCTATACTGCTGGGCGAGCAAATCACTCCTGACGGCTGCCGCTTCGACATCCAGCTCAAAGGGGCGGGAATCACGCCGTATTCCCGCGGCGGCGACGGCCGGGCTGCTTTGAGCCCCATGTTGCGTGAGTATCTGATCAGCGAAGCCATGCATGCACTGGGGATTCCCACTACCCGCAGCCTGGCGGTGGTGACCACGGGGGAGAGCGTGTGGCGTGACAGGGAGTGGCCTGGAGCTGTCCTCACCAGGGTGGCCGCCAGTCATCTGCGGGTGGGCACTTTTGAATATGCCGCCCGTATGGGCCATGTCGATCTTCTCCGTACCTTGGCCGATTACGCCTGGGAGCGGCATTTCCTGGCGGCGGATCCTGTCGGAGCATCCACTGAAGAGGAGTCTGCTGTTACCGCAGCCCAAATGCCGGTTGAACCCACTGCTGCCGGGAACCGTTATCTAACTCTCCTGCGGGAAGTTATCAAACGGCAGGCACAGCTGATTGCCAAGTGGCAGTTGGTCGGCTTTATTCACGGGGTGATGAACACCGACAACATGGCTATCAGCGGTGAGACCATCGATTATGGGCCTTGCGCTTTTATGGATACCTACGATCCGGCCACTGTATTCAGCTCCATCGATTACCACGGTCGCTATGCCTATGGCAACCAACCCATAATGGCTGCCTGGAACCTGGCCAGATTTGCCGAAGCCTTGTTGTCGCTCCTCCATGATGATGAAGATAAGGCCGCCTCTTTGGCCCAGAAGGAGGTATCCCGCTTCCCTGCTTTATATCATGCCCACTGGTTGGCAGGAATGCGGATGAAGCTGGGGCTTTTTGGCGAGGAGGCGGAAGATGAAAACCTTATCGTTGATTTATTGGCTTTGATGCAGGAAAATAAAGCCGATTACACCAACACCTTTCTGGCGCTGACGTATGAAAATGAAAAAATGGAGGGGGCGACCATCTTTGCTTCCGCCGGCTTTGCCACCTGGTACGAGCGCTGGCAGGCCCGGCTCGCCAGGCAAAAGGAGCCGCGGAAAGCCGCCCGCCGGCTGATGCGGCAGAGCAATCCGGCGCTTATCCCCCGCAACCACAGGGTGGAGGAGGCCTTGGAAGCCGCCGTGGAGCGAAACGATTTAAGCATTCTGCAAAGGTTCCTTGATGTTTTGGCCGCCCCTTATGCCCACCTGACCACCCAGGCGGAATATGCTGCGCTGCCGCCCCCGTCCGACCGTCCATATTGCACTTTCTGCGGCACTTAGCCGGTGAAATTAGCCGCTGAAATTAAATTCGACAGTGTATTCTTGTTGTCTGGCGGCAGTCTCGAGGGCATCGAGTACCTTGATTATTTCCAGCGTCTGTTCCCAGGGCACCGGAATGCGACCGGTGAGCACCATGTTGAGGAAATGACGCATGGTATTATAGTAGAAATATTCACTGTCGATGATTTTCACCTGGTGGCATGCTTGAGGTGTATGAAGCATCAGAGAGAAGCCTTTGGCTCTGGCATCCACCACCAATAGGCCCGTCTTGCCGTTTTGCCATTCAATTTTGGCTGCATGTTGATTACCGGCACCGGAGGCGGTTACGGAACGTACCCCCGGACCAAACAGGGTGTAAAGGGTGGTGAAGGGGTGAATGCCGTAAAAGAGCAACCTGCCCACTGGACCGGCGGCAATGGCCAGGGTGACGCCTCCTTCCCGGGCGAGTTGCGGTTCAAGCTCGCCGAGTTCCCTGCTGAAAGCCAAGGCTGAGCTGGAAAACATGACGGCCTTGTGAGCCTCCGCTTGCGCCATCAGCTCTTCCGCCTCCCGGTAGGTGGGGGTGAAGGGCTTGTCATGGAAGTAGGGCAAGCCGCTTTTCATGACCGGCACAGCCCAGTGCTGGTGGGTCATTTTGGCATCGTCGCAGATGATGGCGGCATCGGCTTTGGCCAAAGCCTCATCCAGGTGGCGGCAGGGATAAGGGATATTATATTCCGCCGCCAGTGCCAAAGTTTTATTATAATCCTCATCCCAGGCGGAATAGACCACCGCAGGAGCCGGCATATCAGGAAAGCCACTATCCTTTAGACGCTGCCTCTCGTTTTCCTCGATGAGAAGTTTGTTGAATATTTTGGAAAAGAACTTGGCGTGATATACATCCAGACCACCGACCAAGGCAATACGGATTTGCCGCTCCGCCGCCGGCGGCTGCTGCTCGGCCACTTGGGGCCCCTTTCCGCCACCATCTTGACCATCAGTCATATGCACTCATCCTTTCGGTCACAAGCTTTTTCATGGATGTAAACTTAATCATATTTGATGGTTACCAGTCTGCCGCCGTGGGCGCTTTCGTATATGGCCTCGCCGATCAGGAGGGATTTATAACTGTCCCAGAGGTCTGGTCCTCCTTCTGCCAGACCCAGGCAGCGGCGGGCAAAGTGGCGCACTTCATCTTCATAGCCAAAAGCTTTCCTGGTATTGCTGATCCCGGTCCAGGCCGGGGTGTAGGTGTAGAGGTAGCGTCCGGTCTCGGGCACCGCCGCAGTGAAATCTTCCGGGGGCTGCCAGCGCAGGTTGAGCATGTCTTCACAGACCAGATGCGTTTCAAAGCCGACCAGCTGCAGCTCTTCGCTGATATCCCGGAAGGCTTTCTTGGTCTCCAGGCTGTTGAGGTCGAGTTGGCCGACGGCTCCCGAAGTAAAGATCAGGTTCACCACATAAGCAAACTGGGTCGGCGTCACTTCATGATAGAAAGCCTGAACGGCCTGAACATCGCCGCCGAAAAAGCGGATCAGATCGAAGATGTGGCAGACCTGGCCGATCAGAAACGACCTCTTGGCCGAATCGATGCCCCAGATCTGCGGGTAGGGGCCCTGGGCGAATTTGCACTTGATGATATGCAAAGACCCAAATTCAGGCCGGGAGACGATCTCTTTGGCTATCTTATACACATAGGCAAAACGCTTCATGAAGCCGACCTGACCCCATACCCCATGCTTTTCCGCCAAAAGCGCCAGCTCTCTGGCTTCGGCGCTGGTGTTGGCCGAAGGTTTCTCCACATAGACCGGGATGCCCCGGCGCAGTACATGGGGAGCGAGCGCCGCCTGCTGCGGGGCCGGACCAATGACAAACACCCCGTCCAGTTCCTCTTTATCCAGCATCTCTTCCAAATCGACGTATACCCGGCGGGCTCCGAAATGGCGGGCCGCCCTTTCCGCCTTTGGCCGGTCGATGTCGCAGACCGCCACCAAATCGATTTCCGGAATCCTGTGAATGTTGGGGAGGAGGGAGGTGCTGGCAAAGCTGCCGCAGCCGATAAAGGCCAAGCGGGCTTGCCTCTCCTTTGCCCCTGCGCCTGTTCCAGCTCCTACCCCTGCTCCTCTTCCTGCCTCTGCCGTTGCCATTGCCGTTTCGCCTCCTGATCCTGGGTTTGTTTCCGACGACGATTGTCGAACTATGCCTCTGCCATCTAATATTGTTCATTTATTCTCTGATACCTTCTGCTACCTTCAGACAAGAAAAAACCTCCGGTCACTTTCCGTCGAAAGTGCCGGAGGTTAGGGTGTGCAAGATAGATAATTGATTTTATACTATATTTCAAGTTTCAACGCATCGAGTTCTTGCTGAATCAGTTGATTCATCCTCTCCAGTACGGTGCGCAGGGATTCCTCACCCCGCATCACTTTATTATATTCGTTGGAAAAGATGCTGGTGATGCTGGTGTTGGCTCCGGTGAAGTAGTTGGGGCAGTTATCCGGGTGAATGCCCACTTCCCTGAAGGCCACCATCCAATTGACTTTCTTTTGATCATACTGGGCGACATAGCGTTCAATCCTTGACAGGGTGGGGAGGTGAGCCGGCAGCCGGCCTGTGGCCAGCATCAAGTTCACCTGGGATTCCGGATCGAAGCAGATAAACTTCACCCAGCGCCATATCGGCTCCAGATCTCTTTCCGACTTCACCACATGCAGTGGACCAAAATACATGTTGGCGCCGCGGCGCACCGGACCCAAGGGCTGGAGCACTACTTCGAATTCATCGGTGTTGCCGGCGACATAAAGGTCGTATTCGCTCGGCTGCCCATGGATAAGTATGGCAGCTTTACGCTCCATGTAGATTTGCTGTTGCGACGAGTTGTATGTGCCCACTCCCGAACGAACCAGGTCGGCAAAGAAAGAGAGACCGGTGTACACTTCTTCGCTGGTAAAGAGAGCTTTGGTCGGCTGCAGATAGCGGTCAAACATTGAGCCACCGGCTTGATGTACAGGGATTTGGGCTCGGGCCAGAATAACGTGGAAGCCTACGCCGTAGCGGTCGACGGTGCCGTCGCCATTAATGTCTAGCGACAGGCGTTGCGCGTATTCCTTGACTTTTTGCCAGGTCCATTCTGCCACAATTTGCCTCACCGGCGGCAGGCCGGCTTCATCCAGCCAGGTACGGTTATATACATTGGCCAGGGGAAAGATCTGCGTGGGAATACCGTATATTTTCCCGTTCAAAGTGAAGTTTTCCCAGACTACCTGAGGCATCTGGCTCAAGCTGACACTATTGTCCATCGCCAGCATCGGAGCCAGGTCGGCCAACGATCCTGTGGCAGTCAAGTTCATAAACGAGTCGGTGGAATCGAGGACGTCGATCTGCACATTTGAGGCCATGCGCACCAGCACATTGTTTACATAGTTGCCTGTGCTCTGTTCCACGATTACCTCAACATCCGGGTGTTTTTGGTAATCTAGAGCTGAGAGTTTGGCAATGTAAAATTGAGAGTGGCCTGATATAAAAAAGGACCACACCAACCATCCGGGAGAACTCCCCTTTGAAAGCCAAACCATTCAAGGGGGGGAA
>DULU01000009.1 GCA_012840225.1 Bacillota bacterium
CACCGGCCGGCCCCGGCGCGTGCCCCGCCACAGCCGCAGCCTGGTGGCCGGGTTGGAGCAGCTGGAAATTGAGGAGACCAACCGCCCCATTCTGGTGGGCGAGCGCACCAACACAGTTGGCTCCCGCCTCTTCCGCCGCTTGATCGCCGAAGAGAAATATGAGGAAGCAGCGGAAATCGCCAGGCAGCAGGTGCGCCACGGAGCACAGATACTGGACATCTGCCTCGCCAACCCCGAGCGGACCGATGAAGCCGCCGACATGGAGCGCTTCCTCGCCGCAGTGGTGCGCAAAGTGAAAGCACCACTGATGATCGATGCCGTCGCTCCGGCCGTGGTGGAGAGGGCCCTGTCCTGTCTGCAGGGGAAAGCGGTGATCAATTCGGTGAATCTGGAAGACGGCGGGAAGCGCCTCGGGCAAATAGCCCGGCTTGCCCGCCGTTACGGTGCCGCTTTGGTGGTCGGGGCCATCGATGAAGAAGGTATGGCCCTCACCCGGCAGAGGAAGCTCGCCGTGCTTCGGCGGGCCTATGAAATCCTCACCGGGGAATATATCATCCCTCCCGCCGACTTGTGGCTCGATCCGCTGGTTTTTCCCTGCGCCACAGGGGATGAGCAGTATCTCGGCTCGGCCAGGGAAACCATCGAGAGCCTGCGCCTGCTCAAGCAGGAACTGCCGCAGTGCCCGACCATTTTGGGCATCAGCAATGTCTCTTTCGGTTTGCCCCCCGCCGGGCGGGAGGTGCTGAACTCCGTCTTTCTTTATGAATGCACCCGGGCCGGCCTGGACCTGGCTATCGTGAATACCGAGCGGCTGGTGCGCTACGCTTCGCTGCCGGAAAACGAAAAAGCTCTGGCCGCCAAGGTGCTGCTGTCCGGCAAGGCCGACGATATTATCGCTTTTATAAACTACTTTCGGGAAGCGGTGCCGGAAAGCAATAGGGAAGAGAGAAAAGCAGGAGCAGAGCCGCAACTCAGCCTGGATGAGCGCCTCATCCGTTATATTGTCGAAGGAAGCAAGGAAGGCCTCTTTGCCGATCTGGATCTGAAACTTGAACAGGTCTCGCCGCTCGCCATCATCAACGGTCCGCTTCTTTCCGGCATGGATCGGGTGGGAGAGCTTTTCCGCCGCAACGAGCTGATCCTCACCGAAGTGCTGCAAAGCGCCGAAGTGATGAGAGCCGCCGTGGATTATCTGAAACCGCATATGAATAAGAAAAAGGCCACGGCCGTCCGCGGCACCATCCTTTTGGCCACAGTTAAGGGCGATGTGCACGATATCGGCAAAAATTTGGTGAGCATCTTATTCAGCAGCAACGGCTATCAGGTGATTGATCTGGGTACCAAGGTCGCTCCCGCCGAGCTGATCCAGGCCGTGAAGCAGCATCGCCCTGATCTCATCGGACTGTCCGGCCTGTTGGTGAGATCTGCCCACCAGATGGTGGTGACCGTGGAGGAGCTGTGCAGAGCCGGGATCAGCCTGCCTGTGCTGGTAGGTGGGGCGGCTCTCTCTGCTGAATTTACCCGCCGGAAGATCGCTCCGGCATATGACGGCGGTACGGTGGTCTATGCCAAAGATGCCATGCACGGGTTGGAGCTGGCCAAGCGTCTCCTCTCTCCGGCTGCCCATCACCTTCCGGCTGCCCATCACCTTCCGGCTACCCATCCCCTCCCGGCCACCCCACCCCTCTCGGCCGGCGAGTCGACCGTCCGGGAGCAACACTTGGGCCCGGTACCTCCGGAGAGCGCCGGCGAAAGCCGAGGGCATATGGGGGAGGGGGAACTGCGGGAAGAAAGCCGCCCTCTATCCCTAAACCAGGAGTCCACCGGCCGTTCGCCCGCCGTCCCCGTGTTGTGGGAGGTGCCGGTGCCGCCCGATTTCCGGCGTCATATCCGGCGCGATATAGATCTTGATGAAGTTTGGGCCTATCTGAACCCGGCCATGCTCTACAGCCACCACCTGGGCCTGCGGGGGCCGTTGCGGCGGCTCTTGGCTGATGGTGGCGAGCGGGCCCGGAAGCTGGTGGAGTTGGTCGAGTCCCTGAAAGATGAGGCCCGCCGCCAGATGCAGGTGCAGGCCGTCTGGCGCTTCTTTCCGGCCGGGAGCGAAGGAAACCGGCTCCTCCTTTTCAATCCTGATGCCGGCTCCGATCACGAAGGAGTGTTAGCTGCGTTCACCTTCCCGCGGCAGGCCGGCGGCGAAAGACTGTGCCTCGCCGATTTTGTCAATCCCATCACGCCGGGTCCCTGGGGCGAGGCTCCTCACCGGGACAGCGTCTGCCTTTTTGCCGTGACCGCCGGAGCGGGCATCGCTGCGCTTTCCCGGCAGTATGCCGCCGCCGGCGAATTGCTGAAGAGCTATGCCGTTCAGGCGCTGGCTTTGCAGACGGCGGAAGCGGCGGCCGAGTGGCTGCACCGGCAGATACGCAGCTGGTGGGGCTTTCCCGACCATCCCGCCCTCAGCATGGCGGAGCGGATGCGGGGGCACTACCGGGGACGCCGCTATTCCTTCGGCTATCCGGCCTGCCCGGATCTCTCGCAGCAAGAATTATTGTTTAAGCTCCTGCGCCCGGAAGAGATCGGCATACAACTTACCGAAGAATATATGATGGATCCCGAGGCCTCCCTCACCGCCATAGTCGTTTCTCACCCGCAGGCTAAATATTTCACCGCCGCTGTGCCTGATGATGAAGGTGTCCGGACGACACCGCACAGTTAAAAGGAGGAAAGGAAGCCTTGCGCACATTCTTTTTGTATTGGCTGCTCTCCGCCTTGCTCGGCAATCCTATCATAGCCCTGATCGTCCTCTTTCTAATCTACCTGATGATAGACAGGCGCTTTATAGGGCTCTTGCCGGACTTTACCCGCCCGTTCCGCCAATCCTCCCGCCTGCGCCGGCTGCGAACCGAGGTGGAACTCAACCCGGCCAATGCCGGAGCCCTGCTTGAGCTGGGGATGCTGCTTTTTGACAAGGGACGTTATCAGGAGGCTTTACCCTTTTTGGAAAAAGCAGGAAAGAAGCTTGACGACCACGCCACGGCCCAGTTTTATCTCGGGGCGGTTTATGTGCGCCTCGGCCGGCTGGCGGAAGGACGGCAGATATTGGAAAAAGCTGTGGCGCTCCGCCCTAATGTGCAGTACGGTGAGCCTTACATATACCTGGCGGAAGCCGCTTTGCACTCCCAGGGGAAAGAGGACCTAGCCACAATTACCGACGCCTCTCTCCAGGAGAAGCTGGAGGAGTGGATCGAAGCGGTATCCAGATATGGTAATGTAGAGATCCTCTATCGCATGGGGCGGGTGCTTCTGGAGGCCGGGAAGCGTGACGAAGCCGGGCGCCTCTTCAACGAAGCCATGGCTTCCTACCGTCAGGCCCCGGCATTCAGCAAGCGCACCTCCAGGCGCTGGGCCCTGCGCACCTGGTGGACCCTGAAACAGATGTAGCCGCTGGTTAAAGTATTAGTTTGACCACACGTCCTTGTTCTTCAATGAGGTAAAAAGAGCCGGCGACATTTACATCGATTTTGATTTGACCATAGTCCGGAATGGTGATTAACACATCTCTCCGGTTCTCAATCGGTGCATGAGCATAGACCAGCCAGCGGCGCTGGCCATGTAGATCCTTATCTACCAAAGCTAAAGCATAGACCGGAATCTCGGTATCTAGTGTCCACGGCTCAGGGGGGTGCAAATTAGTGTCCAGTAAAAACCAACGCTCTTCTTTCAGCAACTCTGATGTAATACCGACCTGGTAGGGATGCAGGCGCTTATTGTTGGCCACAAGCTCACCATGCCGCCAGAAATGCTTTAGAGTTTCATCACTATAGATGCGATCGACTATTTCCGCCAGTGCTGAGAAATAAGGTGCAAAATCTGCAAGTGGATCGGAGGAATGCCGGAATTCGCGTATCACTCTTGGCCGAAGAAGCCAGAGGCCAAATTGAGCGTATCCTGCATAACGCGCCGGGCTATAACTCTGGTGCAGATCATTGTAAAAACTGGACTTGTTGGGGGTGGGACCATATTTCCGATCACCCCAAAAATTGCCGTCCCATATTGAAATTTCAAACCAAAAGTCCGGATTGATCCGCTCAGCTTCTTTTAGCATAAAAACCCAATTCATGGCCTCGATTTGAGGACTATATACCTGAAAGTCCGTGATGGACGACCAATTATGGGTGTAATATGCAGAGCTACCTCCGTCCCATATAAACAAATAAGGATTGGCGCGTCCAGGTGTATACAGGGTGTAATTTTGCCATTCAGGCCAACGACCCAGAAAAGAAGGGCCAAAGTTATCATAGCCAATAAATATGATCCGCTCGCGTCACAGCGGATTTACCAGACCTTCCCGCATGCCTTCCTGTAATGCTCTGTATCGCTCAATCCAGGCTTGCGCAACTACGTCACGCTTGAATTCATCGTCCCGGCCCGGGCCATACATTTCCAGGTAACGTATGTCCTGTTCGACTTCATGCCAAGCTAATTTACGGTGTTCATTGTTCGAGACGAAGAGTATCAGCGGTGGATCCGGATACCATTCCTGCATCCGGCCTGAAGTCCACTTTTTACCAACCTCTCTCCATAGCTCCACGGGACCGAAAGGTGAAACCGTGTCTTCCAGGAGGACGACCTGTCGGCCCGAAATTCGGTTTTGTGGCTTCGTGGCGGATTTCATCTATCGTTTTTTCCATGGTGAAGGTGGTATCTGCTCCTTCAATAACTACAGGCGATAGAGACAGCAGAAGCAAAGTAATAATAATAGCGTAATACTTACCCGGCGATAAGTCTCTCTTGATAGTCCTGATAACCCTTTCAACTATCATCACATCAATCCTCCCGGGCTTCAGATTTGGAAAAAACCGCCTGTTGGTATGAAAGGCGATAATCGCTTGGGCTGCATTTATTTAGTTGCTTGAATCTTCTTGTGAAGTAGCTGGGATTGGTATAGCCGACATTCAGCGCAATACTTTCAATGGGTATATCGGTTTCCGCTAGGTGCACTATGTAGCCTCATTCGCGAGTTGGTAAGGGGTAGAGATAGCGTTACAGAGTATCGGCAGAGGGTAGCAGGTAGGCTTCCCTTCCCCCGAGGGGGAAGGGATCATATGTTCTCCTGCGTTTGGTTTCGTTTGCCGGCAAACGGAATCGACACACCCATTCTTCAAAAGGAGCGAATCCTATACTATGTCAGATTCAGGAACTCCCCGGAGACGGTATTCTAAAGCTTTCAAGTTGAAAATTCTCGAAGAAAAGGCTGCCGGTACACTCACCGTCAAAGAAATCGCTGCTATACATGGTATGCACCCCTGCAATATTCATCGTTGGCAAAAAACGATGAAGCAGGGTGGCGAAGCAGCTTTGCAGGATAAACCGCCTGTTCCCAAACGTCAACCCGAGCTTACCCCCCAAACAGTGCAACAGCGAGTAGTAGAGGTTAAGAATGCCCACCCTACGCTGGGATCCCGTAAACTGCAAGAGCTAAAACTCTCTGGACGGTACACATAATGCAATGCAACCGATGTAGCTCTTATTCCAGTTCTTGCCTCAGGCGTGGCTATGGGCTATCATGATTTATAACGCAATCTGTGCGGAGGTGCGGATTAATGGATCTGAGGACGCTGGCGGCTGGGGTAAAAGAGGCGCAATTGCAGCTTGGGGCTATGCGGGAGGAAGAAAAAAACCGCATACTTCTGGCCGTCAAAGAAGCCTTGTTGGCGCGGCAGGAAGAGATCGTCGCCGCCAACCGGGAGGATGTGGCCCAAGCCAAAGCCGAATCCTTGC
Organism: Bacillota bacterium; assembly: GCA_012840225.1. Lineage (GTDB taxonomy): Bacteria > Bacillota > Limnochordia > DTU080 > DTU080 > DULU01. The sequence goes on from DULU01000009.1 coordinate 5,782, forward strand.
CGGCGCCTTTGCTCAAACGCTTGCATTTTGATGAGAAAGCCTTAGTCGGCGTCTGCGCCGGCATCGACAGCGTGATCGCTTTGCCGGATCCGGTGGGCAGGATTCTCTCAGCCAGGCGGCTCGATGAAGGTCTGGATTTATACCAGGTGAGCTGCCCCATCGGGGTGATCGGCATGATCTTTGAGTCGCGTCCCGATGCTTTGGTGCAGATAGCCACTTTGTGCCTGAAGAGCGGCAACGGCGTCATCCTGAAAGGCGGCAGCGAAGCCGCCCGCACCAACCGCATTTTGGCTTCCACCATTCATGATGCGGCCGTGAGCGCCGGCGCTCCGCCGAATTGCCTGGCTTTGGTGGAAAGCCGTGAGCAGGTCAAAGCCATGCTGGCCCTGGACGATCTGATCGATCTGCTGATCCCCAGAGGTTCCAACGAATTTGTAAAATACATCATGAACAACACTTCCATCCCGGTTTTGGGCCATGCCGACGGCATCTGCCATATGTTCATCGACAAAGAGGCCGACATCGACATGGCGGTGAAGCTGGTGGCCGATGCCAAGATGCAGTATCCGGCGGTATGCAACGCGTTGGAAACCTTGCTGGTGGATCGGGAGATTGCGCCCCGGGTTTTGCCGCCTCTGGCGCAAAAGATGGCCTCCCTTGGGACCGAGCTGCGCGGCTGCTCCGAGACCGCCGCCATCATCCCCGTCAAGCCGGCTGGGGAGGAAGATTGGAGCACGGAGTACCTCGCCCCGATCCTCTCCATCAAGGTGGTCGGCGGACTGGATGAAGCTATCAATCATATCAACAAATACGGCTCCGGGCATACCGACGCTATCGTCACGCAAAACAAGGCCCGTGCCGAGCGCTTCATGAGCCTGGTCGATTCGGCCGGCGTCTATTGGAATTGCAGCACTCGCTTCGCCGACGGTTTCCGCTACGGTTTGGGTGCCGAAGTGGGGATCAGCACCAATAAAATCCACGCCAGAGGACCGGTAGGGCTCGAAGGTCTGGTCATCTATAAATGGCGCCTATATGGCTCCGGTCAGGTGGTGGCCGATTATTCCGGCGAGCATGCCCGCAGCTACCTGCATCAGCCGATCATGACCGACCATCAGCCGTGATATTTGATAAATTTATTGCGGCTGGATCAGCCTGGAATTCTTGGGATGCATGCTGAGCTCCCGGGAATTCCAGGCTTTTCTAAACTGTGCCTCTGATCGGCAAAGATAAAGGGCAGAGTGGGGCGCAATCAGTATCCTCCGCTAAAGTCAGCCCGATGGCTCTGGCAATCAGCCGGATCAGTCCTGGTTATCGAACAGAAATGTGCCCGCTACCTGATCACTTTGGAGATGGGAATCTCCAATATGTCTTCGGCACCGGCTTGTTTCAGGCGGGGTATCAGCACATTGATCCCGGCTTTGTCCACCACCGACTCCACGGCGCAGTATTCGTCCTTGCCGTTATAGAGTCTGGAGATGGTAGGCATCTTCATTGAAGGCAGTACAGCCAAAACGGCTTCCAGGTGGCGGCGGGCCACATTCATCTTGATCAGCACCCGGCCCCGGGCATCCAGCACGCCCAACAGCAAGGTGACCAGATCGTCGATATACCGCCTTTTTTCCGGATCGTTCCAGCTATCTTTGTTGGCCATCAGGGTGGTGCTGGATTCCATAATGGTATCGATCACCCGCAGGCGATTGGCCCTGAGGCTGGAGCCGCTTTCCGTCAACTCCACCAGCACATCGGCAATCTCCGGGACTTTGGCTTCCGTGGTGCCGAAGGAGAACTCGACCTTCACCGGGATGCCCAGATCAGCAAAATACTTCTTGGCAATGTTTACATATTCCGTGGTCACTTTGCTGCCTGGCTTGATGTCCGAGGGCTTCTGCACCGGGGAGTTTTCGGCTACCGCCACCACCAGCCGCACCGGGCGGTTGGTCCGCCGGCTGTAGCTTAGCTTGGCCGCTTGCACCACCTGGTCTTCACAGCCCCGCTCCACGATCCAGTCGTAGCCGCCGATGCCCAGGTCGAACAAGCCCTCGCCGACATAAACAGGAATCTCCTGCGGCCGCATCCATCTGACCACGGCGATGCGTGGATCGTCGATAAAGGCTTCATAACTGCGGTCGTCGGGCGTGGAGATGGCCAGACCGGCGGCTTCGAATAATTCAACGGTGCCTTTCTGCAGGCTCCCGGAAGGCAAAACAAGCTTCAGCAAAACGATGATCCCCCAACAGTGCCGGTCCTGGTCTTCTTCCGGTAATAAAGGTGGACCGGCAAGAGATTTTCTATCATTGTACATTATAATTGCTCATAATTACAAACCCAAATATCAATAAAGGCTGCCGCCACCGCACCATACCGGCCGCAGTGGCAGCAGCCACTTCATTGGGCACTCTACCCGACTCAACAGCCACCCGGATTGACAGCCGCTCAGCCCAGCACTTTAAGGGCCGGCGCCCACCAGGAATTTATGAAGGAAGATAAGCCGCGCCTCTCCCTTTTTTCCGCCATCTCGGCGATATGCACATCCAAGAGCACCGCCGGAGCTTCAGGCAGGCCGAGCGCGTCGGCGATGCTTTTGGTGACGGTGCGGTTGAGATGCGCTACCATCTCTTCCAGGGCCGCCGTGCGCCGCTCCACCACCAACAGCAGGATGACCGGGTATTCCGGCGCCCGGCCTTCAGCAGCGTCCAGGTCTGCGGCGGTGTCCAGGCCGATCACATATGCTTCCTTAACATTGCGGTTGTTCAGGGCCAGGGTGGCGGCCAGATTTTTGGCGAAGCCATAGATGAAGTAATCGAAGGCCCGGCTGGTGATCTCCCTCAGCTCGCCGGCCAAATCCTGCCGCTTGATGTGAAGCATGTTGGCAGCATGAGTGAGGCCGCATTCCATGGCCGACTGGACGATTGTTTTGTTCTCTTCCACCTCTAATAGGTTAATCACTGTAGCCATAAAGCTCCTCCTCACCTGTACCTGTCGACGGCTTGACAAACCGCAATGACCTTACCGGTTCACCTACGATATTTCAGCGCCTGCACCACCCGATCTATGGCGCAGATATAAGCGGCCACCCGCGGCGACACTTCATGCTTCCGGGCCGTCTCCCACACCTGATCGAAGGCGGATTCCATGGCTTTCTTCAGCCTGGAGATGACCTCATCGAAATCCATCCTCGGATAGCCGAGATTCTGGACCCACTCGTAATAGGAGACCACCACGCCGCCGGCGTTGGCCAGGATGTCGGGCACTACCACCACATGGTTGCGCTCCAGGATGGCATCGGCCTCGGCAGTGACGGGGGCGTTGGCGCCTTCGACGATCAGGGCAGCCCGGATGGCGTCGGCGTTTTTGCTCGTGATCTGATGACCTAAAGCGGCCGGAATGAGGATGTCCACTTTGGCGGTGAGCAGATCGTCGTGGGAGATGCGGCTCACGCCGGGGGCGCTATAACCTTCCAGGAGGCGCTTGGGATGCTGTTGCATGTAGGCGAACATGTGATCGATGTCGAGCCCATCCCGGCTATAGAAGGCGGAGGAGACATCGCTCACGGCCGTGATCTTGCATCCGGAGTCATATAAGGACTTGGCTGTCCAGTAGCCCACTTTGCCGAATCCTTGTACGGCTATCGACGGCGGGCCTTGCATCTTCATGATGCCGGCCGCCCGCCTGGCGATGGCGGCGACGCCGAACCCGGTGGATTCCCGGCGCCCGGGCGAACCACCGAGGGCCAGCGGCTTGCCGGTGACGATGGCGGCGGCATTGCCGGGATCGGCCGACCGGGACCACTCGTCCACAATCCAGGCCATGATGGTCTCGTCCGTATTGACGTCCGGCGCCGGTATATCTACCAATGGACCGATAACATTCCGCATGCGGTTGACATAGCCGCGGGTCAAAGCCTCAAGCTCCCGCCTGGACAGGCGGGTCGGATCGCAGAGGATGCCGCCCTTGGCCCCTCCATATGGCAGACCCAGCACGGCGCATTTATATGTCATGAGCATAGCCAGCGTCCGCACTTCGTCCAGGCTGACGCCGGTGTCGTAGCGAATGCCTCCCTTATATGGACCAAGCACGCCGTTGTGCTGAACCCGGAAGCCCTGGAAAATCTGCAACGAACCGTCGTCCATCGTTACCGGAATGGAGATGGTGACTTCCCGTTCGGGTGTGGCTAGTAATGTGGTCATACCCGGACTAAGCTTCAGTTCCCGGGCAGCTTGCTTTAAAGCTGCACCAACACTCTCGCTATCGTTAATCACTTTTTCAGTGGCCAGCCCAGCTAATGTTGTCATATTCGACCTCCCTACCAGCATTACTTATTGGGCTTCCTCTCAATAATATTATTTACGGCATAAAAATAGCATAAAAAAACCTGGCGCGCCATAAATACGGCATAAAAAATTATTACGACCGTAATAAATTTGGCGTGCAGCAAGAATAGCCTATACCCAGGTTGGAGACGATGATCTGCGGGTGAGCCGGATCGTCCTCAATTTTCCTGCGCAGGCGCCAGATATAAGCGCGCAGATATTCCACCTCCGATTGGTATTCCGGACCCCATACCAATTTCAGGAGCTCCTCATGCAGCATGACCCGATCATGATTGATAGCCAGGTGATAAAGGAGCTGGAATTCGGTGGGGGTGAGCTTGATTTCCTGGTCGTTTTTATATACCTTGCGCCGGGCAAAGCTGATGCGTAGGTTGCCCAGGAGCAGTTCGGTATCCTTGGGTGTATTGTTTTTGCCTTCGCTGCGCCGCAGGACGGCTTTCACCCTGGCAATCAACTCGGCGGAGCTGAAGGGTTTGGTTATGTAATCGTCCGCTCCGCTCTCAAAACCTAAGAGCTTGTCGCTTTCGCGCACCTTGGCGGTAAGGATGATGATGGGGATGTCGGATATTTCCCTGATTTTCCGGCAGAGGGTGATGCCGTCTTCATCGGGTAGCATGACATCCAGGATAATGAGGTCGGGTGAGGTCAGCGTCATGGCGGCGAGGCCCGACTTGGCGTTGTCTGCTGAGTAGACCTCGAAGCCCACCGATTCGAAATTGGTCTTCAGCAAGCGGACTAACTTCTGCTCATCCTCAATGATCAATATCTTCTTATTGTTATTGACACTCATCATCCATCTCCATTCTCGAGGTGTCGATCGGCAGGGAAAAAGTGACCACCGTGCCTTTCCCTTCCACGCTTTCCGCCCAGATGGCGCCACCATGCCTTTCTACGATATTTTTGGCGATGGGCAACCCCAAACCCACGCCGGAGGCTTTTTTGTTGTCGTTGATGCGATAGTACTTGTCGAATAGACGATTGAGGTGGGTGGGGGCGATCCCGATGCCTTCGTCGGCCACGCTGATCAAGGCCATGCCGTTTTCTACCCGGCCGGTGACGGTAATTAGGCCGCCGCCCGGGGAAAACTTGACGGCATTGTCGAGCAGATTGAACAACACCTGTTCTATACCGAGCGGATCGGCAAAAACGATAGGGAAGCCGGGATCAAAACTCACCAAAATGCGGTGCTTCTGGTTTTCCGCACCGGTCTGGGACGCCAGTTTAGTCGTCATTTTGGCCACTACCTCATTGACCAGCTGTTTCATCAGCACCGGCAGTTTTTCCATCGCGGCGTGGCCGGTATCCATGGCCGTCATGTCCAGGATGCTGGTGACCATTTTTTCCAGCTTGTCGCTTTCTTCCAGGATCTCCTGGAGGAACTCCAGCCGCTGGTGATCCTGCCAGGTCACATCCTGGCGGAGGAGAGTGGTGACATACCCTTTGATGCAGGCCAGAGGGGTGCGGAATTCATGGGAGAGGGTGGAGAGCAATTCCGAGCGCAAGCGCGCCGCCTGTTCCAGGGTGCTGCTTTCCATTTCCATCTCCATCTTCTCCCAGGAGGTGAGCGCCTCGCCGAGCAGCCGGCCGGCCAAAAGCAACACCTCACCGAGCCGGGTTTTCTCTTCCTGGTTAAACTTTTGCCCGGCACCGGCGGCGGTCCCAGAGCCGGCAGCGACTCCGGTGCCGGCGGCAACGATGATGAAGAGGGCATCACCGGCCAATAATGGTGTTTTCACGTAAAAGCAGGGCACGTTGTCGAGCAGCGCTTCGCCGGGGGCGGTCCCGGTGGTCCCGGCGGCTTCGGTGGTCCCGGTAGCCTCGGTGACCCCGGCGGCTTCGGTGACCTCGAAGGCGCTCCTCATGAGCTGCAGGAGCCGTTCTTCCTCATCACACCGGGCTTTGTCTCCATCCCCGTCTCCGGCGGAGCCGGCTCGGGCCAGAAGCACCGGCGGGTGGTCGGCGGAGAGCCGATAAATGCGGCAGCCGGTGAGACCGGGCCACTGGGTCAGAGCCAGGCAGAAGCCCTCCAGGCAGGCGGCCGGCTGCCCCCACATCGATAGGGAGCGGGCAAATTTGAGCATAATGTGTACAGTATACATATCCGGGGATGACAGACCACAAAATTGGGCTTGCTCAGGCATCTCGCACCAACCTCTTCGCCGGCCCTGCCGGCAGCCGTCTGCCTTGGGTACTTCGGGTTCCCCTATACGCTTTATTATATCAGTTTTTGGAGTAAATGCAGGTCTCCAAGTTACTAGGTCAGAAGTAATAAAATATGGCGAAATGCTTTCCTCGGAGGTGGGCAGATGATTGCCGCAAAGACAGACGCCTCATTTGCTGGAAGAGCCGGAGAACATGAGAAGAATAACCCCGTCGTCATCGAGCCGGAACGACAGTTGCCCGTGGTCGGTCATTATGATGTTTTGGTGGCCGGTGGAGGCATTGCCGGGGTGGCGGCGGCCGTGGCGGCGGCGCGCCGGGGAGCTTCTGTTTGCCTGTTGGAGAAGACGTTCAGTTTAGGCGGACTGGCTACCATCGGCAATGTTATCGTTTACCTCCCGCTCTGCGACGGTATGGGCAGAAAGGTTATGTCGGGCTTGTCCGAGGAACTGATCAAACTATCGGTAAGCAATCTGACGGCAGATTATCCGCCGGCCCGCTTCCGCCGCATTCCCGAGGCCTGGCTAGAGCCGGAGGGGGACATTGAGGCACGCAAGCGCCGCCGCTATATAGCGGAATTCAACCCGGCCTTTTTCATCCTGGCGTTGGAAGAGTTGGTGGTGAATCTGGGCATCAAGGTGCTATATGACACCAGGGCTTGCGCCGTGTGCCGGGTGGAGGACAAAATAACCCATATAATAGTAGAAAATAAAAGTGGGCGGCAGGCCATATCCTGCGGGGCGGTAGTCGATGCCACCGGCGATGCCGACATCTGTTTCCTTGCCGGGGAGGAGACCGAATCATTAGATGCCAATGTTCTGTGCGGCTGGTTTTATACCTATCAGGCGGGTGTCCCGGATGGGTTGAAGCTGCATTGTCTCACCAATAAATACAATAAATACGGCGGGAAGGAGAACGCCGTCGGGC
>DULU01000010.1 GCA_012840225.1 Bacillota bacterium
CCCCCCTTGCCCTGCCGTAGAAGCGATCGCAGGCGGCCTGCAGTTTTGCTTCCCGGCTGCCGGGGGTATGCCGTTCCTCCTCGACCATTTTGCGCAAGGTGGCGGCGAGCTTGGGCTGCCAATCCTCGGTTCCCTTATCCAACAGAGCAAGAGCCGGCTCCACCACTGCGGCAAATGATTTGGTGCCGTATAGCATCAAAGTAGTGCAGCACGAGTCGACCACCGAAGGCACGGGCGCCATTTTCACTCCCTGGCGGGGTATGCCGTTCTTCATATACCAGTCGATGGCTTCCTGCGCCAAAGGCGCCCGCCCCTGGCCGCAAAGCACTTTGACCTCTTGCCGCTTGGCATCATAGATGAGCAACGGCACTTCTCCGCCGATGGAGCATGCTCCGTGGTCGGTAACCATCAGCGCCAGGATAGTGGCCACCGCTGCATCGGCCGCATTGCCTTCCTGCGCCAAAATTTCCATTCCCGCGGCCACCGCTTTGGCATCTCCCGCAGCTACAACCCCTCTTCTGCTGCTGGCTTTCCAGCCGCTCCCGTCGATCCGGCCTGTCCAGTCGGTCCCCTTCGTCTTCATTTCCGACCCCCTTTTGCCGGCCACCCTACCCTTTTACCCTTCCATCCTTCCTAAATCACAAGGGAGTAACGCCTTTCTTCAGAATGATATTGCCGTATTTGGCGGTCTCTCCGGTCATCACCACGGCAAAAGCCTCTTTGGCGCGCTCGTAAAAGGCAAACCGGCTGATGCGCACAATAGGCGGGGCGCCAGGTTCATGCTTTAGTATCACCTGGCGGTAGGCGGCCTCAACTGCCGGATCGAGCGTATCATTGCCGCTTGGTGCCATCATGATCAGCGGATCGCTCACATAGGTGTCCAGGGCAAAAAGCGGCAAAATGCCGTCCAGCAAAGTACATATATTCACCCCGTCCGCCCTGATTACCCGCTTGCCCAGGCTTTCACCGGGAAAGTGGGCATCGGCCAGAACTATTTCGTCTCCATGGCCCATACGATGGAGAGTGACCAGCAGTTCCGGTCCTATGGCCGGTGATATTCCTTTTAGCATCGACATTACCTCGCTTCGTCAATTAATAATTTAATGTGAAATGTTCAATTACCTCAGGTAAAGTCCTGCCCTGTATTCTCACATTATCGCATCCCACATAATCGCGTCTGTGAGGAAAAACTATGCTTCGCTTGAACAAATGCTTTATATATGGTGGATGATAATATAATAAACGAGCTCTTCATTCATGCGAGCTGTCCATATTGGTATGGGGGTACATGCGAAGGATGGCCGGCAAAATCACCGTAATAACAGCCGTGTTGGCAATTATTTCGATCTATATATGCCCGGCGGTTGGTTTTTCCTATTCTGTCCATCATGAGCAAACAGATACCTGTTTCTATGCCCCCGAGACGTTTGATATGCTAAACCGGCAGATTGCCGGAGGAAACGGATATAAGGATGCAGACAACAGCACCGGCACCCTCGCCTGGGCCGAATCTTACATATTGGAAGCATATACCGTCATGTATGAAGCCACCCGGGATCCGGCATACCTGGACATACGACGAAGAGACGTGGCTGGAGGTGGATTATCAGGTATATCTGTTGGCCACTTCACCCACATCGGCCTGGCGGCAATATCTGTTGCAGGGAGTGATAGAGAGAGGGACCAAGGCGCGCTTCTATCGTCTGAGCGTTCGCAATGATCAAGCTGTAAGCCCAATTCAACTGGGAAAAGTGATTTATGGGGGCACATACCGGCACCAGCAATAGATTTAGGAATCAACGGCGGTTATCGGCTATCTTGCGGAAGGTTAAGTTATCAAGTGCCTTTGGCTCGTGCTCGGATCGGCTGTGATCTCTGAACTCGGTGGGAGTCAGCATTTCTAGCTGACGAAATACCTTGCAAAATCCGGACAGGGGCATACCGACCAGAGCAGCAATGTTGGTGATGGGAAGGTCGGAGTATTTCAGCAGAGTTTTGGCTTTGGCTATCCGGCGATGTTTGATGTAATTGTTGAGTGACTGCCCGGTGCGGGTTCTGATGAGTCTGTAAACTTGGGATCGGCTCAAATGGACGGCTTTAGCCAGGAAATCGGCCGTCAGCTCCTCATCTAAATGGTCTTCGATGATGTTAAGCAGATTGGCGAATGTATCTTGAGCATTAAGCAGAGCATCATTATCGGCGGTAATGGCAGCGGCAGTTTGGCTGGAGGTGCGATCTTTCATAAAGCGGCTAAAGTAACACTTTATTTCCATTATCTTTAGCGCCGCAATTTCCACCGAAAGCGCATCGGAAATCTGCAGCTCTTCGGCCAGGGTACAAAAAATATTTTCGAGACGATTCACATAACTTGGGAGAACGGGAGCGACTAACAAGCCGGAAGGACTCTTAAGAGGTGATATTGTGTTCTCAATCGACGAGCCGCCTTTGTTTTTATCTAGCAAATGATCCAACGAATGCGGAAAGCCGGGCAGAATTATGGTGTTCCAACGCTCGTAGCAGCCCTTGATGTCGTTGCCATGCGGGATACTGCTCTCGATCATGACGAGGGCGGGGCTTTGCATGGGAGTCAAGGTGTGATTGGCTATGAACACACCGTTGCCTCTGAGCACAAAAAGAATTTCCCAGCCGACATGGCGATGACAGCATTTATACCCGTCGGTGACGCGGTAATCGCAGGAGATGGTCCGCTGCCCCAAACGCTTATAAATTTGGGTGTCCCACTTCATCGGTAATCATCTCGAAAGGAGGCCGGCATTGAAATAGTTCTTCTTTATGCTGAAATGCTTTCCTGCTGTTGGTTGATGGCTGAGATGGTTGACGAATCTTACTCGAGTCCGAGGAGGTTTTCACAATGTATACTATGAACAGGAATTGGAAAAAGACGTTGATTATTTCCCTACTTCTATTGACGCTTTCTTTCAGCTGTGAGGCGGCTATGGCCAAAACCAAGGTGACCATTGCTACTTATGCCAACCAGCGTTACCAGATTCTGAAAGATGTCCTCGTTCCCAAGTGGCAGACCGCCCATCCTGAATTGGAGATTGAGGTGGTGATATTCCCGGACTTTTGGAATAAACTGCTGTTGCTGCTCGGCACGGGAGATGCACCGGATATTGTCGATACGGCCGGCACATATCTTTTCGGCCATGTGATACGCGGCGGAGCAGTTAATTTGACTCCTTATATTGAAAAGGAACCATCGTTGCGCCCGGACAATTTTTGGCCAGGCCCCTTGAATGAAGCCCGATGGCCTCAGCCTGATGGCGACGGTATCTATGCTCTTCCCTGGGGCACCGTCGGCGGTGTGCTGTGGTACAACATCGACTTGCTTAACCAAGCCGGTGTTCACCCTCCCAACAGTTATTGGACATATGACGACTTGCGGGCGGCGGCCAAAAAAATCGCCCGGGACACCAACGGCGACGGGAAAAACGATATATGGGGGATGGCTGTAGATTCTACCCATACGCTATTTGATCCATTGGTAAAAGCTTATGGCGGGTATGTATTGAATCCGGACCGGCGATCTTCCGGACTGGATTCACCGGAGGCAGCTAAAGCGACCCAACTGTTGGCTGAGCTTATTTTGCAAGACGGCTCGGCAGCCATGGGTCAAAACTTTGCCAACGGGAATGTGGGCTTTCAGATATACAATTCCAGCAATATCTCCACCATCACCACCAGGAATCCTTCATTGAATTGGGGTGTGGCGATGGTTCCTCGGGGCCCGGTCCTGCGCAATGCCTATGGCGGTTCGGACATGTGGGAAGTAATGAAACGGCCCAATCAGGAAATGGATGCCGTGCTGACCGTACTGAAAGAGCTTTTGTCATATGATACTTTGGAAGCGTTTTGGTCGGTCTATGACACCGCATATAACCTTCCGGCTTCACGTGCCCACGTTAATAAGCTGAGACCAACTCAAATCCAACAAGTGCTGATGGAATCCGTCCAGTATATGAGCGACGCCGATTGGAGCCCGGATTGGGCTCAGTGGCAGACGGCCAAACGCAACGGAATAAATCCCATTCTTCAGGGAAGCATCTCCGTTCAGGAAGGTTTACGCTTGGCCAAGCAAGGTATCGACAATGTCCTCGCCAACGCCTATGGAGGTATGTAACAATTAAACGATAGGCGCCGGGTACCTCACCAGTTGCGGTTCCCGGCGCCACTCTCGCCATAGGCGCTTTATATCCGCACCTTCAAGACGATCTTTTCCGCCGTCGTCTTTTCCCCGGCGGCCAAATTGGGAGCGTGGATGTCGGTGGGCCAGAGTATGGCCAGGCTACCGGGGGTGAGAATAAGGGTGTGGGTTTCCTCCGGCACGTGGAACAGCACTACATCCTTATCCGGGTTATAAGGCTCTTTTTCCCGGACTGCAGCTGCATCGGCTAAGAGCACCATCTCTTTGCCGGCGACCAGGTACTGGATATCAATATACTTTTGGTGAGCTTCCATTTTGGCCTCTGAGCGGTCGCGGGTCTCGTACTTCATCAGCAGGGCGTAAATGTCCTCGCCGTCGATGACCACATTTTTCCTCTGCCCGGGGGCCAGAGTCTTGAAGCTCACCGTCGCTTCGCCGTTTTCTTTGGTGGCTTCCTTCAACCAGGAGATGGCCTTCTGCAGCCGGGGCAGCGCCGGTATTTGCGTAGTAACTTGATCGAGCTTACAGAATATCATTGCTCAAAACTCCTTAAAAATAGATTGCTATTGAGTTTATTATATCACCAATTTGCAGTGGATCAGCAGTGTGATATGATGAATTACGCACTGTAAATACCTATGCCTGCCGGTGCAGGCACATTTTATTGGATGGTGGGAATTGATGAAACAAATATATGACGGCAAGACCAAAACACTATATGACTTGGGCGATGAACAGGTGCTCATAGTCTTCAAAGATGATGTCACGGGAACGGAAGCCGGCATCGATCCGGGCGGGAATTCCGTGGTCGGGAAGATCGAGGGGAAGGGCATGGCCGCCCTGCGCCAATCGGCTTACTTCTTCAATCTTCTGGCCGCCAACGGCATACCCACCCATTTCCTCTCGCTGGACCTGGAGAAGCATGCCATGATCGCCAGAAAGGCGCAGTGGTATGGGCTGGAGTTTGTGGTGCGCTTCAAGGCCTATGGCAGCTTTGTGCGGCGCTACGGCAAATATATAAAGGAAGGTGCTCCAGTGGGTTGCCTGGTCGAAATCACGCTCAAGGATGATGAGCGGGGCGATCCGTTGGTGGTCGACGAGACCCTTGAGGTGCTGGGCATCATGAGCCTGGAACAGGTAAAAGAAGCCAAAGAGCTGGTGAAGAAGGCCGCCACCGTGATCCGCCAGGATTTGCAGGCCAAGGGCCTTGAGCTCCTGGACATGAAGTTTGAGTGCGGTACCGTCGATGGCCGGCTGGTCATCATCGACGATGTTTCCACCGACAACATGCGCATCATCAAGAACGGAGAAAAGGTCGGCCCCGCAGAACTCTTGCAGTATACGGTGGGAAGTTAGAAAGTTAGTAAATAAGGAAAGCTCGGAAGGGGAGGCTGCCGGCTGCACGGTTTACAGGTCACCTTTAAACCTCAGCCGGCACTCCTTTTTTTGTTAATATTAGTGAGCATTAGTGGGAAACGATAGGCAATATCTGCTGATTCTTGGTATAATTTTTTAAGGGTAAAATCTCGATATTTTTGAAAGGGGTGTCTATGGATATGCTTAAGCACGGGTTGTGGGGGAGAAGGCCAGTGTTGTGGCAGGCGGCGCTGGTAATGGCAGCTATGCTGGTGTTGGTGTGGTCGGGAGCGACCATGGCTAAAGTGGAGTGGAGTGTCAAACCTGTAAGCTCATTTGAGTTCCCCGAGGGCAATATCATTCCTAATGGCGACTTATCTGAAGACACTCATCGCTTTACCATTACATACGAATGGGGCGAGATTTTTACTTACGATACCTCCGCATATCTGACCGGCAAATCGTCCTTGCTCTTCGATCAAAAGGAAGGCCAGCGGGGGCGGGTTTATGTTAATGTGCGGGTAGATAGCGACAAAAAATATAAGCTCGGATATGTGATGAAAACCGAGGATCTCAAGCTGCCGGAGAACAATCAGTCCTTGCGCTGGGGCGTTTACATGCAAGATGGTTTGGGCGCCTGGATCGACAGCCGGGAACCGCTCAAATCGCTTCCCGACGATTATCTGAACGGCATGGAGACGGGAGGTATCGTGATCAGGACGCCTAATGAGATAGATCTTGGTGATGGTCCGAAACCGGTATCCGGAACAACGGGCTGGTTCAATGTGGAGATACTGCTTGATCTGCCGGCGCTGGTCAAGGATCTGCAAGCGGCGCTCGGGCGCATCAACCTGCTGCGCGTCGATGTGACCTTATATGGCGGCTCAGGCAAGATCTGGCTTGATTGCATTTATCTTGTGCCTGTGGAGGACTAAAGGTGAACCGGTTATTGAAAGGGTTCATGCCGGCATTGGTGGCGCTGGTGATCATATGTTTATTCTCAGGGGCACCGGTGGCGGCGGCCAATAGCTATGTGCAACAATATGACTCCCGGATGGCAGCAGGCGAAACAGAAGCTTCCCTATATAATAAGGATGGTTACGCCTGGGGTATGGGACCGGCCTTAAGCTCCTTGGTGCGCATGTACGAAACCACAAAGGACACCAAATACCTGGAACGCTTGGTACGGTCGGCCCGGATCATGCTGCAGCGGCGTGATGATCGCCTGAACCAGGTGGATTACAGAGGGTTGAGCCTGCCTGCCTGGGGTACTACTCATTACAGCCAAGTGCCCGGTCAGCATTATGTATGGGCCGTGCACACCGGCATGATCACTTATCCAATGGCGCGCTTTGTCCGTCTGGTCTATGAAGATACCGCTTTGCAGCCGCAATTTAAGGAGGCGGCCGAGGAGTTGCTGCAGGCGGTAAAGCTGGCAGTAGCCGTGCATGATGAAGATTTTATCACCGGTCCGGGAGAGGGCGAAGGATATTACACTCTGGCCGATGCCGCGAAAAAAGTCGGCATTTCCGTATCCACGGCCCCATTCAACCAGCAAAACGCCCTGGGACGAACGCTGCTGGAGCTCTACCTCATAACGGGTGAGGACATATATAAGGACAAAGTGACCCGGTTGGCCATGTTCATGCGCAACAGGCTATATGCCATGCCGGACGGCACCTATACCTGGATGTATCATCTGCCGCCTTTTAAGCTGGAAGGTCCCGTCATCCTGTCGGAAAGAGATGCGGCGCGGGTGGTACCGAATACGGAAGATGTTTCCCATGCGGGCATCAATGTGGACTTCATAGTGGAGGCTTACAAGGCCGGCATCGTGTTCACTGCCGACGACATCAAGGCGCTGGTGCAGACGGTCCTCAGACGCATCTTTGACAGCAGGGGACAGGTGAGCAATCGGGTGGGCGGCGGAGCGAGCGGAGACTATTCCAGGCAGATCGGCGAGTGGCTGGGACTGGCTCCCTACAGCAAAGAGTTATACGAAAAAATAGCCGCCTACTATACCCAAACCAATCCTTCTCTCAATATATTGTCCCGCCTGGCCTGGGCCGGTGAGTACTATCGCGGTGTTGCCGGGCGACAAGCGAGTGGGATTGACGATTGAACAACGATTGAGCAGCGGAACATCAAATTTAGAGCGGCGCCGAAGAGTCGCGTCACAAACAAAGTAGGGCCACGCGCTTGTGGCAGAGTAAAGAGATCAAGGCGCAAAGGCGGCTAGACACCGGGACGCCCGGACGCCCGGCATCTTGCCATACCACAAGCGCGTGGCCCTCTATGGCCGGTGATCGCCCAGGCCATTCATGATCTATGGACTTGGCCGCGGATCTCCCCGCCGGGAAAAGTGGTGCTGTGTACGTTGATGTAGGTCAATCCGGCCCTCATCAGGCCTATAACACCCATGATATCCCCTGCCGCCAGCCCTTGTTCCGGAATGCCGCGGATATCGCCTGCCGTGATGGTACCGGTCACCGTACCCTCCCGGTCAGGGCAGGCCGGTTTGCTATTACCTCCGCACAAAAAAGCGATTATCTCGCCGTTCACTCCCTTTTGCCCAAAGTGAATGTGAGCTGCCGTGGACTGTGAGGTCAGATTGGCATAGGTTAGTTCATAATCAAGCGACAGGCCGTTCGGTGCCACCCTAGCCCGGAACGATCCTGTAGCATTGGTCATGATGGGAGGCACCTCTTCCAAACCGGTTAACTCCGCCCTGAACACTTCTTCATTGTTTACATATTGCATCCGGATCGGACCGGATGATGGGGATAATCCTCCGTGCCTGGCAGGCCGGGTCCTTTTGGACCTGTGTCCGGCTCGTCTTTTCTTCATATACATTTGCCTGATCCCGCCTCTGCGAATGGTTTCCTAGTAGCCTATTCCGGCATGATCGAGAAGGTTCTTGGTCTGGGCTCTTTGCCAGCGGGATGATCGGCATTTGGAGGTTGTCTATCAGAGAGTGTCCTCTTCAGGGTCCGGTTCCCTTTGGCCTTTTTGTTCTCGCTCTTGCTCTTCTTTGGCCAATAGCTCCCGGAGGTGGTTGATGGTGATGCGGGTGTGGCGCACCGCCTCTTTTTCCGCCCGTTTGGCGTCGTGAGCGGCCAGCGCTTTTAAAATGGCCAGGTGTTCCGGATAGGTTTCTTTCGGGGGACGAATCAAGCCCCGGCCATAGGACATGCTGAGTATTTGGTATATCGGCAGTTGCTTCTTTACCACATCGTATTCTACCAGATCTACCAGGTATCCATGAAATTCCCTGTCGGCATTGAGATAGGCGTCAATGTTGCCGTTTTCCGCCTCTTTATATGCTTCGGTGATCAAGGCCTCAAGGTAAGCTATGTGGCTGGCTTTAATAGTGGGTGCCACCAGCCTGCACACCAGGCCTTCCAGGGCGTTTCTCACTTCGAAAATCCCGATCATATCTTTCAGGGTATACTGCCTGATATGGATCCCGGTATGTGGGCGGAATTCCAGGAAATAATGGCTTTCCAGCTGCGCCAGCGCCCGCCTCAGAGGTGTGCGGCTGATATTAAGCATGGTGGCCAACTCTTCCTGAGTCAGCGATTGCCCTGGTCGCAGCCGACCATCGATAATCATATCCCGGATCTGTTCATAGGCCCAGTCTTCCAGAGAATGCGTGCGGCTCGACCGATTCAATGGAGGCCTTTTACTGTCATTCTTATTTGCTTTATCTGTCGGACGCGCCATCTTAAAATCCCCTCTTAACGGTACAAGCACCCAAGCTAGTATACACCGTATATAAGCCGACTTCAACAGTGGGGTGGTGGTTGTAGTGGTTGTGGCGATAGTGTGACCGGAGGGCGATAGAGCCTGCACCCTTGTCAGGTTGGCAGGAGCGCACAAGCCGGTGCCGAAAACCATGAAAAGGTAAATTACCGGCATGACATAATTTCCCCTGGCCGGATTGGAGTCGAGAGAAGGTAGGAGGAGATAGCCATCATGAACTTACAGTTGGACAAGTTGCCGTTTGCTTCAGGTGAGCGCCTGCTGTTTCAGGGCGACAGCATCACCGATACCGGGCGGAACCGCGGATATGAATACGATCTAGGTCAAGGCTACGTAGCCATAATACGGGGTATTTTGACGGCCTTGCGCCCCGATTTACGGCTGGAAATCATAAATCGCGGCATATCGGGCAACCGTACGATCGAGTTGCTGGAACGCTGGGAGAAGGATTGCCTGGAGCTGAAACCGCAATGGCTTTCCGTTTTTATCGGTGTGAATGATGTTTGGCGCAAGCGCACGGAGAAGATGGGAGGACAGAAATTTGTTCCTTTGGATCAATATGTAGCCAACTATCGCTCCCTGCTCGATCAGGCAAAACAGGCCGGTATATCCAAATTTGTGCTGGTCTCGCCTACTTTGATCGATAAATACCTCTTGAGCGATTTGAATATGCTGCTGGGCGAATATGATCAGGAAGTACAAAAACTGGCGGCGGAGTATGGAGCTATATATGTTCCCGCGCGCCGCTATTTGCTTGAGGCGCTGGAGAGAAATCCTGAGGTCACATGGTTGGTTGATGGTTGTCATCCCACCGTGGCCGGCCATTCCATTATCGCCATGGCCTGGCTGCAAGCGGTGGCCGCCGCACAAGCTTAGGCCACCGCTTACCGTTCCCAGGTTTTAAACATCACATTTGGATTACAGATTTACAGTTTGATCACCTGGCCATTGGCGGCTGATTCCAAAACAGCAAGGCCGATGGCCAGACTTTTTCTGTTATCCACGCCGTCGGAGATGGTGGTGCCGCCACTTTGTATGGCGGCGATGAAGGCTTCTATCTCGGCTTTATACATATTGTTTTTCGGGCAGGGGATATATTCATACTCGCCGCCCGGGCGCTGCACAGCCAGATACCTGGTATTGGCATCGGCAGGCGGAGGTGGAGGCGTGGCGCCGGCGGGTGGAGATAGATATAGTATGCCTTCGGGGCCCAAAATATCTTCATGGCCGCTGCCTACTCCGGTAGGCATAGCCCACGACCAGGAGAGCGTCAACAGGTCGCCGCTGGCGAAAGTGATATTGGCGGTGCCGGTGTCGACGGCGGAGTAAGCACCGTTTAGTTTGGCACTGCTGGTATAGACACGCTCGGCTTCCCCAAAGATATAGCGGGCAAAATCATAGTTATGGATAGCGCCGTCGATCAGGGGACCTCCACCTTTGTCGGCTTCCATAAACCATGACCGGCCGCCGGGAGCGGGGCCGGCTTTGATGGAGCGCCATACCACCGGGCGACCGATGACCCCGCTTTGTACAGCTTCTTTAAAAGTCAGCCAATGATTGTCGTAGCGCCGACACTGAGCAATCGACAAAACTACCCCGGCTTTTTGCGCCGCAGCGATCATTTGGTCGGCATCGGCCAGGGATAAGGCCATAGGCTTTTCGCAGAGGACATGGCAGCCATGGGCTGCAGCTTTGACGGTAGCGGAGGCGTGGAGCCAGGTGGGAAGGCATATGCTGACGGCATCGAAGTTCCCGTCGGCCAGAGCGGCGTCAAAGTCGGTGTAGAGGCGCGGCTCTGCTTCAGGCAGGCTTTCCTTGACAAGGGCGGCCATGGCGGTGGTTCTTTCCGGGACGGCATCGATGATGGCGGTTATTTCGACATTGCTCATGGTGGTCAGTGGCCTGACATGGGCCCGGGCAATGTTACCCGCCCCTAAAACAGCAAAACGTATTTTTCCCATGATGTAAACTTAACCCCATTTCTTTCCGGCATGTTGGTGTGCTCGTGTGCTAGGTGTGCCGGCGTGCCTTAGCATGATACAAATGAGGCGCGGCCTCACCGGCCGCGCCGATTATCCCTATACATTTACATCCATTGAGTCTATATCTGCTTGTATATATACCGCATTATTTGCCGAAGATGTCGGCAAACCGCTCCTGCATGACCAGCTGCACGTCTTCCAAAGCCTTTTCAGGAGTTTTACTTCCGTTGACTACAGCGTTCATAGCCGGATTAAGCTGGTTGACATAGTATTCGATCCAGAGCGGAGTGCGCGGTCTGGCCTCCGGGAACTGGTCGAGCAGCGGTCCCCAAAGCCTCTGATCCAGCTGCCGTCCTACCGTCATCAGGGCATCCCAGTTGGCGGGCAGGACCACGCCGGCGGGCGACAGGAAGCGCTGGATTTGCACTTCGGTTTCGCCGAAGAAACGAGCCAGTTTAAGTGCCAGGTCGACATTCTTTACCCCGGCCGGCACTGCTACCGCCGTGCCGCCGCCCCAGGTGCCGTTCCTGCCGCCCGGAGGATGAGGCACGCGGCCGGTGGTGAAGGAGGTACCGGCTTCCAAGATACGGGCGACTTCGCTGCTGGAGCCGGGCGTCATACCTACCGTACCGTTGGCTAAGCCCGTCCAACCGGCGGTTACCGGGCTGGACGTACCATAGAACTGAGCCCAGGTGCGGATCCACCTGAAGGCTTCTATGTTCTTGGGATTGGTGGCCGTCGGCCTGATGACATCGCCCACCGTCTCTATCAGCTCGCCGCCGAAGGTCCAAATCCAGGCAGGGGCACCCCAGTTACCGACCCAGGGCACCATGCCGGCCCGGGAATAGCTGCCGTCGGGATTCTGCTTGACCATCTTTTTGTTCCATTCATACATCTCATCCAGGCTCACCGGGTCGATATTGGGATTTAGACCGACTTCCTCGAAAATGTCCACATTCTTGAACAAACCGCGGACAGCGGTGTGATAGGGCACAGCCCACATTTTCCCCGCATAGGTCATCTCCACCACGTCGGCGGGTGTGAATTTGAGGCCGCGCACCGCATTGGTTACCTCGGTCAGCAAGCCCTGGGCGGCAAACTCGATGACCGCCGAGCCTTCAAACCAGGTGACATCCGGAGGCGCGCCGGCGGCGATGGCCAGCATCAGTTTGTCCATGATCTGGGCCTGGCTGCCGGATTGCAGCTGCAGATCGACTTTGAGGCCGGGATTCTGCTTCTCAAACAGATCGGCTACCACCTGGTACTCGGCCAGCCTGACGGTACCGTCGCCTACCCAGACGGTGAGGGTTTCCGCCATGGCAGGGATGGTGAGGCATAAGACCAGAACAAAACACGACAACATCCATCCAATAGTCCGTACCAAACTTACGCTGCGTTTCATCATTTTCTCCCCTTCCTTTTAGCTTTTTAACTTATCGTTATTGTATTTATTGTATAGACATCTTCTCTTCGATTATCTGGTTGATTAATCTCTCGGCTTCTTCCAAAGCTGCCTGAGGAGCCGACTCGCCTGTAACCGCTTTCGAAAGTAACTCGCCGGCCGGGATGCGGACGTCGGTATAATATGGATGCATTGGCCCATAGGGGGTCATAGGCGCATGTAAAGTATTGACCAACTCCTGCAGGTACTGGCTGCTCTGCAGGTCTTTGTCGTAGATTTGCGAGATACGGCTGGGCAGGGAGGCCCCGTGAGCCAAAATATAGCCCTTTAGATTTTCAGGTTTGATAAAGGCTTCCAGCACCTTCCAGGCTTGATCCGGGTATTTCGTGGTGGATACGATCATAAAAGTGCCGGCATTGAAGTGGATCATATCCCGGCCTTTTTCCGGACCGACATAGCGCCTGAAGCTGAAATTGATATTTTTGTGTGCTTCGGCCAGATTGACCAGGCTGTAACCGGCATACATATGCTGCACGGCCACTTTCCCCTCCGCCAGGCGGGTGGAGGCGGCCGCAGTGTTGGCCATGCCGGCCATTTTGGCATCAATGATATAATTCAGAGCCCTGCGCCCGGCATCGTTGTTTAACTGGGCCTTGGTTGCCTCGGGAGGCAGCATCGTGGTACCCAGCTGGTTCATCGCCAGTTCCAGATCGATGAAATCATAGAGAGCGTTATTCAGTGATCTGGCGTAGCCCCAAATTTCCACCTGACCGGCGGCGTTTTCCCGGCGGATCTTGCGGGCGGCAGCAATCATCTCATCCCAGGTGTTGACTTGGCCTACGCCGCTGTTGACGAACAAGTCGAGATTGTAGACATCGCCGACCGACCACACCGAGAAGGGGAATCCGTAGATGTGGCCTTTGTAGCGCATCGACTCCAGCACATCGGGAATGAAGTCTTTCCGGTCGGGCATGTTGTCTATATATTTATCCAAAGGAATAGCCGAACCGGAGTTTGCCCACTGCATGATGACATTGTTGGATTCGTAAAACAGATCGGGGGCTACGCCGGCAGCCATGGCCACTATCAGTTTTTCTCTCAATAAAGTGACAGAAGGATGGACTTCCAGGGTCAACTCAATCTCGTTTTGGCTTTTATTAAAGTTGTCTTGGAAACTCTCGGCCCAAGGGGTTACTGTGGCTGGTTGTGAAGAAAGCCACATGGTAATGGGAACCTTGGCCAAGCCTGGGAAGGTCCAAATAAGCGACAACATCAAAACTAAAGCCATTGTCATGGTTACCTGTCTAACATGCGGTTTTGCTCTCATTTTCAATAGCCTTCCCTCCTCTGCAAGCACTCGCTCACTCACTTGCTCTGCCGGTAAATTAACCTCATAAATTAACCTCATGCTGCACATTTCCTCCTTCTTCCGATAAAACCACCTCTTATCCTCTTATCAATTGTGTACTGATCAATTGTGTTCGACAAAGCTTCCGGCGCGCCTGCGTGAGCTCGCCTGCATCTGTTTGCACCTGTGGGCGTCATGCGCCTGGGCGTATGTGTACGACTCTGTACTCCTGTCATGTGACAGCCATTTATTAATACTATAGAGCAGGTGCAAAATCCTGTCCGAGATGGTAAAAAGGACAATGTATGTATTTGGATGGGAAGGAAGGGAAAAAAGCGAAAATGGGCTAGCCTGTGGAATGAAAAAATAGGCTTGCCTGGGGAAGGAGCTCACCTGGGAGCGCTGGGAGGGGCATCGAGGGACAAAAAAGGGGCGCGGCCCCTCGCCGGGCGCGCCCACCGATGCTCCCCTCCATATTCAAAAACGCCTCATTTACCGAACACTTCTCTAAACCGCTCTTCCATCACCAGCTGGACTTCCTCCAGAGCTTGTTCCGGAGTCTTGTCGCCTCTGACCACGGCGTTCATCGCCGGGTTAAGCTGGTTGACATAGTAATCGATCCAGAGCGGAGTGCGCGGCCTGGCCTCCGGGAATTGGTCGAGCAGCGGCCCCCACACAGCGGGCAGCTGGCGCCCAACCGTAATCAGGGCATCCCAGTTGGCAGGGAGCACCGCACCGACAGGTGACAAAAAGCGCTGGACTTGCACTTCCGTTTCGCCGAAGAAACGAGCCAGCTTCATTGACAGGTCGACGTTCTTCACACCTACCGGCACCGCCACCGCTGTACCACCGCCCCAGGTGCCGTTTTGGCCGCCGGGCGGGTGAGGTACACGGCCGATGGTGAAGGAAATACCGGCATTCACCGTACTATTTACTTCACTGCTGGATCCGGCGTTCATGGCCACCGTGCCGTTCTGGAATCCTGTCACCCCGGATGCTACCGGACTGAGGGAGCCATAGAACTGAGCCCAGGTGCGGATCCATTTGAAAGCTTCTATATTTTTGGGATAGGTGGCGGTCGGCCTGATGGTGCTGCCGACGGTTTCGATCAACTGACCGCCGAAAGTCCAGATCCAGGCGGGGAGCACCCCAGTTACCGGTCCAGGGTATAATTCCGCCCCGGGAAAAACTGCCGTCGGGATTCTGTTTAACCAGCTTTTTATTCCATTCATACAGTTCATCCAAGTCTGCCGGGTCGATATTAGGATTGAGACCGACTTCCTGGAAGATGTCGGCACGTTTGAACAAGCCACGAACAGCGGTATGATATGGAACGGCCCACATTTTCCCCTGATAAGTCATTTCCACCACGTCGGCAGGGGTAAATTTCAGGCCCTCCACCGCCCGGCTTACATCCATCAACAAGCCCTGGGCGGCAAATTCAATCACGCCGGAACCTTCAATCCAGGATACATCCGGAGGTGTACCGGCAGCAATGGACAGCATTAATTTCTGCATAACTTCCGGTTGACCGCCGGATTGCAACTGCACATCTACCTTGATGCCGGGATTTTGCTTCTCGAAAAGATCGGCTACAAACTGATATTCTTTTTGTGTGCCGGTAGAGTATACCCACACGGTAAGTGTTGTTTCCGCCGCCAGAGATGAAAATGTGCCGCCAAAGAACAGAGCCAAGCAAGCCAACGTTAACACCAGTGTTTTCCTGAATCCTGCTCCATGCTTCATTGTTCGATCTCCCCTTTCATATATGGTTCTATAGTTCCGTTTATCGATAAACAATAAATACCATGGCCCATGATAATACACCTGCCAAAAATGAAAAAAATAAACGCCTGTAAAAATTATGCTTATCTATGCTTATCTTTGCTAAAAAGGTAGGTGAGATGGTGGTGGCGAAGAAAAACCGGTAGATCCGCCATATGGAGTTGTCTATGACAGATGACATTATGCAACGGCAAAGAAAACCACAAAAAAACCCACCCTGAGCGCTTTGGCGGCGGAGATGACAGCAGGCCAAAGAGCAAGCGGCGCATCACCAGCTTTGATGTGGCCAAGGAAGCCGGGGTATCCCGCAGCACGGTGTCCGCGGTGATCAACAAAAACACCAAGGTCGGCATCAGCGAGAGTACCACCCAGAAAGTGCTGAGTGCCGCCGCCCGCCTGGGCTATATTCCCAAACTGGCCGCCCGTTCCATCAGCTCACACCGTTCATATGCCATCGGTCTCATCTCCTGCTGGCAATCGAACAGTTACATGCTGACCAGGCCGCTGCGGGGCATGATGCAATACCTGCGCCAGGAAGAGTATAGTCTGACCCTCTGCGATCTGGGCAGTGCCGATATGACCAAGAGCGCCGCCATTGCTGTAAAATATTTCCTTGAGGGCCGCATCGACGGATTGATCATCATCTTGCGGACCAACGCTCCCGAAGAGGAAGTAGCAAGCGCCCTCGACCTGCTGCGCCGGGAGAATATGCCGCTGGTTTTGGTCAACACCGCCGTTGAAGAGCCCGATATCGATGAAGTGAATTGCGATAATCTGCATGCCGGCTATATCGCCACCAAACATTTAATAAGCTGCGGTCACAGGGACATTGCCTTTATATATCGCCGCCAGAATGCCGAAAACTGTTCACTGGCGGAAGAAGGGCGCTACCGCGGCTACATAAAGGCGCTGGAAGAGGCGGGTATTGAGCCGCCGGAGGATTATGTGGTGAGATTGCCCGACCAGGAATTTGACGTTAAACAGGGAAGCGACGCTCTGCATTACCTCATGAATAATGATGGGGCGCGCCGCCGCCCGAGTGCTGTGTATACCCTCAACGACACGGTAGCATTGGGTGTGATATATGCCGCAGCCAAAGCCGGTCTGCACCTGCCCGAGGATTTGGCGATAGTGGGCAATGACGACATGGAAGGATCCCGCCTCTTGTGCCCGGCTTTGACTTCGGTGGCGCAACCGTTGCAGCAGATGGGAGAGGAGGCCGCCCGTCTGCTCAAGCAAAGGATCGAAGGAACGGGACCCGACCATCCGGTCAAGCTGACCTTACCTTGCCATTTGGTAATCAGGGAATCATGTGGGTGGTCCGGGCAGGCTGAGGTGGAGAGGGAAGAGCAGAGTTGAAGTGCATTCCATGTGAAAAAGGGGAACGCCGTCGCCTTGACGGCTTGAATATGGTGATTGTGGGGGCGGCAGGAGGCATCGGTGCGGCCATATCCCGCTGTGCGGCGGCGGAAGGTGCCTCCCTATTCCTGCTCGATAAAAATGCCGCCGGGCTGGAGTCCCTGACCCGCGCTCTGTCTCAGACTCAGAAACTGTCTCAGTCACAGCCTTTGTCGGAGGCCGGGGCGACAGGCAGTGCAGGCCAACCTGGGAAAAGAGCCGGGAAAGCCGGACCCCTTTTGGCCTTCCGGCAAGTCGATATCACCGACGAAAACCAGGTCAGGGAGGCTGCTGCGGCGGCGGCCGACCATTTTGCCGGCCGGGTGGATGTCTTGGTCAACACCGCCGGCATCAGCGGTAGGCCGCTCGGGGACGGGCCGGTGCATGTGGTACCCGCCGCCACCTGGGCAGAAGTGCTGGCCGTCAATCTCACCGGCGTCTACTATACCTGCAAGCATTTTGTCCCCCTGCTGATGAATTCCCCTGCGGCATCCATCATCAATATCGCTTCCGACGATGCCCTCATCGGACCCAGACCCCCGCACGACACCCATGCCTATATAGCCAGCAAAGGCGGGGTCATCGCCCTGACCCGAGCCATGGCGGTGAGTTATGCGCCCCGCATCAGAGTGAATGCCGTGGCGCCCGGGTGGGTGGCCACCCCTATGACAGGTGATCTAAGGCAAGACCCGGAAGCCTGGCAGGAAGTGGTGCAGAGGCATCCGCTGGGCAAGGTGGGCCACCCTGAAGATGTGGCCTGGGCTGTGATCTACCTGGCCTCCAGGGAATCTGCTTTTGTCACCGGCATAGTCTTGCCGGTGGAAGGCGGAGCCACCGCCTGGTAAGTGAAGTCAAGCCCCTGGAAGGTGTAATCAGGTCGCCGAGGCGTATGCTTTTTTAAGATGGGCGATGGCCGGCGGCAATTCTTTGTCGAAATCCTGCCAGCGACACTCGATGGAGATGTTTTTGTCATATCCCACCTTTTTCAGCACGCTGAACAATTCGGCATGCGGGTAGTTGCCTTGGCCGGGCGGGACACGGCCGGTATCGGCGGTATGCATATGATAGAGATGAGGATAGATAGTGGTGAGTACCGAAAGGGGCTCGCCGATCTCTTCCATGTGATAGGTATCGGCCAGAAGCCGGAAATGGGGATGAGCGATCACATCTACATAAGCGTATCCGGTGGCCACAGAGTTGATAACATTGCATTCTTTATACCGCAACGGTTCGAGGGCGATGGTTATGCGCCGGCGGGCGGCTTCATCGGCAGCCGCCAGACAGAACTCCTTGAGCTCCCGCCAGGCCAAATCGGCCGGATAGTCATCCGGGAAGCGGCGCACCCCACCGCTGCCGAAAACCACGCAAGGGCAAGCCAGTTGTTCCACCCTGGCCAGGGCGTGGCTCAGATAGCGGCGTATTTCCGCCATATCCCTATTGGGGCCGATGATGGCCATCGATCCCGGCAAGAACAGGTTACAAGCCGGAACAGAAAGCGGAGAAGCCGTCAAAGCCTCCACCAATGAGCGTAAATCCCGATCCTCAAGAGCGGCGAGCCAGTTTACGCCCAATTCGAGAAAATCGACCCCAACATCTATATACCAAGACAAGCGGGAGGTTATATCTGCTGTGGTAAACGATCCGCCTTGCCGGGTCAACTGTGACTTCGCCGCACAACAACCTATCTTCATTCCTGTAACGCCTCCTTGTAGCGCCTCCTTGTCCAGTCTCTATTATATACCCCACCATTTTTTACCTGCCGACCTTCTGCTGCCCCTATCCATCTCACCCACAAAGCTGTTACCCACATCCGAATAGATATTGGAAAACAAAATCACTGCTTTATCAAAGGGATTCCCATGGGCGTTTCCAGAAATAAGTACTAAATATATCATGCGAAGCCGGAACGGCAGGTAAGCATCGATGAATCATCCTCAGCCGAATGTCATCATCTTTTTCACAGATCAGCAGCGCTGGGATTCTACAGGTATTCATGGAAACCCGCTCGATCTGACTCCGAACTTTGACCGGATGGCCAGGCAAGGAACACATTTATATAACTCCTTCACCCCTCAGCCGGTATGCGGGCCGGCCCGCTCCGTCCTCCAGACCGGGTTATATCCTACCGCCACAGGTTGTTTCACCAACAACCGGCCTCTGCCACCCAATGTAAAAACCTTGGCGCATTATTTCGGTGCAGCGGGTTACGACACAGCATATATCGGCAAATGGCATTTGGCTCCCGGCGATCCGGTGACCGAGCCCTATCGGGGAGGCTATAAATATTGGCTGGCGGCCAATATATTGGAATTCACCTCACGAGCATACCATACCGTTATGTTTGATAACGACAACCGCCCTGTCACTCTGCCCGGCTACAGGGTAGATGCCGTCGTCGACGCCGCTATTCGCTATATCGCCTCCCGGGACGGTTCCCGCCCGTTTTACCTGATGATCTCCCACGTCGAGCCGCATCATCAAAATGAAATAGATGATTTCACGCCGCCTCGCGGTTATCGAGAACGCTACACCGGGCGCTGGACTCCTCCGGACTTGGCGGCGTTCGGAGGCAGTGTGCATCAATACCTGGCCGGCTATTGGGGCCAGGTAAAGCGGCTTGATGAGGCTCTGGGGCGACTGCTGGACGCTCTGGTAAGCCTGCAGTTATTGGAGAATACCATCGTTCTTTTCACTTCGGACCATGGCTGTCATTTTAGAACCCGGAACAGGGAATATAAAAGATCCTGCCATGAGAGCTCGATCCGGGTGCCTGCAGCCATTCAGGGGCCGGGATTCAATGGCGGGGGCTGTGTGGAGGAATTGGTCAGCCTGATCGATATTCCTCCGACTCTGCTGGACGCGGCCGGCATTCCCATACCTCCGGAAATGCAGGGCTCTTCCATCTTACCCTTGCTGCATGGCAGCGGCACCTATAGCGGCGGCACAGGTTTTGGCGGCGGCCGCAGCAGAAAAGAAGGGCGCCGGTCATGGCCACAAGAGGTATTCGTACAGATCAGCGAGTCTCAGGTGGGAAGAGCCATACGCACCAAACGGTGGAAATATGGAGTGACGGCACCGCAGAAGCAGCCGGGACGGGATGCCGGATCGGATACCTATGTTGAGGAATACCTATATGACCTGGAGGCAGATCCGTACGAAATCACCAACTTGGTGGGACTGGACTCGCATCGGGAATTGGCCGATATGCTTGCCGAGCGTCTAGTCCGGCGGATGATCGAAGCCGGTGAGGCGGCTCCAAAGATCATTCCGGCTGAAAGGAGGAAGAGCGGACAACGGAAGGTGTTGCCGGCAGAAATGATTTAGGTCAGGGCGAAGGAAGCAAAAAAAGGAGACGGAGAAGGGGGAGAGCTGGAACATGCGTACATATTGGAACCTCATCATATGCCTGGCGACGGCTTTAGCGTTGATGTTATCCGTTAGTGCCGGTGTCTCGGCAGGCATTACTCTTACCATGACCATGTGGGGTAACCAACCGCAGAAGGAACTGTTCGACAAGTTGGCTGCCGAGTTCGCCGAGAGCGATCCGGAAGTGGATCGCATTGTCATCACCCAGATAAGTACGCAATATCGTGATAAGCTGGCGGTGATGGTCGCCGGCGGCACACCTCCGGACATTATGCTCCTCGACAGCTTTAATTCCAAAGAAGCTTTTGCCGCCGGTTGGACCCTGGATCTTGAGCCGCTTTTAGCCAGAGGCGAGATCGATGTCGATGATTTCTTTGAACCGTTTTGGGACGGCGTCATGTATAATGGCCACCGCTATGGGCTACCTATTTGGGGCGGCGGGTTCAGGACCGATGTTTATGCCATAAACAAACAGCTTTTTGATAATTACGGTCTGCAGCAACCCCGGCCTACCGCCAATCCGGACCAAGCATGGACTTTTGCCGAATTCATCAACGCCGTGCGCACCCTTACCCAGGATCTGAACGGCGATAACCGGCCCGACCAGTTTGGTTATGTACCGGGACGGTGGTTTTCCTGGGTGTTCTCCAACGGCGGCTCCATTCTTTCGGAAGACCGGCGCAAATGCGTTCTCGATCAGCCGGAGGCCTACAGCGCCATTCAGATGCTCGGCGATCTGCAAAATGTATATCACGTTACCAGTGTGGCGGCCAATTTCTACAGCGGCCGGGTCGGCGTATTGTCTACTTTATATCCAAATGTAGCCCTGTTGAGGCAGCAGATTTCCCGGGGAGGCGACTTCGATTGGTATCTGGCCCACCAGCCGCAGGGTGTTGCCGGATCGGTCGGCTATGCCAAGATGAACGTCATTTCCATCGCCAAAAGCACGCCGCACATGGAAGCCGCCTGGCGCTTTGTTAAGTTCTTTACCGGACGGCACGCTGCGGAGGTGATGACCACCAATTATGTCAGCGCTCCATGGCTTAAATCGGTGGCTTTTTCCACCAGATTTATAACCAGCAGCGAGCCGCCATACGACATGAGCCCGAACGTGTTCGGCAATTCCAGGCCATTGCCGCTGGTGATAAACTGGAATGGTATTGCTGCCGTATGGGATAAAGCTGTGCAGGAAATCAACAGCGGTAATGTTCCGGCACAGTCGGCTTTGTATGACGCCTGCCGGCAAATCAACGCCATACTGGATGAGACGGCGGCGAAGACTGCCGGCCCGCTATATTAGCCGGCCCGCTATATTAGCTGGTCCGCTATATTAACCGGTCCGCTTTAAGTTGAAAGGGGAGACCTGTTTTCTTGTCTGAAAAACTGGGTATCGGCATCGACACCGGCGGCACATTCACCGACGCTTGTCTATACGATTTCGCCGCCGGGAAAGTTCTCCGCCGGGCCAAGGCGAGGACAACCTATCATGACCTGGCTATCGGCATCGGTGAAGCTGTGGCTGCTCTCGGCCCCGATTCCTTCTCCGGCGTGGAAGTGATTTCGCTCTCGACCACCTTGGCCACCAACGCCATATTGGAGGGACGAGGCGGGCGGGAAGGCTTGATTCTCATCGGCTATCAGCGGGAATTGATGGAACAGTTGGCACCCGAAGTCGGACTGACCCTGCATGATCAGGTTTATTTCATTCCGGGCAGTTTCGATATTTCCGGTAACGAGATTGTCCCGCCTGATTTGGAGCAGGCCCGGCAAGCCATTTTATCCATGCAGGACGAGGTGGAGGCCATCGGTATCTCGGGCTATCTCAGCGTGGTCAATCCGGCCCATGAACTGGCGGTGGCCGAGTTGGCCGGTCGGCTGACCTCTTTGCCTGTCACCTGCGGTCACGAGCTGACCAATGAGATGCATTCTGTAAAGCGGGCGGCCACTGTGGCGCTGAACGCCAGGTTGATACCCATCATCAGACAGCTCATTTCTTCGGTAGAGGAAGCGCTGCGCCGGCATGGTCTGAAGGCTCCCCTGATGATCGTTCAGGGCGATGGTTCCCTGGTGCGGGCCGAGGCCGCCCTGCAGAGACCTGTACAGACCATCCTGTCCGGGCCGGCGGCGAGCTGCATCGGCGGGGCCACTCTGTCCGAAGTGCCGGACTGCATCATTGTGGATACAGGGGGGACTTCCACCGACATTGCTCTGTTGCGAGGGGGTCGCCCCCAACTCAACCCCAAAGGGACAGCGGTGGGGAAATGGCGCACCAGTGTGGCGGCAGTGAAAGCCCGCACCACAGCCTTGGGCGGCGACAGCCATGTGAAGATCTCCAGGCAGCTCTCTATTGAAATCGGACCTCAAAGGGTGGTGCCGCTTTGTGCGGCCGCTGCCGAATACCCGCAGATGCTTCCGGAAATCGAGCGCCTGGCTGCGGCGGATAAGGGTCTGCCCCTGACGCAATTATTTGATTTTCTGTTACTACAGAAGCCTCAAGCAGCGGAAAGGCTTAGCGGTGGCGATCGCCACCTAGCCGGTGATCACCATCGCACCGCTGAGGACCGCCGCTGGGCTGGCGATGGCCACCTGTTCGAGACATTGGCTCAGGCGGGTGGCCCCCTTTCCTTGAGCCAATTGGCGGCCGCCCTGAATATATCTCATCCATATCTGCTGGACACCACGAGATGGGAACAGCTCGGCATCATCCAGCGTATCGGCCTGACTCCCACGGATATCCTGCATGCAGCCGGTCTCCTCCGCCTGTGGGACCCCGCACCGGCCCGGCTGGCGACTGCCGCCACAGCAGAAATGCTCTCAATGACCTCTGAGGAATTTGTATCTGCGGTGCGCGAGATGATCAGCCGCCGCCTGGCTCTGGAAATATTGACCAAGCTTCTGGAGAGCGGCGGAGGGCTGGAGATTCCGCCGCACCGGCTTCCGGGGCTTCCGGATCAACTCCCCGGCCGCGGCGGGCTGACGCACCACCCGGCGCACCAACTTACGGGGTTGGAGGCCGTTTGCGCCGCCCTCATCGATTTAGGTCTGGGCACCTCTTCACCCGAACAATACGGTGGTTTGCATTGTCGCTTCTCTCTCCACTACCCCCTCGTTGCCCTTGGCGCACCGGGAGGAGTCTATCTGGAGCGAACCGCAGAGATGCTGGGGGCCAAGCTGATGGTGCCCTCCCTGGCTGATGTGGCGGGGGCCATCGGCGCCGTCACCAGCAATGTGGTGTGTTCGGCTACCTGTACGGTGATGCCTGAATACTCCACCGCCGGAATCATGCACTACTACCTGACCGGCTTGGCGACCGAAAATGGAAAATACAAAGGACTGCCGGAAGCCCTGGCCGCCGCCGAAGCGCTTGCCGCTCAGGAAGCCACAAAAAGAGCCAAAGCCGCCGGCGCCGGCGAAGTGCAGCTGAAAGTGGAACAACGCACCGTAGGAACAACAGTGCATCTGGCCACCCACGTCACGGTAACGGCTATCGGTTCCGCCCTTTATGATTGACCAGATATATACCTGCCAATACGATGGCGCCCCCCAGCAGTTCGGCAGGCAACGGCACTTCTCCCACCCATAGGTAAGCAATGAGGGCGGCCAAGGGCGGGTTCAGGTAAAGAAAGCTGCTGGCTCTCCCGGCCGGCAGCCTGGCCAGGGTGTAGCTCCAGGTGACATAGGCGGCGGCTGCCGGAAAAAGCCCCAAATACACGGCTGCCAGAGTGCTTCCTGCCGATGCGGCGGCAATGGCCGACCCCAGACCCCGGCAGAACACCAGGAGGGGTAGAGTGCCCAACCAGGTAAAGTAGGCCGACAGCTGTACCGGGTGATACCTGGTAAGCAGCGGCTTTTGCAGCACAAAGTATATGGGAATGACCATGGCGGAGAAGAGGACGAGCAATGCTCCCTTGGTAAATTCCAGCTGTTCTCCCCTGCTCAATATCATTATCAGGATGCCGCCGAGGCAGACGCCCATGCCGATCCATTTGGTGACGGTGAACTTCTCTTTCAGTAACCATCCTGATAAAATGGCGGTGAAAAGCGGCGAGGTGGCGATGATCAGGCTGGCCGTAGTGGCCGTCACCATCTGCTGACCCAGGTTGAGCGCGAGATGGTAGCAAGTGATACCCGTCAGGCCGCCCAGGATCAATTTGGGGAGGTCGCGCACCTCCGGCAGCGGCAGGCGGGTGATGGCGGCATAGACGGCAAAAGCCAGCGAAGCGGTGCCGAAGCGCAGCAAAGTCAGCTGGTAGGCATTGTAGTCGACCAGCGCCGCTTCAATGCCGGCAAAGGCCGACGACCATAGCACCATGGTCACCAGGGCCGATAGGTAGGCGGTTTGCTCTACAGGGGCAGGGGATTTGGCAACAGTTTTTATGGCGGTCACAAGGCAACAGCTCCTGAGTGTCTATACTATTCCTGCACCACATTGGTGTCAACGTGGCGTTTTTCACTGATTTAAACACTTGCACTGTACAAATGGCCGCAGCCGCCTGGCCTCGTCACCAGCGAATTCTCCGGCTCCGATCCGGCAGGCGCTGGCGGAGGCCGCCGCCGTGCCCAGGCATATGGCGTCGATGAGCGTCATCTCCCGGTGCAAACCGGCCAGAAAGCCTCCGACCAGGGTGTCTCCACATCCCACCGCACTGATCACCGGCACTTGAGGGGGCTCTACCAGCCAAGAGCTGTCAGCTGTGACCACCAATGAGGCCTCTTGCCCACGGGATATGATGATCAGCTTGATCCCATGTTTCTCCACGAGCCTGCGTGCAGCCGTCCGGACCGCATCGACCGACGGACAAGGACCCACCAGTTCCTCGAATTCCTGCAGGTTCGGTTTGATGACGGCAGGGCCGGCCGCCACGGCCGCGGCCAGCCATTTCCCCCGCACATCAACCAAAGTCTTCGCTCCCCGGGCGTGTGCGGCTTTGATAAGCGAAGCATAATAGTCGTCCGGCACGTGATCCGGCGGGCTGCCGGAGAGCACCACCCAGTTATCCTCCCCGGCCAGCTCGCCTACCTTGGCTGTCAAATCCGCCAAAACCTTTTCGGATAGAGGAGGACCGGGTTCCAGAATTTCCGTATGGATGCTGTGAGCTGGGCTCCAGCAGTCCATGACCAGCAGGCACTGGCGGGATTCGCCGCTCTCGCACCACAGCATATCATGGGGTATGCCGAGCCTGTCCAGTTCATGGCATATCCTTTGCCCGGTGTAGCCGGCCACCACTCCCGTCACCTGTACCGGCACGCCAAAGCGGGCCAAAACCCGGGCCACATTGATGCCCTTGCCCGAAGGCAAGACTTTCATTTCCTTTACCCGGTGCACTCCCGCCAAACCGAATCCGGGAAGGAGATAGTATTTATCCAGCGCCGGATTAAGAGTAACCACAGTGATCATGAATGTCCGGCCTTTATACAGCAGTATAGCCGCCGTCGACGGTGAGCGCCGCTCCCAGCATGAAGGAGGCCTTGTCCGAGCAAAGCCATACCACAGCGGCCGCTACCTCCTCCGGCCGGCCAAAGCGGCCAATAGGCTGATGCATCATCATCTCTTTTTCGGATTCCGGATTGCGGGCCAGGCGAGCTTCTATGGGTGGTGTCCAAATCCAACCGGGACAAACGGCGTTGATCCTGATATTATTCCTGGCATATTGCAAGGCAGCCGATTTGGTCAAACCTATCACGCCATGCTTGGCGGCGCTATAGGCCGGGTCCCACGGAAACCCCCGCAACCCGTCCACGGAAGCATTGTTCACAATCGCTCCCCCACCCTGCTCCAGCATGACCTGCAATTCATATTTCATGCAGTAAAAAACGCTCGACAACACTCCCGCCATGGTCTTCTCCCACTCGGCTTCGTCGATCTTATCTACCATATCGGCCCGGCCGCCGGTTTTGGCATTATTGAAAGCATAATCTATGCGACCGTAGATATCTTTGGCTTTCCGGATCATCTCTCGCGCCTCGTCAACTTTGGCCACGTCGGCCTGCAGCCAGACGGCATTGATCCCCATTTGCTTCAGTTCTTTTTCCACAGTTTTACCTTTTTCTTCATTGCGGCTGACGATGATCACATTGGCGCCTTCCCGGCCGAAGGATATGGCCGTCGCTTTACCGATGCCGGATGTACCGCCGGTTACCAGCGCTGTTTTACCTTTCATATCCATATCTACAGCTACCTCCTTTGGGTGGGGTGATGTTATTTTTCCAGTTCCCGGTCTGTTCGCTTTGCAGTGATGGGATACCTTCCTGGCCGGCGTGGGGAAGTGGCGTGGTAGGCAATTCGATGGCTGGCGCGAATTTTTTACCAAAGTACAGTCGGCTCACCCATGACCGGCGGAGGTTGAAAGACAACGCTACCATCCACAGTCGCTAGCAGGAGTTTTCCTGCAGGCAGTCGGGTTGGTAGCCAGCCGCCGAAACCAGGTTTGGTAAAAATTTCGCCTATCCCCGTTTTTAAGCGCTACTTTGGTAAAAATTTCGCCCCCCCATCGCCTGGAGTCACCCATGTAATTATTAAGTCGGCAAGTCTGAAGTCAAAAGGCCGGTGCTGAAAGATATGACTACTGTCATATTACCACCTGACCGGTTGTATAGTATAATTAAACAGAACGTATGTGCGCAGATGGCCGGAGGTGGATGGCCCATGAATAACAAGACCGAGGGCGGGGTGGCGGGCGGCGGGTGCCCACATTGCGGCGCAAAGCTCGTGGTCAAAAACGGCTCCAGCCGGGGACAGCGGCGTTATCTGTGCAAGGCCTGCGGCCGGTCCTTCGGCCCCAATACGCCTCCGAAGGAATTTGCCGGCATCCGCAAGCTGAATCAATTTAAACAATATATAGAGATGGCTGCCCAGCATATGACGCTC